>CALFYS010000045.1 GCA_937952245.1 uncultured Alphaproteobacteria bacterium | reverse complement strand
CCTTTGAATGATGATGATTGGTCAGTTGACATAAAGCGCCCTATCCGGATGAAGCTGATCTGATGTCAGCCATCACATTAAGCCAAACTATTGATGGCATGAAAACACCCTTATCATAATAACAGCATCATAATTTGGCCATAGAAGTCTGTGATTTGATCATTTCATAAGACTGGCGTAATGTTGCAGGGCGACCCTGTTCATCGCGACAAATCAGTTATAAACCAGAGTGGAATAGGAAATGACAGGCAAAACCATAGGGGCAAGCAAGACCATATTGATGGCGAGTGTTTTCATGCTGGCCGCTTGTGGTGATACCCCGCCACCTGTTGTCTCTGCCCCCAAGCCAGTTGCGAAAACAGAGACGGTTTCCGCGGAACAAACAGAAGCCCCATCCCCGCCCGCGCCAGAGATCAGCATCACCACCTATGAAGGTGATGAAACCCCGCCGGAAGAAACCATCGCCAGCATTATCGCCCAGCTGAAATTAACCCGCCCTGATTCAGCCCAGAAAGATGACACGTCTGAAATTTCAAAAGCGCTCACCCGCTCGACATTAACGCCGTCTGTTCCCGCCGCCCCGCCGCCGAATAACGTGATTTGGACTCTTGATACAGACCAAGATGATGGCAATAAAGACGACACGGATCGCGCCATTATTCCTGAAGGCCAAGACCCATCACTGGCGGCGGATGCCTTGGCGGCGGCTTTTGCCATGATCAAAAATTCGGCCAAGATTGATGATCAAGTGATCTTGCCGGAATCCGCCGCATCCACCGTTGTCAGCAAAAATGAAACAACCTTACGCGCCGCTGTTCTGTTGCCGCTTTCCGGCCCTGCCCAGAAGATTGGGGTTGATATTCGCCGCGGGGCTGAATTGGCGATTTTCACCTTGGATAACCCGAATATTGATTTGACCTTCCATGACACGTCACAAGATGTCGCTGGCGCGGTGACAGCGGCGATTGAACAAAAGGCGGATTTGATCATCGGGCCGTTATTTTCAGAAAACGCCCGCAAAGCCAGACCATTGGCCGCCATGGCAAATATGCCGATCCTGACGTTTTCAAATGACAGCACGGTGGCAGGCCAAGGCGTATGGCTCATCGGCCAAACCCCTGAAAAAGACATTGAAACGGTCTTGACCAAGGCGTTATCCGAAATCAAACCTATTGATGAAGAGGCCCGCGCCCTTCCTAATCTGGTGATAATCGCACAGGATAATGATTACGGCACAAGGATCACCCAATCCGCCATTTCTTTATTGCGCAATCAAGGTGGGGCGACCGCGGATTTATTGGTGATCAATGACGATGTGTTGATGGATGAAAAATCTTTAAGACAGTCGATCAAAAACTTAACAGGATGGTTGCCGCCTTCATCCACGGGTGAGCGCAAATTGCCAAAATACGATATGGTTTTGCTGGCGGGTCATGACGCGTTCAGCCTTCGGGTCGCGCCGGTGTTGTCATGGTATGATCTTGACCCTGAACAGGTTTTGTTTATCGGACCATCGAGCTGGAACAACGCCGCTATTTTGCAAGAACCATCTTTAAAGAATGGCTGGTTTGCTGATGTGCCGCAAGACAACCAAAATCGGTTCCAGCAAATCTGGAAAGATCATTTTAATGAACCCGCATCAAAGCCCGCGATTCTTGCATTTGATGCCATTGCCTTGGCCAGCACATTAGACCATGATGACAGCCAAATGATGATCGCAAACCTGACCCAAGACCAAGGGTTTTCAGGCTTCAGCGGGATGTTCCGTTTTCATCAGGATGGCACCAACACCCGCCTTTTGGAAATTCGCCAAATCAATGATCAGGACACAGGTGTTGTGTTTCCCGCCGCTCGCCGCTTTTAACCTTCAGCCGATGGCCTTTCGGTCAAATGGTGCAAGATTGTGTTTAACAACGGCCGCCCTTGATCCGTCAGTTTTAAAATATCGCCATCCATGGTGATAAACTCAGCGTCCAGCAATTGTGCCATGGCTTTTTCATTCCCCCAAGTGGGGAAAGAACCAGCGATAGACGTGACGCGATTAAGATCAACCCCTTGATGCAACCGAAGCCCCATCATTAAGGCTTCATGGGCGAAATCGGTCATGCTGTCTTCTTGATAATGGTCAATGGCGTGGTCTTGGCGGAACACATCATCAAGCCAAGCGGCAGGGTCACGGCGGCTTCGGCTTTCCATCCTTTTGCCATCAACCCAAAACCGGCCATAGGCACCAGGCCCAATCCCTAACCAATCATAGGCTTGCCAATAAATCAGGTTATGGCGGCTTTCTTGGCCAGGTCTGGCATGGTTTGAAATCTCATAAGCAGGGCAGCCCGCCGCCAAGGTCAGCTCTTGGGTCAGGTCATAAAACCTGCGGGCTTCATCCGCGTCAGGGACATCCAACAACCCTCGTTGATGGCGGCTGTAAAACGCTGTCCCCTTTTCAAGCGTCAATTGATAAAGCGACAGATGATCGAGCCCAAGGGCAAGAATATCGGTCAGCTCCTCTTGCCATTCTTCGGCGGTTTGATCGGTTCTGGCATAAATAAAATCAGCCGAAACACGAGCGAAAATCTGGCGCGCGTGATCAAGAGCTTTCAAGGCTTCTGGCGCGGAATGTTCGCGCCCGAGATATTGAAGCCCATCGGCCTTTAATGATTGGATCCCCATGGACAACCGATTGGCCCCCGCGTCACGGAAAGATTTCAACCGTTCCGCTTCGACACTGGTGGGGTTGGCTTCCATGGTGATTTCAATATCAGCAGGACAGTCAAAAATATCATGAGCCGCGGTGATGATGCTGGCCATGGTTTCAGGAGCCATCAAAGATGGTGTGCCGCCGCCAAAGAAAATACTGCTTAAGTGATGCTGCTGTTTTTGGGCGCGCTTGGCGTGATGATGCAATTCCCGCACCAAGGCTTCTGCCCATTTGTCGTGGTCAACGGTTTCCGCCACATGGCTGTTGAAATCGCAATAAGGGCATTTTGACAGGCAAAACGGCCAATGAACATAAAGCGCCAGCGGGGTTTGACTGGCCTTGGTCATGATCAATTGACCTTTGCGGTGTCGCGGAAACAGCGATCGAGCAATTGTTCAAACGCTTTAGCACGGTGGCTGACGCTATGTTTCCAAGCGGGGTCAACCTCACCAAATGTTTTGTCCGTGCCGTTTAATTGGAAAACAGGATCATAGCCAAACCCATGATGACCCCGTGGTGGCCAGACAAATTGGCCATCAATAATGCCTTCAACGGTTTCATCATGGCCATCGGGCCAGACGATGGACAAGGCGCAGACAAATCGGCAATCGCGGTTATCACTGCCTGACGCCACAAACCCATCATAGACTTTTTGCATGGCCATGCCGAAATCTTTATCCGGCCCTGCCCATCGTGCCGAATAAAGCCCGGGGGCTTTGTTGATCGCCATCAGCTCAAAACCGCTGTCATCCGACAAGGCGGGAAAGCCGCTGGCCATGGCCGCGGCTTTTGCTTTTAAAATCGCGTTGCCGACATAGGTGTCTTCGGTTTCATCAGGTTCAGGCAAATTCAGATCGCCCGCGCTGATGACCTCAAGGGCAAAGGGCTTTAACAGGTCACGAATTTCGCGCAATTTGCCTTTGTTGTGACTCGCCAGCACCAGTTTTTCATCGGTTAATTGTCTTGCTATTTTTTGTCCTGTTATCTTTTGTTCTGCCATGTTTAAAGACCATCCTTAACAGCTTGGCGTTGCAGTTCAGCCAGTTGCGCCACGCCGTCTTCGGCCAGATCAAACATCGCGTTCATTTGATCACGGCGAAACGGGGTTTCTTCGGCGGTCATTTGCACTTCGACCACGCCGCCATCAGCGGTCAGGATAAAATTGGCATCTGTTTCAGCGGAGGAATCTTCAGCATAATCCAGATCAAGAATAGCGGTGTTTTCAAGAATACCACAAGAGATGGCCGCCACTTGATCGGTCAATGGGTTTCTTGAAATCGCCCCTGCTAATAACAGTTTTTCGCAAGCAAGGCTCAGCGCGACCCAAGCCCCTGTGATGGATGCCGTCCGCGTGCCGCCATCGGCTTGCAACACATCGCAATCAATTTTGATCTGGCGTTCGCCCAAGGCTTCAAGATCAGTCACCGCCCGTAAAGACCGCCCGATGAGCCGTTGAATTTCCTGCGTGCGGCCAGATTGTTTGCCGCGTGACGCTTCCCTGTCGGTGCGGGTATGGGTTGATCGCGGCAACATTCCATATTCAGCGGTGACCCAACCTTTGCCTGTATTGCGGAGAAAGGGCGGCACACGTTCTTCAACACTGGCGCAACACAAAACATGGGTATTGCCGCATTTGATCAAGCATGATCCTTCCGCGTAAGGGGAAAACCCGGGCTCCATAATAATTTCGCGCAACTGGTTTTCAGCACGGCCACTAGGGCGCATCATTCCTGACATTTTGTTCTCCGATGAATTTATTTTTTGGCTCATAGGCCTTATTGACGATCTGTTCTAGCATATCTAAGGTTGGCTTATGAACGATTATTTTGGTCATCCTTCTTCAAAATCATCCGCGCTGGATTCATTGATTGGCGATAGCATCAATGATCGCGCCCATGATATTTTTAAACGGATTGTTGATCTTTATCTTGAGACGGGGTCTCCGGTGGGGTCAAAATCTGTTGCCGCGGAAATCGAAAATGCCCTGTCATCGGCCAGCATCCGCTCCATCATGGCTGATCTTGAAAAAGCGGGTCTGTTGTTTCAGCCGCATACCTCATCAGGGCGCCTGCCAACAGAAATAGGGTTAAGATTATTCGTCAATGGCTTGATGGAAATGGGCGGGGATTTGCCGCAAGAAACCCGCAGCCGAATTGACGCTGAATGTATGGCCAATGGCATCAGTTACAACGACGCGTTGGAACAAGCCACCACCGCCCTATCAGGTTTATCGCAATGCGCGTCATTGGTGATCTCACCGAAAATGGACGCGGTGATCCGCCATGTTGAATTTGTCCCCTTGGGCAAGACCAAAGCCTTGGTGGTGATTGTCACCGGTTCAGGGCAGGTCGAAAACCGCATCATTGAATTGCCGTTGGGCTTGCCGGTATCGGCGCTTGTTGAAGCAGGTAATTTTCTTTCCACAGTGTTGGCGGGGTCAACCTTGGCCGAAGCCGGGGTCAAACTGAAAAAAGACATCGATAGAAAAAAAGCAGAAATTGATACGCTGGCGCAAAAAGTGGTGGATACAGGGCTGGCAATTTTTTCAGGCGATCAAACCAACCCCGGGTCTTTGATCTTGCGGGGTCATGCCAATTTGCTGGACGATGTTTCGGCCACCGAAGACCTTGATAACATCAAACGCCTTTTCGATATGCTGGAAGCCCGTGAGAACACCATGAATGTGTTGGACGCGGTTCAACAAGGATCAGGGGTGCAAATCTTTATCGGGGCTGAAAATGCGCTGTTTCAAAACACCGATTGCGCCATGATCATCGCGCCGTATCAAGACAGCAATCAACAAATTGTTGGGGCGGTTGGGGTGATCGGCCCACGGCGGATGAATTACGCCCGCATTATCCCCATGGTTGATTACACGTCAGGGGCGATCAGCAAAATGCTCGGCAATTGATCACATTTCCTTGAATTCACCCCTCTAACCCCCATAAAATCGCCTGAAATCATGAAAAATCAGGCCTAGACCTTGTGTAATCAGTTTGGAAGCCCTACATACCCACAAGAATAATATTGTGAATAGGTCTGATCATGGCTGATGAAAAACCAAATCAGGAAACTGAAGACGAAAACACCGCCGCCGCTGATCCCGCGCAAGCTGAAGATCATCAGGATGAAAATCAGGCGGGTGAAAACTCTGAAAACCCTGAACATTCAGAAGATGGCGATATAGAGCTGGACCCGATCACCGTTCTTGAAATGGAACGTGATGATTTAAAAGACCAAGCTTTGCGCGCCATGGCGGAAGTTGAAAATATGCGCCGCCGCACGGAACGTGAATTGGCGCAAGCCCGCAAATATGGCCATGCCAATTTTGCACGGGATTTGCTGTCTGCCATTGATAACCTGAAACGCGCGGTGGATGTGCTGCCCGAAGACCGGTCAGGGCTTGACGCCAATATGACCAATCTGGTGGTCGGTGTCGAAATGATCCATCAAGAGATCACCTCGGTATTAGAACGTCACGGTATTAACGTGATTAACCCCGATGGTGAGAAGTTTGATTACGATAAGCATCAGGCGATGTTTGAAGTCCCCACCAATGATGTTGAACCGGGGATGGTGGTGCAGGTTGCCCAAAACGGCTGGATGCTGCATGACCGTTTGTTGACCCCAGCCATGGTTGGTGTTTCAAAACCAGCGGATGATCCGGAAACAAACGAAAACTAAGGATTTTTAATGCAAGCGGAAACCCTTGCATTTTGTTTTGGGCTTCTTATATGAGGCTTAAGTTAATACGGAACAGGCGGCATTCCCGCCCCCGATGACCAACACCATTTGATTGAGGTTTAAGACCAGTTTTGTATCAATGGTGAAGAGAAGAAAGAGGCTAATATGGGTAAAGTAATTGGTATTGACCTTGGCACAACAAACTCTTGTGTTGCGGTTATGGATGGTGACAAAGCCAAAGTGATTGAAAACACCGAAGGCGCACGGACAACCCCATCAATGGTGGCTTTTGCCGATGGCGATGAACGCCTTGTCGGTCAGCCCGCGAAACGCCAGGCGGTCACTAACCCTGAAAATACTTTATTTGCGATCAAGCGATTGATTGGCCGCCGTCATGATGATGACGCGTCTAAAAAATTCGCCAAATTGGTGCCGTATCAAACCGTGGCGGCCGACAATGGCGACAGCTGGGTTGAAGCCCAAGGTGAGAAATACTCACCCAGTCAGGTCTCTGGTTTTATTCTGCGGAAATTAAAAGAAGACGCGGAAGCGTTTTTGGGCGAAAGCGTCACCGAAGCGGTGATCACCGTGCCGGCGTATTTCAATGATGCCCAGCGTCAAGCCACAAAAGATGCTGGTAAAATCGCTGGCCTTGACGTGCTTCGTATTATTAACGAGCCAACCGCCGCGGCCTTGGCTTATGGCCTTGATAAAAAAGAATCAGGAACAATCGCTGTCTATGACTTAGGCGGCGGGACATTTGACGTTTCTATTCTGGAAGTCGGCGATGGTGTGTTTGAAGTAAAATCCACCAATGGTGATACATTCCTTGGCGGTGAAGATTTTGACCAGCGCATTATTGATCATTTGGCTGAAGAATTTAAAAAAGAAAACAGCATTGATTTGCGCGAAGACAAACTGGCACTCCAGCGTCTGAAAGAAGCGGCGGAAAAGGCAAAGATTGAACTGTCTAGCGCGGCTCAAACCGATGTGAACTTGCCGTTCATTACCGCCGATCAATCCGGCCCTAAACACCTCAATGTCAAAATGACCCGCGCCAAACTGGAATCATTGGTTGATGATCTGGTGCAGCGCAGCATCAAGCCCTGCCAAGCGGCGTTGAAAGATGCGGGTGTTAAGCCTGAAGATATTGATGAAGTGATCATGGTGGGCGGGATGACCCGTATGCCAAAAATCATTGAAGTGGTGCAGGAATTTTTCAAAACTGAACCGCATCGCGGCGTTAACCCTGATGAAGTTGTGGCCTCTGGCGCGGCTATTCAGGGCGGCGTGTTGAAAGGTGATGTTAAAGATGTCTTGTTGCTTGATGTCACGCCATTGTCTTTGGGGATTGAAACCCTTGGCGGTGTCTTCACCCGCTTGATTGATCGCAACACCACGATCCCAACCAAGAAATCACAGACCTTCTCAACCGCTGATGATAACCAGACCGCGGTGACAATCCGTGTCTTCCAAGGTGAACGTGAGATGGCGGCGGATAACAAATTGCTGGGTCAGTTTGATCTGGTGGGGATTCCTGCCGCTCCGCGCGGGGTGCCGCAAATCGAAGTGACTTTTGATATTGATGCCAATGGTATTGTTAATGTCAGCGCGAAAGATAAAGCGACCGGCAAAGAACAGCAGATCAAAATCCAAGCCTCTGGCGGCTTGAGCGATGATGATATTGATCAAATGGTTCAAGACGCGGAAGCCAATGCCGAAGAAGATAAGAAGCGTCGTGAAAAAGTTGAAGCCCGCAACCAAGCGGAATCACTTGTTCATGGGGCTGAAAAATCACTGGCTGATTTAGGGGATAAGGCTGATCCTGCCCTTAAAGAAGAAGTCGAAAAAGCTGTTGCTGACCTGAAGGAAGCTTTGGCGGATGAAGACAAAGATGACTTTGGCCCACAAACCGAAGCGCTTTCCGCTGTGCTCATGAAAATGGGTGAAGCCGCTTACGCCGCTGAACAGGCCGAAGCAGGTGAAGACAACGCCGAGGCGTCCAATGATGAAACTGTTGTCGATGCTGAATTCGAAGAAGTCGATAACAGTGACGATGATAAGAAATCAGCCAACAGCTAATCGCTGTTGGCATCAATTAGGTTAAGATCGTGAGCTGACCCATGGCTAAACGTGACTATTATGATGTGCTTGGGGTTGGGCGCGATGCCGATGGCAAAGCCATCAAATCGGCGTATCGCAAACTGGCGATGCAGTATCACCCTGATCGCAATCCGGATAACGCGGAAGCTGAAGAAAAATTCAGAGAAGCGACCGAAGCCTATGATGTTTTAAAAGATGATCAAAAACGCGCGGCCTATGATCAAATGGGCCACGCTGCTTTTGATCAAAACGGCGGCTTTGGCGGTGGCGGTTTCGGTGGCGGCGCTGGTTTTGGCGGGGCTGGCGGCTTTTCCGATATTTTTGATGAAATGTTCTCCGATTTCATGGGCGGACGTGGTGGTCGTGGCGGCGGTCGGCGTGCCAATACCAAAGGCTCAGACCTGCGCTATGACCTAGATATTGATCTCGAAGAAGCCTTTGCCGGCGGCAATAAAACCATCACCATCCCTGTGGCGACCCGTTGTGACACTTGTGAAGGGTCAGGGGCGGCGGCGGGATCAGAGCCGGTTAATTGCGGCACTTGTGGCGGTCACGGCAAAGTCCGTGCCCAGCAAGGATTCTTTACCGTGGAACGCACCTGTCCGGCGTGTCAGGGGCAAGGCCAAACGATTTCCTCACCTTGTGGTGGTTGCGGCGGCCAAGGGCGGGTGCAGAAAAACCGCACGTTGAATGTCAATATTCCGGCCGGTGTCGATACCGGAACACGTATTCGTCTTTCCGGTGAAGGCGAAGCTGGATTGCGCGGCGGCAGCCCGGGTGATCTTTATATTTTCATCAATGTCTATGCCCATGAATTGTTTGACCGTGATGGCACGCATTTGCTGTTGACCATGCCCGTGCCGATGACAACCGCGGCATTGGGGGGGACGGTTGATGTTCCTAATCTTGATGGCAAAATCGCACGGGTGACGATTCAACCCGGGACGCAAGCAGGCCATCGTTTACGGCTTAAGGGCAAAGGTATGCCCGGGCTTCAAGGCCGTGCCCGCGGTGATTTATATGTTGATATTCAGGTGGAAACCCCTGTTAATCTGACGAAAAAGCAAAAAGAATTGCTCGAAGAATTTTCATCTGATTCGAAAAAACAAAACCCAGAATCAACGTCATTTATGAATCGCATCCGCAATATGTTCAGCGATGACTAATTCCTGCTGACGCTTCGTCTTGACCTTGGCAGATGTCAGGCAATTGATTATGCTGGCCGAAACAGGAGTATTCTGATGTCTTCATCCTCTATTCGTATGTCTTTACCTGGTGCTTCTGGCCGTATGGGCCGGATGATCACGAAAGCGGTGGCTGATCGCCATGATGTTGTCATTTCCGCGGCGACGGATCGGCCAGGGGTTGATGAGATTGGGGCGGATCTGGGGCGGATCAACGGCATGGATGAAAGCGGCGTTGTTATCGCTGATCATGCGGCGGCGTTATTTGACCCTAAACCTGATGTGGTTGTTGATTTTACCAGCCCTCAAGTCAGCGCGGACCATGCTTTGCTTTGCGCTGAAAAAGGTGTTCCGATTGTTGTCGGCACAACAGGCTTGGCCGAAGACCATATCAACGCGCTGAAAAAGGCGGCTGAAAAAACAGCGGTTGTTTGGTGCGCCAATACGTCCGTTGGGGTGACGATGCTCGGCCAGTTGGTTGAAGACGCGGTGCGGGCGCTTGGCGAAGGTTGGGATATTGAAATTGTCGAAGCTCATCACAAGCATAAAGTCGATGCCCCTTCAGGCACGGCATTGGCCTTAGGCGAAGCGGCGGCGCGTGGCCGCGGCGTTGCTTTGGATGACGTTGCTGATCGTGGGCGTGACGGCATTACCGGTGAACGTGAGGATGGCGCGATTGGTTTTGCGGTGATGCGCGGCGGTGATGTTGTGGGTGAGCATAGCGTGATTTTCTATGGCCAATCTGAACGTGTTGAGATTACCCATCGCGCCATGGATCGCATGGTCTTTGCACGGGGCGCGGTGCGGGCCGCTGTATGGGCGGCGAAAGCCAAGCCCGGCCTTTATTCCATGAAAGATGTGTTGTCTTAAAAATTGCCGGCTGGAATGGCTATCGCTGGGCGTCTTTCAGCATAGCATCGACTTCGGGCAACAATTCACGTTTTTCAGCGACATGAAGAAACGCGCCGATTTCCGTTGATTTGCCATGGCTGGAAACAATCAATTTGGGTGTTGTGCGGCTTTCTAAATCGTCGTCGGGCTTAACATCAGGCACCAATTTGGCTTGAAGCCAAGGGGTTGGCAATTCATCGACCGTCTTTTCACCATCAACAGAAATTCGTTCAATCCGGAATGTCTCTTTCGTGGCCATCAGATGTTCACGTTGGCGGGCGGCGCGGTAATTTAATTTAAAGACAATATAAAGAACGGCAATTTCAGCCCCCATAAAGCCAATGACAGGCCATGCCCCCACCAAAAAGAATCCCAGCCCCATGGTCAGCATCAACCCAGCCAATACCATCATGAAGATTTTAAACCCTTTTGGGCTTAAACTCCGATGCGGCCAAAGCTCAAGCCGCTGGCGCGGCTTTTCTGTTCGATCATCTTGGTTCTGTGGCATATCATCTGTCATGGTGCTACCATGCTTTGGCTAATCTTTGGCGTCAAGTCAGAAGCCTGATTTGGGTCACATTGACGCAAAGTCAAAAATTTTTCATCATGCAGGTTCACGTAAAGGACAGTTGCCATGGCCGCGAAATCTGAAAAGCCTTCACCAAAAATGAAACAGGCTGATATTAATTCTGCTTTTGAAAAACTGGCTGAAATTATGCCTGAGCCGCAAACAGAATTAAATTTTGTGAACCCTTATACTTTGTTGGTGGCGGTTGCGCTTTCTGCTCAAGCCACTGATGTCAGCGTCAATAAAGCCACCGCGCCGCTTTTTAAAATCGTCACAACACCGGAAGAAATGGTGGCTTTGGGCTTGGATAAGTTGAAAGATTATATCAAAACAATCGGGCTTTATAACACCAAGGCCAAAAACGTCATCGCCATGGCGGAAATTCTGATCCGTGATCATAACAGCGCGGTGCCAGAAGACCGTGACTTGCTGGAAAAACTGCCCGGGGTGGGGCGTAAGACCGCCAATGTTGTTTTAAACGAAGCCTTTGGTCATCCGACCATTGCTGTCGATACCCATATCTTCAGACTGGGCAATCGCACGGGCATGGCGGTGGGCGCAACCCCATTGAAAGTTGAAAAATTGCTGGAATTGCGGGTGCCGGATGCGTTTAAAAAACAAGCCCATCATTGGCTTATTCTGCATGGCCGCTATACCTGTGTGGCGCGCAAACCAAAATGCGGCAATTGCGTCATTATCAACGAATGTATGTATCGCCATAAAACCGATGTGGATTAAGCCTCGTCCGGCGTATCCTTATCTAAAGAATCCCGATCTAAAGAACCAAGATCAAGATGGCACGAAGGCCCATCATAGGCTGTGTTGATTTGGCGATGGCGCGGATGGGCCGATGTCACCACTATTGCCTCGCCTTCCGGTACGGGCATGGCGACAAAATCAACAACACATGACGACAGCCTGTATTGGTAAATCTCAACCCCAGCATCAATACGGATATAATCAGGCTCACCAAAGCGGCGGATTAAATCTGCGATTTCAATCCCCACCACATCATTTGGAGTCAAACTTGGTGGCGGTGGTGGTGGTGGGGTTTCAGGTTCAGGCGGCGGGGTGATGGCGGCAAGCTGATCATTATCCGCTGGCAACGCCGCCTCGCCTTCACCATGATCAATAACCTGATCAACCGCATCGGCAATGCTGGTGTCTTCCGCCGCCACTTGATTAAGCACGGTTGAGGTGGTTTCAGCATCTAGCGTGACATCAACTGTCCGTGCCGATGGCGGTTGGCACGCCGTCACCACAATAGGCAGAAGAGTAATGGAAATAATGAAAGGCAGGCGCATGAAAATGTATCTTTAAAAAACAATCCATAAAGGTCTTATCCTTTCGACCTTCAGTTTTCAATAATAATGCGGTAGATATAACCATCTTTATCAGTTTTAGGCTTTGAATCATGTCTTCCGCTTCTATTGTTACCGTCGGCAACGCTATTGTAGATATTATTTCCAAGGCGGATGATCAGTTTATTATTGATCAAGGCATGGAAAAAAGCGCCATGAATTTGATTGATGGTGATCGCGCCAGCGCGCTTTATGACGCGATTGGCCCTGCGATGGAAGTTTCAGGCGGGTCTGCCGCCAATACCGCGGTTGGGATTTCGTCTTTCGGCGGCAGCGCAGGATTTATCGGTAAAATTTCAGAAGACCTTTTGGGCAAAGTCTTCACCCATGATATTTCTGCCGCGGGGGTTGCGTTTCCTCCTGTTTATGATGCTGACCACCCCACCGCTTGTTCTTTTATTCTGGTCACGCCTGATACTGAGCGTACCATGAACACTTATCTTGGGGCGTGCATCACGCTTAACGAAGATGACATGAATGAAGAACTGATCGCTGGGGCGGATTGGGTTTATCTTGAAGGGTATTTGTTTGATGCCCCAAGAGGCCCCAATTGTTATCAGCGCGTCGCCGATATTGCGAAAGCCAATAACACGAAACTGGCCTTGTCATTATCCGACGCGTGGTGTGTTGAACGCCATCACGATGCGCTGACAAATTACATCGCTGATCACGCTGACCTGATCTTTGGCAATGAAGATGAATTGCTCAGCCTATTCCCCGGTGATTTCGACACAGCGGTAAAACGCTTGCCAGAATTGGTTGCCGAAGCCGCCATTACCCGCGGGGCGGGCGGTTCCATGGCCATCACGTCAAATGAAACAGTCGCTGTTTCAGCGGATCAAGAGGTCAAGGTGATGGATACCACCGGCGCAGGTGATCTTTATGCCGCGGGCTATCTCTTTGGTCGTCAGCGCGGTGATGGGCTTGAACGGTCAGCGGAATTGGCAACGATAGCCGCCAGTGAAGTGATCTCCCATATCGGCGCCCGGCCGTTGGATCAATTGTCCGAAAAAATCTAAACCTGATCGTTTTTCGATTTATTTTTCCATGCTTTCAAAGGCTGAAAGCGCGGCGGCCTGCAGAATATCATTGACGCTGGCGCCCATGGGGACAATCTGAAACGGTTTTTCCGCGCCGAAAATAATCGGGCCAATGGTTGACCCGCCACCAAGTTTCTTGAGCAATTTAAACGCGATATTGGCGGAATGAAGCCCGGGCATGACCAAGACATTGGCAGGGCCTGAAAGGCGGCAGAACGGATAATTCGCCCGCATCAAATCATAATCCAGCGCGACATCAGCGGTCATTTCACCGTCATATTCAAAATCAACCCCTCGTGCATCCAAGACATCAGCGGTTTTATGGGCGCTGGCGGCGGTCTTCATCCATGGGTTGCCAAAATTGGAAAATGACATGATCGCCACCCTTGGGGTGATGCCCAGCTTTTTGACTTGATTGGCCATGCCCTCAGCAATATCGGCCATGGTTTCAGGGTCAGGGCGTTCATGGATTGAAGTGTCCCCCAAAAATACCGTTGTGCCGCGGGAGACCACCATACTCATGGAATAAATTTGGCTTTCTTTTGGCCGAATCACCCGCGTGATGTGATCAAAACTTGATTTAAAGGATCGCGTTGTGCCGGTGACCATGGCATCCGCATCACCGGCATTGACCATGGCGGCGGCAAAAATATTACGGTCTTGATTGACCATGCGCTGACAATCCCGCCGCATGGCACCGTTGCGCTGTAATTTTTCATAAAGCTGATCGATGTAATGCTCATTCTGGTCTGAATTTTTCGCGTTCACACAAATCAGCTCATCCGCCCCTTCAAGGCCAATACGTTCAATCGCTTCTTTCAGCCGATGTTCACGGGCGACCATAATCGGTTCACCATAACCGGCGTTGCGGAAAGCCACCGCCGCCCGAATAACACGTTCTTCTTCCCCTTCGGCAAAGACCACCCGTCTTTTTTCATCTTTGATGCGGGTGAAGATTTTCTGCAAGGTGGAGGCGGTGGGATCAAGCCGTGCCGATAACGTGTTGCGATAGGCTTCCATATCCGTGATCGGCTTGCGCGCCACGCCATCATCCATGGCGGCTTTTGCCACGGCGGCGGAGACCTCAACAATCAATCGCGGATCAAATGGCGCGGGGATAATATAGTCATGGCCATAATGCAGAACCTTGCCGTCATAGGCTTCGTTCACTTCATCGGGCACATCTTCCCGCGCCAGATTTGCGATGGCTTCGGCGGCGGCAATCTTCATGCCTTGGGTGATGGATGATGCCCGTACATCCAATGCCCCACGGAAGATATAAGGAAACCCAAGGACGTTATTCACCTGATTGGGGAAATCGGAACGTCCGGTGGCGACAATGGCATCAGGGCGAGCGGCCTTGGCTTCATCGGGCATGATTTCAGGTTCAGGATTGGCCATGGCAAAGATGATCGGCTTTTCCGCCATGGATTTAACCATATCCTTGCTGACGATATTGGCAACCGACAGGCCCAGGAAAACATCCGCCCCCACCAAAGCGTCCTCAAGGCGGCGCAAATCTGTTTTAACCGCGTGGCGTGCTTTCCATGGGTTCATATCAACCTCACGGCCTTCATAGATCACGCCTTCAATATCAACCAGAATGATATTGTCATGGGGAACGCCCATGGCTTTCATCAGGTCAATGCAAGCGATGGATGCCGCCCCGCCACCGGAGCTGACAATCTTAATCGATTTGAGATCACGTCCCGTCAGGTGAACGGCGTTAATCAAGGCGGCGGCGGTGATAATCGCCGTGCCATGTTGGTCATCATGGAAGACCGGAATATCCATGACCTCTTGCAGGCGGTCTTCAATGATAAAACATTCTGGGGATTTAATATCTTCAAGATTAATGCCGCCAAAACTCGCCCCCATCAAGGATACCGCGTCAACAAATCGGTCAACATCATTGGTGTTAAGCTCAAGGTCAATGCCATCAAGGTCAGCGAATTTTTTGAATAAAACCGCTTTGCCTTCCATCACAGGTTTTGATGCTTGCGCGCCAATCTGGCCAAGCCCCAAAACAGCCGTACCATTGCTGATAATCCCCACCGTATTGCCTTTATTGGTGTAATCATACGCCTTATCAGGGTCTTCGGCGATTTCCATACAAGGCGCGGCCACCCCAGGCGAATAGGCCAGCGCCAGATCATTTTGGCTGGTCAAAGGCTTGGTGGGGGCAATTTCAAATTTCCCCGGACGCCCTTTGGCATGAAAATTAAGGGCATCAGCATTAAGAGATGAACGGGATTTAGGCATAATCTTGGCCTTAAACTTTCTTGTTTTGGGTGATGAAAAGCAAAAAACTTTGGATCAGTAATAAAGAAAATAAACTTCATTTTTATGACGTTTATGGGTGGATTATAAGACGGTAGAGGTTATCCTGACAAGAACTGTTATCTTGTGATCGTTATCGCATCAACATGGCAATAATATCGCATCAACATCGTATCAACATTGCATCATCAGGGCATTGGCTTAATCATGGCGCTGGATCAAAAAACAACACCAGAAGCAGAAGAGACTTCGGTTGCAGAATTGCCGCCGATGGTGGATTTCCCTGATCAGAACGCTTCAGGGGTCACCCCGATGCTGGCGCAATTTCTGGATGTGAAAACCGCCCATGATGATTGCTTGCTGTTTTATCGCATGGGTGATTTTTACGAGATGTTCTTTCGCGACGCGGTCGATGCCGCCGCCGCCCTTGATATTACCCTCACCAAACGCGGTAAGGTTGAAGGCCGTGATGTGCCGATGTGCGGCGTGCCGGTTCATGCCGCGGAAACCTATTTATCACGTTTGATCCGCAAAGGGTTCAGGGTTGCGATTTGCGAACAAACGGAAAGCCCTGAAGAAGCCAAGAAAAACGGCAATAAAGGCCCGCTCCGTCGTGATGTCGTGCGGATTGTCACCCCGGGGACATTGATCGAAGATGAATTTCTGCCGCCACGCGAAAATAATTTCCTGATCTCGCTAGGGCAATCCGGTCAGGATATGGCGCTGTCTTGGGTTGACCTCAGCACCGGTGATGTCTTTGTTGAAACCATTGAACATGATCGCTTGCATGATACTTTGGCGCGGCTTTCAGGGGCGGAATTGATCGCCAGTGATCAGCCCGATGCCGACCATGGTTTTGCCGATGCTGACCCGAAAGGCTTGGTGGGTTGTGTCAGCCTAAGGCCAGCGCGGATGTTTTCATCAAAAGATGGTGAGACCCATTTATGCCGGCTATATAACACCGCCACGATGGATGGGATCGCTGATCTGACCCGTGCTGATTACGCCGCCGCGGGGGCATTGGTTCAATATTTGGATCAAACCCAAAAAGGCCGGGATTTAAGCCTGAAGCCCATCATCAAAGTCACCAGTGGAACGGTGATGGAAATTGACCCCGCCAGTCGCCGCTCCCTTGAAATTACCCGCACGCTTTCCGGCCAGACCAAAGGCAGTTTGTTATCGGTGATTGATAAAACCTTAACGGCCGCGGGCGGGCGGCAATTGGCCAGCCGTATCGCGGCACCGCTGACAGATATGACCGCCATTAACGCAAGGCTTGATCTGGTGGAAGCGGTGCTTTCTGACCCTGTATTATCGGCGCATCTTACCGAAGCGCTTCAATCCATGCCTGATCTGGAACGGGCGTTATCGCGGCTATCCCTTGGCCATGGGGGGCCGCGTGATCTGGCCGCCATTGGGCGGGGGATATTGGCATCGTCAGTGATGGCGGAGGCGATTGATCAGCGTCAATCAGATTTGATCGCAGGTGATCAACTGGCCGCTATGGCAAGCCATCTCAAAGCCCCGTTTGAATTGTCGCATCAAATCGCCGCCACGTTATCAGATGATTTGCCGCTCTTGGCGCGTGATGGCGGTTTTGTTCGGAAAGGGTTTCATTCTGGGCTGGATGATTTGAAATCCATGCGCGATGAAAGCCGCCGCCTGATCGCGCAATTGCAAATGAAATACGCCGATGAAACCGGCATCGCTTCCTTGAAGATTAAGCATAATAATGTGTTGGGCTATCATATTGATGTCCGCAATACCCATGCCGATAAAATGATGGCCATGGATGGGTTTATCCACCGCCAGACCACCGCCCAAACCGTCCGTTTCACCACCACGGAATTGGCGGATCTGGAACGTGAGATGAGCTCAGCCGGGGATCGCGCCTTGGCCTTGGAATTGGAAATTTTCGACCAATTATCCCAAGATGTTTTAAAGCAAACCGCCGCCATCATGGTACTGGCGGCTGATGCCGCCGCCCTTGATGTTGCTGTGGCATCGGCGCAATTGGCGGAGGCCAAAAATTATACAAGGCCGCAATTAACCGAAGGCCGCGCCTTTAGCATCACCAAAGGGCGACATCCGGTGGTGGAACATATGCTGGATCAAACCGGAGACCAGCCGTTTATCGCCAATGATTGCGCTTTACATGATGATGATCGTATTTGGCTTTTGACGGGGCCAAATATGGCGGGGAAATCAACTTTCTTGCGGCAAAACGCGTTGATCGCGGTGATGGCACAAGCAGGGTTTTATGTGCCCGCGGAACAAGCGGTGATCGGCGTGGTGGATCGCTTGTTCTGCCGTGTTGGCGCATCGGATGATCTTGCCACAGGGCGCTCAACCTTCATGGTGGAGATGGTTGAAACCGCCGCGATTTTAAATCGTTCGGGTGAAAACGCGCTGGTGATTTTGGATGAAATCGGGCGCGGCACCGCAACCTATGATGGCTTGTCATTGGCTTGGGCGGTGGTCGAACATTTGCATGAAGTCAATGGATGCCGCGCGCTTTTCGCCACCCATTACCATGAATTAAATGGCTTGAAGCGCAGCCTTTCGGCTCTTTCGCCCCACGCGATGGCGGTTCGGGAATGGCAGGGTGAAATTGTCTTTTTGCATGAAGTGATCGAAGGCGGGGCGGATAAATCCTATGGGATTCATGTCGCGCGATTGGCAGGGGTGCCCGCCTCTGTCCTAAGCCGTGCTGAAGATGTGTTGAACAGCCTGACGGAAGAAAACAGCCCGTTGATGTCATCAAAACTTGATGAATTGCCATTGTTTTCAGCAGAAATACCGCAGCAACAAACGGCGGCGGTTGATCAACCCGCTCTCGATTTCCTGAAAACGCTTTTGCCTGATACCATGACACCAAAGCAAGCCCTTGAAGCGATTTACGCCATGCAGGATTTGCTTCAGCAAAAAGATAAATGAGCCAGGATAAAATGGGTCAAACTGAACTGAAAAAAAAGCAATCTCACCAACGGGTGCATCAACGGTCGCAACAACAGCCCCAACAAAGGCCGCAATGGTTGGATGTGTTGAAGCCGTATCGTTATGCGCGGGTTTGGTATGACCAAACAAAATTTGCCGCCCGCTGTGCCAAATCCTTTAAAGCCATTAAAGCGGAACAGCCGTTGGAATTGCAAAACGCTTTATTGGCGGCGGCAAAGCCATTGCTGGCGGAAGGTCGTGAGCTGATTAAATCCCGCTTTCTTGAGGATAATGACGGCGCGATTTATATTGGCGGTTACGCGTTGATCATGGATGAATTGGTCAAAAACATTTTCCAGCACGTGACCAGCACCATCCCATTGGCGAAAGACAGCCCGCGTTTGGCCTTGGTGGCAACAGGCGGATATGGCCGTGGTGAATTGGCACCGCAATCTGATATTGATCTGTTGTTTTTAACCACAACTCAGGCTGATAAAGCGGTCACCAGCCAAATTGAAACCATGCTTTATGTTTTGTGGGATTTAGGTTTAACGGTGGGTCACGCCGCCCGAAGCCTGCGCCAGCAATTAAAATCAGCGAAAGAGGATATTACCATCCGCACCGCGATGCTGGAGGCGCGTTATCTGGCAGGGGATGAAGCGGTGACCGAAGACCTGATCAATCGTTTTGATCAAGATATTGTCACGGGCACCGCGGTGGCGTTTTTAAACAGCAAATTGGATGAACGTGAACAACGCCTCAATCGCATCGGCAATCAACGTTATGTGGTGGAACCCAATGTCAAAGATGGCAAAGGCGGTTTGCGCGATCTCCATACCTTGTTTTGGATTGCCCGTTACGCTTATCGAGTGACCTCGATGGAAGACATCATCACCCAAGGGGTGTTGAGCAAACGTGAGCTGCAAGAGTTTTCAGCCTCGCAACGGTATTTATGGTCAGTCCGTTGCCATTTGCATTTGCGGGCTGGCCGTGAAGATGATCGCCTGACCTTTGATGCCCAAATGGACATCGCCCCGCAGATGGGGTTTCAGGCAAGAAGCGGGATGAAAGGCGTTGAACGGTTCATGCGCCGCTATCATATCGCCGCCAAAACAGTGGGGAATTTAACGCGGATTTTCTGGGCGGCGATTGCCGCTGATTTCAGCACAAAGCAACGGCCGTTTTTATCTTTATGGCGGCGGCGGCAAGCCCCTAAGCCTTTTGAGGTCGAAGCGGGGCGGCTTAATCTGCCGCGCGAAGTGAATTTGAAACAAAACCCTCACCTGATGATGGAAATGTTCCAAATCGCCCAAAACAATAGCCTTGATATTCATCCCCAAGCGTTGCGGAAACTCCACGCCAATCTAAGGATTATTGATCAATCTTTCCGCAATGATCCTGAAAATAACGCCAAGTTCATTGATATTGTCACCAGTCACCAAAACCCTGAACGTATTTTGCGCTTGATGAATGAAACAGGGTTTTTGGGCAAATTCATGCCGGACTTTGGCCGGATCGTCGCGATGATGCAATTTGATATGTATCACAGCTACACGGTTGATGAGCATACGGTCTTTGCCATGGGAATTCTGAACGGCATTGAAACGGGGCGATTGTCTGAAATTGCACCGGTGGCTTCTGCCGCCGTTCATGAAATTAACCTGCGGGATGAATTATACGTGGCGTTGTTGCTGCATGATATTGCCAAAGGCAGGGGCGGCGATCATTCGATTTTAGGGGCTGAAGTGGCGCAAGCGGTTTGCCCAGGATTTGGGATGAGCGAAGCGGCAACGGAAACAGTCGCGTGGTTGGTGCGGCATCACTTGCTGATGAGCGAAACAGCCTTCCGATATGATTTGAATGACCCCACCACCATCGAACGCTTTGCCGCCGAAGTGCAATCCCCTGAACGGCTTAACTTGCTTTTGGTGTTGACCGTGGCGGATATTCGCGCTGTTGGGCCGAATGTATGGAATGGCTGGAAAGCCCAATTGATGCGCGATCTTTATACCCGCACCATGGCGGTGTTGCGCGGCTCAACCCCTGATCATGAATTGAGCTTTATCGCGGCAGAAAATAAAGCCATCCTCAAGGATCATTTAAAACCAGATTGGAAAGACGAGATGATCGACCAACATCTTGATCTTTTCTATCCGGCGTATTGGACAAGTTTTGATGCCGATGGTTACGCCCGCCACGCTCAATTATGCCGTGATCATTATCTTTCCGGTGATCTGCTGACCGTTGGCATGACCCCTGACCCGAAACGAAACGCCACTGAAGTGATTATCATCACCGCCGATGACGCGGGGTTGTTTTCACGGATTGCCGGCGGGGTTGCCGCCATGGGGGCATATATTGTTGACGCGCGCATCACCACCCGAAAAGATGGCCTGACATTGGATGTGTTGTGGATTCAGAACGAAGATAAAAAAGCCATCACCAACCCTGCTGAACTCAAAGCCCTGCGCAAAGGTTTGGGTGACGCGCTGACAGGGATGTTGGATATTGATGAAGCCACCGAACGCCGGCTTTTGCAAACCCCGTCGCGCATCCGCCGTATCCAAGCCCCTGCCCGTGTTTTTGTCAGCAATAAAGCCAGCAACACCCATACGGTTGTTGAGATTAATGGCAAGGATGCCCCGGGGCTGTTGTATAAAGTCACCGCAAGAATGGCGGAGATGGGGCTGCAAATTCAAACCGCCAGCGTATCCACCTATGGCGATCGAGTGGTGGATGTGTTCTATGTCAAAGATGGGTTTGGCCTGAAAATATCATCAGAAGCGCGGCGCGAAAAACTTCAGCAAGAATTGCTTGATGTCTTGAAAAACACAGACCCCGCCAATCAGGTGCCCGCATGACCAGTTCATCGCCGCAACAATCAGGTCCTAGTTTTTTTGGCGCGGTTCGTCAAATTGGGGGGCTTACCGCCATCAGCCGTGTTTTAGGTTTCGGACGTGATGTGATATTAGCGGTGACGATTGGCGCGGGCCCTTTGGCGGATGCGTTTTTTGTGGCGTTTAAATTGCCCAATCTGTTCCGCCGCCTAACGGCTGAAGGGGCGATCACCAACGCGTTTCTTCCCGCCTATGCCAAGGCGAAAAAACAAGGGGATGAAGCGGCGGCATTATTAGCGGCTGAAATTCAACTGACGTTATTATGGGGGTTGGTGGTCATCACGCTTTTGATGGAAATTTTCATGCCAGCGGTGATCAGCTTCCTTGCCCCGGGTTTTTCAGAAGAAGATCAACGGTTTCAAGACGCGGTGACATTGGCGCGCATCACCCTGCCGTATTTGCCGATGGTCTCCATGGTGGCGTTTTGGGCGGCGGTGACCAATGCTAATAATCGATTCCTTGGCGGGGCGGCGGCGCCGATTATTTTGAATGTGATGTTGATGATTGGCGCGTTGATCAGCTCCATGTCGGCTAGTTTTGGCGCGGTGCCTTTGGCCATAGCGGTTCCGGTGGCAGGGGTTTTGCAAATGCTCTTGATGCAGCGGATGTTAAAAGCTATTGGCAAGCAACCCTCATGGGGATTATGGCCAACAATCAGCGCGGCGGGCAAAGCCATGTGGCGCAAATTCCTTGCCGCCGCTCTTGGCGCGGGCAGCACCCAACTTAACTTGCTGGTTGATACTATCTTGGCCTCATTGATGCCGGTGGGGGCAATTTCTGCGCTTTATTATGCTGATCGTATTGCTCAATTGCCGCTGGGGGTGATTGGCATTGCTTTGGGCACAGCCTTATTGCCGCGGCTTTCCCATCTTGAAGCCGCCGGTGATATGAGCCAAACACGATCTGTCTTGGCCGGCGGCATCAGGCTGGGGCTGTTCTTTGCCTTGCCCGCTATGGTGGGCAGTCTTTTGATCGCCGATATTATTATCAGCGGATTGTTTGGCTATGGCGCGTTTACCGATGCCATGATCACCCCAACATCACAGGTGTTGATGGCCTATGCTTTGGGCATTCCCTCTTTTATTCTGGCCAAGATTTTACAGCCCGCGTTTTTTGCCGCGAATGATCCGAAAACCCCGTTAAAAATCACCCTGCTTTCGGTGGTGGTGAATTTAATTGGCAGTATTTCTTTGATGCAGGTTCTTGGTGTTGTGGGGCTGGCCTTGGCCACATCTTTGGCATCTTGGGTTTCTGTTGTGGTGATGGCGGTTTTGCTTTGGCGGCGTAAGCGGCTTGATGCGGATATTAAAAACGGCTTTTTGCCGATCATGGTCAGCACAATGGTGATGGCGATCACGTTATGGTTGGGGCGAATGATTTATGACCACGATTTGATTGACGCTGGCCTGTTCCAAGACGCGGTCATGCTGGTGATGCTGATTATTTTGGGGACGATTTCTTATTTTGGTGTGGCGTATTTTTCAGGGGCATTGCCGCGGGAAATCTGGGCTGAATTGCGGCGTGGAAAATCCTCATAATCTGATGTTGCATCCCGCCGCTTTGGCCTAATGAATATGCGGTGATGGCAAGAAAGGCTTGACCATCGCAACCAGCATCGTCAAAAGAATGATATGATGACAAAAGCAATGTGACGGCGGCGGCTGATCACGGCTTAAGGTTTTAATTAAGGATCAATCATGCGACGTATTTTTTCAGGTATTCAACCCACGGGTAATCTGCATTTGGGCAATTATTTGGGCGCGATCCAAAACTGGGTCAAACTGCAGGATGATTTTGAATGTATTTATTGTGTCGTTGATCTGCACGCCATTACTGTGCCGCAAGACCCCGTGGAATTGACCAAAAGCACCCGCGAAGTGGCGGCCAGTGTGCTGGCGGCAGGGATTAATCCTGAAACCTCAATCCTGTTTAATCAATCGCAAGTCCCGCAACACGCGGAGCTGGCGTGGATTTTTAATTGTGTGGCGCGGTTGGGCTGGCTTAATCGCATGACGCAGTTCAAAGAAAAAGCCGGAAAAAACCGCGAGAATGCAACCGTTGGTCTTTATGCTTACCCAACGTTAATGGCGGCTGATATTTTGGCCTATAAAGCCACCCATGTTCCTGTTGGCGATGACCAAAAACAGCATTTGGAATTAACCCGCGATATTGCTCAAGCGTTCAACGCCATGTATGGCGAAGATTTCTTTCCTTTGCCGGAACCTCAAATTCTGGGCAAAGCGACACGGGTGATGAGTCTCCGTGATGGCAATGCCAAGATGAGCAAATCGGATCCATCAGAATATTCGCGCATCACCATGACCGATGATGCCGATGCGATCATGACCAAAATCAAAAAAGCCAAAACAGACCCTGAACCTCTGCCAAGCGATGCTGAAGGGTTAGAAAATCGTCCGGAAGCCCGCAATCTGGTGTCGATTTACGCGGCTTTGGCCGAAGTTTCGGTTGATGATGTTCTGGCCGAATATGGCGGCCAGGGCTTTGGTGTTTTCAAACCTGCGCTGGCTGATGTGGCGATTGCCAAATTGGCGCCGATTACCGAACAGATGAATATCTATATGCAAGACCCGGCGCAAATTGATGCCATTCTGAAAGATGGCGCGGAACGTGCCCATGCCATCGCGCAACCGATTATGGGCGATATTCGCCGCCTGACAGGCTTCTTGGGCGCAAGTTTAGGCTAAACTGTCGTCTTGCCAGTATCAAAGCGGGGAGTTTTTTTGCCCCGCGGTTGTATCACGGCCATGACAGGCTTATATTAATGAAAGACAAACTGTTTTCCGACAGGAGCGAAATCATGTTTATCCAAACTGAAGACACCCCAAATCCATCAACCTTGAAGTTTATTCCCGGGGTTGAGGTCATGGCGCAAGGCACGATGCATTTTTCCGCGATTGGCGAGGCATCTTCTTCACCATTGGCGCGCCGTCTTTTTGCGGTTGAAGGCGTCAGCAGTGTATTTTTGGGCAGTGATTTTGTTTCCATCACCAAAGATGACAGCCGTGAATGGTTCACCATCAAGCCCGGCGTGTTGGCGGCGATCATGGAACATTTTGCCAGCGGGATGCCCGTCATTGAAGACAGTGCTTCGGGTGAAACTGACGCGTCGGACGATGATGACGACACGGTAAAGCAGATCAAACATCTCTTGGATACAAGGGTGCGCCCTGCCGTTGCCATGGATGGCGGCGATATTGTCTTCCATTCCTTTGATGATGGTGTGGTCACGCTCTTTATGCAGGGGGCTTGCGCGGGATGCCCAAGTTCTACCGCGACATTAAAGATGGGCATTGAAAATATGCTTCGTCATTATATCCCTGAGGTTCAGGAAGTTCGCGCGGCCAATTGATTAAGAGTTTCAGGCGCGTTTTATGGCAGCCCCTTTAAAATCCCATCGTTATATCGTCATCGGCATTATCGGCCTTGTGGCTATCCAGCTGAGCGTGACAGGTTTATTCGGGTGGAAGCCATCGCCGGAAGCGGGCTATTTCAAAGACCAATCATCGGTCAGCAGTGATGACCAAGACGAAGTGTTTGATGCCGAACGGCTCAAAACATTAGAGGCGATTTTGGCGCCTGCCCCGGTCTTGGCATGGTCAAACGCTGAAAACCAAGGTGAGGTGCCTGAAGGATTGGCATCTGTTTCAACCTTGCTGTCTTTTGCCGATGACCAGATCAAAGAAGACGAAGGTGACGATACCGACCCTGCCTTAAAGGTTGAGGAGCCTGTGCAAGAATCCGCTCAAATTGATGGGCAATCCTCTGAACGTGCCAGCGCCTTAACCCCTGAATTAGATGATCAAGTGGCGCGCCTTGAATTGGCGTTTAATCAGCCGGCAAAATCAGTTGCGCCTTTGGAAGGCAAATCCTCGTTAATCATTAAACCGATTTATTTTGAAACCTTGCCTGATTTGTCACCTTTATCGGCCGATCAGCGGAAAAAGCGTTTTGTGGCGGTGTTGCTGCCGTTAATTCTCCGGGCCAATCAGGAATTATCGGAACGCCGTCAAGAAGTCCTGCGCCTGATTGAAAATGGTGATGGTGAAACGCTTCAAAAATGGGCGGATTTATATCGCATCAAAAACAAACCAGCGGATGTTGATCAGTTGGGCGCGCTGTTGTTAAAGCGGGTCAATACCATTCCGGTTTCCATTGCTCTGGGGCAATCGGCTATCGAATCCGGCTGGGGAACCTCGCGTTTCGCGTTGCAGGGCAACGCGCTGTTTGGGCAATGGGCGTGGTCACAAAGCGCGGGGATACGCCCCATCGAAGCCAGCAATTCAAAAGCTGTGGTCAGGTCTTTTGCCAATCTTTTTGATTCGGTCAGGGCTTATATGCATAACCTGAACACGCATCACAGTTATCAAGCTTTCCGCGATGTCAGAATGGATGAAACGGCTGATTATCTTGATTTAATCGACACATTGATCAACTATTCCGAAGAACGTGATGTTTATGTCGATAAATTAAAATCGATTATCATGGCCAATGATTTTGATCATTTTGATCAAGCAAGATTGGGCGACACGGGATAGAAATTAACCGGATTAAAAGATTATTTTTGCGGTAACCATTGGCGACCCAACCACCGCCAGCGGCCTGTTTCTTTGCCGTTCACAAAGTAAGGCATGGTGCAATTGATTCGCGCCCTGTGGCCAGTCATCGCCGAAGGCAGGCGAACCTCAACCCGCCGTCCCAAGACAACGCGATCAACCTTGCCCATGCGCGAGGCAAAACAAGCGATGCGGTTAAGCGGGCCAATATCTTCAGTGACGGTAAAGCCATAAAGCGGCGGGTTTTCTTCCAGCACCATGCTTTCGGGTGAAAAATCAACGGCGGGGATCGGCAAAGCGTTAATCGCCAATTTCAATCGGCTGAGATCGCCGTAATTTTCATTGAAGGCAAAACGCGGAAATTCAAAGTGATTCTGTGACCGATGCATCACCCCTGAATTCTGGCCAAAGGCGGCAATAAAACCCATCTCTTGCATTAGATCACGAATTTGAGGGGTGTATTCCCCATAAGGATAGGCGAATAGCGTTGGCTTGATGCCCAATTCTTCAATGAAGCGATTGTTGGAAACCTCAATTTCTTTGCGGGCTTCATCCACATCAATACGGTGCATATGCGGATGGGTGTTGGATTGGCTGCCAATGGCAACGCCTTCTGCCTGCAATTCCCGCAATTGATCCCATGACGCGTAGCCTTTCAGCCCACGGTCAATCGATTGGGTGGCGACAAAAACCGTCACGGGAAAGCCATATGATTTCAAGCGTGGCCATGCTTCATCATAAAAAGAGATAAACGCATCATCGACTGTGATGGCGACAGCACGGTCAGGCAAAGGCTCACCATTAATGATTCGGTCAGTGATTTCAGCCAAAGGCATAACGGTATAAGGGCCGGTTGCCAATTCTTCGAGATGCGCTTCAAATTGTTCAATCGTCGTGTTTGTTGACGGCAGGTTCGGCTCCCCAAAGCGGTGATACATAATCACCGTGGCATGATTGGCGGCAAAAGATTCAGCCGCAACAATAGGCATAAAAGCGATTGCCATCATCAGGCTTAGTGCTGATTTAAAAAACTTTGGGAACATGATTTATTCCTTATTCACGATTGATTTGTTATATCAAACCAACAGCAAAATTTCAGCAGAAACCCACATTCCGGTTTTATTTTTTGATAAAGGCAGCATTTTGACCGATTCCAAACCTTTGATTCTTGCTCTTGAAGCCAGCGCGGGTCAGGCATCGGCGGCGTTATCCGCTGGAGGGGATGTATTGGCTTCGGCTGAGATAACCGCCGCCCATGGCCACGCCGCTTGGATGGTGACATTGGCCGAAGATGCCATGGCAAAAGCCAAAAGATCACCCCAAGACCTTGATGTGATTATCGGCGGGGTTGGCCCCGGGTCATTTACAGGGATCAGGGTTGCGCTGGCCGCCGCCAAAGGCTTTGGGCTGACCCGAAGTTTAACCCCCGTGGGAATCAGTTCTTTGGCGGGGTTGGCGGCCATGGCAAGTGATCATGGCCATCCCATTTTAGCGGTGATTGATAGCCGGAGAAAATCATATTTCATGCAATTATTTGACGCTGACCTGAACCCTTTATCCGAGATTACGGATGGTGATATGGACACCGTCATCACCTTGGTTAAAGGCCATCAAGACCAGTTGCAAAACGGGTTGATGTTGGCGGGATTTGACGGCGATATGATCGCTGAACGTCTTCATCAATTGGGCTTGAAAATTGAATCTATAGGAGTGGCAAACCCCTCCGCCGAAGGGTTGATCAAAGCCTATCAACGCGCGCCTCAATTCGCCGTTGCCCCTGAACCGCTTTATCTCGCCCCGCCTATTTTAGGCCCCACCCAAAAACCAGCAGACCAGCGGTAGGATAGAATATGGCCAGCATCATGCCCCTTACGGCCGATGATATTGATGCGATCTGCGAAATTGATGACGGGGAGATGCCAGCGCCATTAGAAGCGTTGATGGCAAAACCTGCATTTGCGGGGTTGGGTCTTTCCTTAGGCCCTTCAACAGAAACGAAATTGGCGGGGTTTATTTACGGCTGGGTTTTTGATGGCCAAGGTGAAATTGTTCAAATCACCATCGCAAAAGAAAACCGTCGCCAAGGCCATGGCCGGACGTTATTAACCTCTTTTTTGGCTGATTTTGACCTGCAACAATGCTGGCTTGAGGTCAGGGCAGATAACGACCCTGCAATTTCTCTTTATCAAAGCATCGGATTTGTTGAAGATGGTCAAAGAAAAGGGTATTACCAACCCTCAAGTAATGACTTAGCCGATACCAGCGCCATATTAATGCAATGGAACGGTAAGGCATCGGTCAAAAATTAACAACAACACCGCTATGGTGGAGTGAGTGATGACGAAAAAACTGCATATTAAAACCTATGGCTGTCAGATGAATGTCTATGATTCTGATCGCATGGCTGATGTTTTGGCGCCTTTGGGCTATGCCAACGCGGATGATGCCGATGGGGCGGATATGATCATTATCAACACCTGCCATATTCGCGAAAAGGCGGCGGAAAAAGTGTTTTCAGAATTGGGCCGGTTGCGGAAATGGAAAGAAGCCGAAGCCGAACAAGGGCGGCAGGTTAAAATTGCTGTCGCCGGATGTGTGGCGCAAGCCGAAGGCGAAGAGATCAGCCGCCGCGCCCCTTGGGTGGATGTGGTTGTTGGCCCGCAAGCCTATCACCGTTTGCCAGAATTGATCACCAATGTTGATCCCTCCTCTCGTCAGGCGGTGATCAATACAGATTTTCCGGTTGAAGATAAATTTGATTTCCTGCCCGAAGAACATACCCCGCGCGGGCCCGCGGCGTTTCTTTCGGTTCAAGAAGGCTGTGATAAATTCTGCACCTTCTGTGTTGTGCCTTATACCCGCGGGGCTGAATTCTCGCGCCCGGCGGCAAGCGTCATTGAAGAAGCCAAACGGTTGATTGATGCTGGCAGTGTTGAGCTCAATCTCTTGGGCCAGAACGTGAACGCTTGGGCGGCTGAAGGTGTTGATGGCTCGGATTGGAATTTTGCTCGGCTTCTTTATGAATTGGCAGAATTGGATGGCGTTAAACGATTGCGCTACACCACCTCACATCCACGGGATATGAACGCTGATTTGATCAAAGCGCATGCTGATATTCCGGCCTTGATGCCGTATTTGCATCTGCCGGTGCAATCAGGGTCAAACCGTGTGCTGGAAGCCATGAACAGAGACCATAGCCGTGATGATTATTTCCGCATTATTGATGATTTGCGCAAAGCCCGCCCTGATATGGCGATCAGCGGTGATTTCATTGTTGGCTTCCCCGGTGAAACTGATCAGGATTACGCCGATACATTGAATTTAATTTCTGAGGTGAATTACGCCTCGGCTTATTCGTTTAAATATTCACCGCGCCCGGGCACGCCCGCGTCAATGCGCGATGATCAGGTCGATGAGAATGTAAAATCAGAACGTCTTGCCGGATTGCAACAATTGGTCAGCGCCCAACAATTGGCCTTTAATAAAGCCAAGATTGGCACGACCATGGATGTTTTGGTGGAACGCCCCGCCAATCGCGCCCATCAAAAAGCAGGGCGCAGCCCGTGGATGCAGGCTGTACATTTCCCTGATACAAGTGGCGAAATTGGTGATATAGTATCTTTAAAGATTGTGGACGCGCATCAAAACAGTCTATCCGCAGAAGCAATCACCCAGTAACGAGTTGATAGGGACATATCCAGCGTGCGGCAGAAAAAAAGCCAAGACCATAGCATTAAACTCGAATTCCAAGACAATGACTTATTGCCCTTCTTATATGGGCATCACAACAGCAATCTGGTGGCCATTGAACAAGCGCTCAATGTCTCTTTAGATAGTTTTGGAAATATCATTAAAATCACCGGCAGCAAATCGGACGCCACCACGGCTAAGTCAACGATTGAGGCTTTGTATAAACGCATCGCCAATGACACGGGCGGCGAACGTGACTTGACGTCATCCATGGTGAAAGACGCGTTACGCTGGGCGAGCGAAGCCAGCAATGATGGCATGAAGGCTTTTGCCAATTCCGATGGCGCGCTGGATACATGGCGCAAATCTGTCACCCCAAAATCAGCAGGCCAGGCCGAATACCTCAAAGCATTGGCTGGTCATGATGTTGTCTTTGGCTTAGGGCCAGCAGGGTCAGGCAAGACGTATCTTGCGGTGGCGAAAGCAGTTGAAGCCCTGAAAGCGAAAAAAATTGAACGTATTGTTCTGTCGCGGCCAGCGGTGGAAGCCGGTGAACGTCTCGGCTTCTTGCCCGGCGATATGAAAGAAAAAGTTGATCCTTATCTAAGGCCGCTCTATGACGCGCTTTATGATATGATGCCGCCTGAAATGGTGGATAGAATGTTGGCATCAGGGCAGATTGAAATTGCCCCCATTGCCTTTATGCGTGGCCGAACCTTGGCGCAATCTTATGTCATTATTGACGAAGCCCAGAACACCACCCCTGTTCAAATGAAAATGGTGCTGACCAGATTGGGCGATGATTCCCGCATGGTGATTACCGGTGATTTGAGTCAGGTTGATTTGCCCGCTGGCCAAAAATCAGGGCTTGATGATGCGGTTTCAATCCTTGATGATGTTAAGGGCGTTAAGATTATTCGCCTGAAAGGCAGTGATGTTGTCAGGCATCCTGTTGTTGCTCGAATCCTGACGGCTTATGAAAAGCGTGATAATGCGTGAAAAGAAATGAAACCAATTGCCCATCCTTCTCAGGTTGAAGATTTTTCAGCCGACCCGTCTGAAGACCCTGAGAGTTTATCCTTCACCTTGACCAATGATAACGGCATCACAATAGATGCCAATATCGACAATGATCAATGGCATGGTCTGCTGACGCCTGAATTTCAATCACGGATGATGGCGATACTTGGCGCGGCCATGGCACATGAAGGTCATGCTGATGTTGAAATCGCCATTCTCTTTACCGGTGCGGATCAATTGGCGGCGTTAAATGAAACCCATCGCCAAAAAACCGGCACAACAGATGTTTTATCCTTTCCCGCCGATGATGATGATTTCTTAGGGGATATTGCCCTTGCCTATGAGGTGATGGAAAACCAAGCCCGTGATATGGGCATATCAACAGCTGACCATTCGCTGCATTTATTATTGCACGGGGCTTTGCATTTATCGGGTCATGACCATATTGATGACGAAGACGCCGCGGTGATGGAAGGGCTGGAGATAAAAATTTTGGGGGAATTTGGCATCGCCAATCCTTATCTTCTCCCCCAAGACAGTCTTGCGCAACAGAAGGATCTGTCATGACGGGATTGCAAAAACTGAAATCTGTTTTATTGAAAGTCATCCCCGGCAACCCGCCGCAATTGCCGCGTGATCAAATCACCGAATTGCTGGAAGAATCGATCCGTGACACCGTCAGTTTTGACAGCCATGAAAGCATGTTGCTGAAAAATATTTTGGGCTTGCGCGATATTACCGCCACCGATGTTATGGTGCCGCGGGCGGATATTGTTTCCGTTGATATTGAAGATGGGATTGAAAAAATTCTGGACGCGATGGTGGCGGCGAATCACTCGCGGGTTCCTGTCACCAGAGGCAGTCTTGATAACGTTTTGGGATTTCTTCATATCAAGGATGTGGCGCGCGTTTTCCATGACGGCAAATCAAAAGATTTGATGAATACGATCCGTCAGCCCATTTATATCGCCCCCACGATGCGCACCATGGATTTGCTGCAAGAGATGCGGTTAAAACACCTGCATCTGGCCTTGGTGGTCGATGAATATGGCGGCACCGATGGCTTGATCACCATTGAAGATTTGGTCGAAGAAATTGTCGGTGAAATCAATGACGAACATGATGATGACACCGCCCCATTATTTGATCTGAACGGTGACGGCACCGCCACCGCCGAAGCCCGGGTGGAAGTTGAAATCTTGGAAAACATCACGGGTGATTTGCGCGACGATAACGAATTTGATGAAATCGATACGGTCGGCGGGTTGGTGATTGCCCTTGCGGGGCGGGTGCCGGGACGGGGTGAAATTATTCGCCATGAAAAAGGCATTGAATTTGAAGTGCTGGATGGCAACCCTCGTCAGGTGAATTTGATTCGCATTCATGGCTTGGATGATAAGGCCTCCCCTTCATCATCCGAAGACGATGACTAAAGAATTCATGCCATTATTTGTTGCCCTAATCCGACAGCCCATCACAAAAAAAGGGCTGTTGGCGGCCATGCTATCAGGGTTGTTGGCCAGCCTTGCCCTACCGCCCCATGGCCTGACTTTATTGATATTGGTGTTAAGCCTGCCGGCGTTGCAATTGGCTTTTGCATCCCATTGGCGGCATGGGTTTTTTATTGGCTGGGCAACGGGCACGGGCTGGTTTCTGTATTCGCTTTATTGGATCAGCAACGCTTTGGTTGTCTCTGGCGGTGGTGATCTTGCGCTGATCCCTTTTTCTGGGTTGGGATTGCCTGTTTTTCTGGGGCTGTTTTGGGGGGCTGGTTTTGCCCTTGCTGTGCTTTTCACACAAAAAGGGGCATCACGGCTGGTTTTATTGATCGCTGGCCTTAGCATCACCGAATATTTACGCGGTGTTGTTTTAACAGGCTTTCCATGGAATTGGCCAAGCATGGTGCTGGCCAATGCTGATGTCACCATGGCGGTGGTGTCCTTGATCGGGTCAACAGGCGGCATGGTCGCGGTATTGATGCTGGCCTTACTGCCGGCAATTTTACTGTTGAACGCGCGTTGGGTGGCGGGTGTTTTTGCCGTTGTGTTGAGCCTCTTGATGGTGTTTTCAGCCCAGCATTTATCCCATCACAACGATGATCCGTCTTTGATGCAGGTCAGGATTGTTCAGCCGAATATCCCCCAGCAGGAAAAATGGGATCGCCAAGAACGACCGCAACATCTGGCGCTGATCATCGCGGCATCTCGCGCTCCCGCTGAAACGCCTCTTGATTTAATTATTTGGCCTGAAACCGCCTTTGCCGGATTTTACGAAGCGGAACGCGGGGCTGTGAATGCCATCGCGCTGGCGGCGTCTTCAGGAGCAACCCCGATATTCATGGGGATGTTGAGCGAGCCTGACATCAACCGATTTTATAACAGCGCCGGTATTTACACCCCGCAATCAGGCATGGGCGGACTTTATCATAAACGTCACTTGGTGCCTTTTGGTGAATACGCCCCCTTGCGGTCTTATATCCCGTTTATTGATGCCATCGCAGGCCCATATGATTTTTCCGCGGGCGATCAGGCGATGGGCCTGCCCATGACGACTCAAGATGGCGAGGGCATTAAACTGTTACCGCTGATTTGTTATGAAGTGATCTTCCCCGCACAAATCCGCCATGATCAACGGGAAATCAATGCTGATGTGATGGTTAACCTGACCAATGACGCGTGGTTTGGAAATACCATTGGCCCGCGTCAGCATTTGGCCATGGCCAGGATGCGATCAGCGGAATTGGGCATGGGCATGATCCGTGTGGCCAATACCGGAATCTCCGCCCTGATTGACCCTTACGGCCGCATCACCGCCAGCATTGATTATGACCAAAGCGATTATCGCGATGGCGCCGTATCCCGCAAGATTGAGACGGTTTATCAAACCTATGGTGATGCGGGGTTTTGGGGGTTGATCGCTTTGTTAATCATTATAACTTTTGCGATGAGTTTCTTGACGATGCGCCGCTCTCAAGTGTAATGTCATGAAGAATTTTTGACAGAAAGAAGCCTTATTATGTCCCATCTTTTCACCAGTGAATCCGTATCCGAAGGCCATCCAGATAAAGTCTGTGACCGTATCTCAGATGAAGTTGTTGATCTGCTTTTGGGCAAATACAATCAAAGCCGTGTGGCGTGTGAGACATTAACCACAACCAATCGGACGGTCTTGGCCGGTGAAATCCGTTGCCCTGAACCGGTATCTTCCGAAGAAGTGATTGAATTGGCACGGGCGGCGGTCAAAGACATTGGCTATGAACAAGATGGTTTCCATTGGCAGCATATGGATGTCGCCAATCATCTGCACGAACAATCAGCTGATATTGCCATGGGTGTTGATAGCGGTGACAATAAAGATGAAGGCGCGGGTGACCAAGGCATTATGTTTGGTTACGCCTGCCGCGAAACCGATGTGTTGATGCCCGCCCCGATCCATTATTCGCATCAGATTTTGAAATCAATGGCCGAAGCCCGTCATGCTGGCAAGGCGGATATTCTGGGGCCTGACAGCAAGTCTCAAATCACGTGTGTTTATGAAAATGGCAAGCCTGTTCGCGCCGAAAGTGTTGTGGTTTCAACCCAGCATCGCGACGGGGTCAGCCAGCAAGAGATTCGTGATCTGGTGCGGGGTCATGTCATGGACGTATTGCCTGATGGCTGGATGTGTGACGAAGACAAGTTCTATGTCAATCCAACGGGCAATTTTGTGATCGGCGGGCCTGATGGTGACGCGGGCCTAACCGGGCGTAAAATCATTGTTGATACCTATGGCGGTGCTGCCCCTCATGGTGGTGGCGCGTTCAGTGGCAAAGACCCCACAAAGGTCGATCGCTCCGCGGCTTACGCGGCACGTTATGTTGCTAAAAATATCGTGGCGGCGGGCTTGGCTGAAAAATGCACCATCCAATTGTCCTATGCCATTGGTGTGCCATACCCACTGTCAATTTATGTCGATACCCAAGGCACAGGCGAAGTTGAGGACAGCCGTTTGGCGGAAATTATCCCAACGGTGATGGATTTAACCCCGCGGGGGATCAGGGAAACCTTAACCTTGAGCGCGCCGATCTATAAATCAAGCGCGGCCTATGGGCATTTTGGCCGAACCGCGGGTGAAGCCGGGCCGGGCACATTCTCATGGGAAGGCCTTGGTCTGGTTGATGCGTTGAAGTCAGCCGTCTGATTGACCTGAAAACCGGATTGGCTTGCCCATGCCCGCATCACCAAACGCGCGTCCCCCTGAGGATAGGTTAACCTTTTATGGCCGGCGGCATGGCCGCCGTTTGCGCGCCAATCAGGCTGCCTTTCTGGAACAAGGCCAAGCGCAATTTGCCATTCCATCAGATCAGCTGACCGACGCGGCTGATCTTGACCCACGGGATTGGATCAACCCGCCTTCAGGGGAGATGTTTCTGGAGATTGGTTTCGGCGGTGGGGAACATTTGGCCGCCCGCGCCAAAGAAAGCCCAGATTGCGGTTTTATTGGCGCTGAACCTTTTATGAACGGTGTTGCCAGCCTTTGTCGGCATTTGATCGAAAATAATTTGGATAATGTCCGCATCTGGCCGGAAGATGTGCGGCTGTTATTGCCGAGTTTAAAAGACGGTTGCCTTGATGGGGCGTTTATTCTGTTTCCTGACCCATGGCCAAAATATCGGCACCAGAACCGCCGTATTATCCAGCAAGATATGATCACGACATTGGCGCGGTTGATCCGCCCCCGGGGCAAATTGCTGTTGGCCTCCGATGATCCGACGGCAAAATCATGGATGATGGAACAAATGATGCGGCGTGATGATTTCATCTGGACGGCAGAAAAGCGTGAGGACTGGTCCAATCCGCCAGAAGGTTGGCCGGGAACACGCTATATGGCGAAAGCCGAAAAAGCTCAGCGCAAATCAGCATGGTTTACCTTTATCCGCCAGTGATAACAGGTATCCAGTGCTGATTGGCATAAGGCTTGCATTTATGCTCAACAAAGCCTATAAGAATAAAAAATGACTGTCGAAGGACGGTGGGCCAAAAGCCCGCCTTTTTTATTGCCTGTTTTTCAGATGGGGTTGAAAACCTCTATCATGAAAACGGCGTGAACTGTTGGAGTCAGCACGAATGCTGCTTGAAGAGAAAATCGCAGAAATGATCGAACCTGTTCTGGCGCCGCTGGAATTTAGGTTGGTGCGGGTCAGTTTTGCCAATGGCACGCTGCAAATCATGGCAGAACCTTTGGATGAAAACAAAGAGATGACCGTTGAAGATTGTGCAAAAATCTCCCGTGGGGTTTCCGCTGTCATGGATGTGGAAGACCCGATCAAAAGCGGTTATCAACTTGAAGTGACTTCCCCCGGCCTTTCCCGACCTTTGGTGCGCCCCGAAGATTACGCCCGTTTCGCAGGCGAATTGGTCAAAGTTTCAACCAAGATGCTGATCGATGGCCGGAAACGTTTTAACGGCCGCCTGACCGGCATTGATGACAATCAGAATATCAGCATTGATACGGCCTCAGGGCCTGTTTCACTATCATTTGATGCGATCGAAGGAGCAAAACTTGATCCATCAGAATGGTTCCTCAAACCCCTCAAAAGCAGGAAGAAAGGGTAATCCTATGGATACGTCAACCGTGCCAGGTGCAGAATTGATTCAAGTGGCAGATATTGTTGCCCGTGAAAAATCAATCGACCGTGAAGAAGTGATCATCGCCATGGAACAGGCCATCCAAAAAGCAGGCCGTTCACGTTATGGTCAGGACCGAGACATTCGCGCCCATATTGATCGCCGCAATGGGGCCATCACGCTTGAGCGGGTGATCGAGGTTGTCGAAGAGGTCGAAGAAGAAGCGGCGCAAATGACGCTTGCTGATGCGCAAAAAATTGATGCTGCCCTCAATTTGGGTGACTTTATTCGTGAACCACTGCCGCCGTTGGAATTTGGCCGGATCGCCGCGCAAACCGCAAAGCAGGTGATCTCACAGCGTGTGCGTGATGCCGAACGGGCGCGCCAGTATGAAGAATATAAAGACCGCGTTGGTGAAATTGTTGTCGGCACCATCAAACGTGCGGAAGGCTATTCCATCTCGGTTGATCTGGGTCGTGCCGAAGGCGTGATCCGCCGTGAAGAAATGATCCCTCGTGAATTGCTTCGCCAAGGTGATCGCGTGCGGGCTTATATTAAAGAAGTCCGTGAAGAACCTCGTGGCCCGCAAATTTTCTTGTCACGGGCTGAAAATCAATTCATGGCGCAGCTCTTTACCCAAGAAGTGCCTGAAATTTATGACGGCATTATTGAGATTAAAAACGTTGTCCGTGAAGCGGGCAGCCGTGCCAAAATCGCGGTTCATTCCAATGACCCCAGCATTGACCCTGTTGGTGCTTGTGTGGGGATGCGCGGCAGCCGGGTGCAAGCCGTGGTCAATGAATTGCAAGGCGAAAAAATTGAGATCATTCCATGGTCTGAAGACACAGTCGCCTTCGCGGTGAACGCTTTGGCGCCTGCTGTTGTGGCAAAAGTCGTAATGGATGAAGACGCTGGCCGTATGGAAGTTGTTGTGCCTGATGATCAGCTCAGCCTCGCGATTGGCCGCCGTGGTCAAAACGTCCGTTTGGCTTCGCAATTGACAGGCTGGTATATCGATATTCTGACCGAAGCGCAGGAATCCGAACGCCGTCAGGAAGAAACACGAATCCGCTCAACCCGCTTTATGGAAAGCCTTGATATTGATGATGTGATCGCGCATTTGCTGATCGCTGAAGGCTTTATCATGGTCGAAGATATTGCGGAAACGCCGGTTGAAGAATTGATGACCATCCAAGGCTTTGATGAAGACATCGCCGCTGAATTGTCACGCCGTGCTATTGATTTTGTTGAACGCGAAGCGGTTCGCATCTCTGAAGCTCTCGAAGCGTTGCAAATCACCGATGATCTGAAGAACTTTGAGCATCTGTCTCCGGCCATGATTTTGGCATTGGCGGAAAAAGACATCAAAACCCTTGATGATCTCGCCGATCTGGATTCAGAAGAATTGGTTGAATATCTGACCGATTTAGGGCTGACCAGCGAAGAAACAGCGGGTGAAATCATCATGGCGGCGCGCGCCCATTGGTTTGATGATGAACCTGAAGCAGAAGAAGCAGAAGGGGAATCCGAAGGGGATGACGCCGCAAGCTAAGATGCCGGACAACGCCCCTGAAAACACCCCTATGGAAAAGGCTTCACCAGAACGCCGTTGCATCATCAGTCAACAGACCGGTGAAAACCATGAGATGGTGCGGTTTGTGGCAGATCCATCAGGGGTGATTATCCCTGATGTGGCGGCAAAACTCCCCGGCCGTGGGGCTTGGGTCACCGCTGACCGCGATATGCTGGCAGAGGCGGTTGCAACCGGTCGGTTGATGCGCGCCCTTGATGGCCATAAGGTTAATGAAGATTTAGCCGCCCAGGTTGAAAGCCTTTTGTTGAAACGCTGTCAGGACAGTTTAGCCATGGGGCGGCGCGGCGGCATCACCCTTGGTGGAAGCGGTAAAATCAAGGCGGAAGGCGATGTGGCCGGGTTGTTGGTGGCACGTGACGCGTCAGAACGAGAAGCCCGGGCGTTAAAAGGCGATGTGAGCCATGATTGGGTCATATCATCTTTGACCAGTGATGAATTGGGGCTTCCCTTTGGGCGGCCTATGGCTTTTGTGGCACTATTAAAAGGCCATTTAAGCCAGACCAAACAGGTCATCAGAGAATTGATGCGGCTCAACCGCTTGCGGGTGGGGCCACAATAACAAACCTCTAATAAGGGGATTTGGCCAAATATTGGCCTGACAATATGGCCGCAAAAAACGTCTAAGACTTGTTTTATAAGCCTTGGCATTGTAAACCATGGCAGGACAAAAAGAAAAACGGCCAGTCATTTTAATAATTGAGACCGAAAATGTAAGACTGAGAGGGTCATAAATGGATAAGCAAGGTGAAAAAAAGAAAACCTTGAGCCTTGGCGGCGGTAAACTGACCTTGGGGGGCGGAAGCGGAGCTTCTGCGCCAGCAAGTGATGGTGCGCCTGCCCCACGTGGCGGCGTTGGCCGTAATGCCTCTCGTTCTTCGGTGCAAGTGGAAGTCGTCCGTAAGCGGCAACCGCAAATGCGTGGCGCGGCGCCTAAAAAGCCTGCTGAAACCGAAACAAAAGCACCTGAGCCAGCACCGCAGGTCGAAACCCCTCATGATAATCTGACCGAAGAAGAACGCGCGGCACGTAATCGCGCGCTTCAGGAAGGGCTGAAGAAAAAGCCAACCCCGCCACCTGCCCCTGCCGCTCCTGCGAAAAAAGAAGCCGCACCGGAACCTGAAGAAAACATCAGCCCAGAAGATGCTCGCCGTCAGCGTGAATTAGAAGAATTGCGCCTGATCGCTGAAGAAGAAGAAAATCGCCGCGCGGCCGAAACCAAACGTCATGCTGAAGAACAGGCACGTCGTGAAGAAACCGCAGCAAAACAAGCGGCCGCCACCCCACGTAATGATGATGCGCCATCGTCAACCCGCGCGCCATCACGTCGTCGGGAAGTGCCGGATCAGCCGAAAAAGCAACAAACCCGCCGTGGGGAAGATGCTGGCCGTCGCCGGGGTAAAATCACCATTACAGAAGCTCTTGATGGCGGCGATAGCATGCGCCAGCGGTCTTTGGCTTCGGTGCGCCGTGCCCGTGAACGGGAAAAAGCACGGATGCGGACCGATGATCAACCCAAGGTCAAACAGGTTCGTGACGTCACTATTCCTGATGCGATTACCGTTGGTGAACTGGCCAACCGTATGGCGGAACGTTCAGCCGATGTTGTTAAAGAGCTGATGAAACTTGGCATCATGGCAACGGTCACCCAAACGATTGATGCGGAAACCGCGGAATTGATCGTGATTGAATTGGGGCATAAGCCAAACCGTGTTTCCGAAGCGGATGTCGATATTATCGCAACCGAAGTGGAAGATGATGAAAAAGACCTGAAGCCGCGCCCACCGGTGGTGACGGTGATGGGCCATGTTGACCATGGTAAAACATCGATCCTTGATGCTATTCGCGCCGCTGATGTGGCGGCGGGTGAATCCGGCGGGATTACTCAGCATATCGGTGCCTATCAGGTGAATACAGAAGCCGGCAATAAAATCACCTTTATTGATACCCCGGGTCACGAAGCCTTTACCGAAATGCGGATGCGCGGTGCCAATATCACCGATATTGTGATTCTGGTGGTGGCCGCTGATGATGGCGTCATGCAGCAAACCATCGAAGCGATTAACCACGCCCGTGCCGCGGAATGCCCGGTGATTATCGCCGTCAATAAATGCGATAAGCCTGAAGCTGACCCCCAGCGGGTTCGCAATGAATTGCTCAGCCATGAAATTGTCACTGAAGATTTCGGTGGTGATGTGCTTTGCGTGGATGTTTCCGCCCATACCAAAATGGGGCTGGATAAGCTCGAAGAAGCCATCATGCTGCAGGCGGAATTGCTGGAATTAAAAGCCAATCCTGATCGTTCCGCCGAAGGCGCGGTGATCGAAGCCAAGGTTGAACGTGGCCGTGGTTCAGTGGCATCGCTGTTGGTGACACGCGGGACATTGAATGTTGGTGATATTTTTGTTGTTGGTGCGGAAACCGGCCGTGTTCGGGCGATGTATGATGACCACGGCAAACAGGTTAAATCAGCAACCCCGGGGGATGCGGTGGAAGTGCTGGGGCTTAACGGCACGCCAATGGCGGGGGATTTGCTCACCGTTGTTGAAAGCGATGCCCGCGCCCGTGAAGTGTCTGAATATCGTCAGCGTGTTCTGCGCGAAAAAGAAGCCGCCAGTGGCGCCCGTGGTTCAGTGGAACAAATGCTGTCTGCTATTGCCGCCGGTGAAGCTGAAGAATTGCCCGTGGTGATCAAGACCGATGTGCATGGCTCGCTTGAAGCCATCCGTGTTGCGATTGAAAAACTCGGCACGGATCAGGTTAAAGTCCGGATTCTTTCTTCTGGCGTTGGTGCGATCAGCGAATCCGATATTAATCTGGCGGCGGCATCCCAAGGCATGATCATTGCCTTTAACGTCCGCGCCAATCCGCAAGCCCGTGATCAAGCGCGCCGCGATGGCATTGAAATTCGCTATCATTCGATCATTTATGAATTGATTGATGAAATCAAAGCCGCCATGTCTGGCTTGCTCAGCCCTGATACCAAAGAAAACTTCATTGGTTATGCTGAAATTCTGGAAGTCTTTAACATCACGAAAGTGGGTAAGATTGCCGGTTGTAAAGTCACGGAAGGCACGATCAAGCGCGGTTGTAGCGTCCGCTTGTTGCGCGATAATGTGGTGATCCATGAAGGTTCGCTGAAGACATTGAAGCGCTTTAAGGATGAGGTCAAAGACGTGGTTGAAGGCCAGGAATGTGGGATGGCCTTTGAAAACTATGGTGATCTTGTCGCCGGTGATGTGATCGAATGTTTTGAGATTCAGGAAATCGCCCGTACCCTTTAAAACGCAGAGGTTCAAATGGTTCAGCGCGGCCAAAAAGGGGATCGGTCACGATCAGAAAAATCACAGCGTCAGCTGAAAGTTGGTGAAGAAATTCGCCATAATATTGCTGATATTCTGCTCAAGGGTAATTTTTATGAACCTGCCCTTGAAGGCGTGGCGGTGACCATTTCTGAAGTTTCCATCAGCCCTGATTTTTCAAACGCTCGGGTGTATTGCATGCCGTTGGGCGGGGTTGACCATGACAATGTGATCATTGGTCTTAACGCGATCGCCAATGAAATTAAGCATGATTTGTCAAAGCGCCTGACCATCCGCCGAACCCCACGGTTGAAATTTGTTCTTGATGACAGTTTTGATATTGCGGGGCGTGTTTCCAATCTGATCAATGCCAATAAAGCCCAAGGCACAGGCGAGGATGACCGTGATTTGGATGACGTCGATGGAGACCATGCCGAATGACCACGTCTTCATCGGGTCAAAAACGAAATCGGGATAAGATCAATGGCTGGGTTATTCTGGATAAACCCCTTCATACGCCATCCACAAAAGCCGTGAATATGATCCGCCGTGCCTTTAACGCGGCGAAAGCAGGGCATTCGGGCACGCTTGATCCTTTGGCCAGCGGGATTTTGCCCATCGCCTTGGGGGAGGCGACAAAAACCATCCCCTATGTCATGGATGCCACGAAAGATTATGCTTTTGACATCACCTGGGGGGCGGAAACCACCACCGATGATCGCGAAGGGGAAGAAACCCTGACCAGCGATCACCGCCCCAGCATGGATGACATTAACGCCATCATCCCTCAATTTATGGGGCGCATCAGCCAAGTGCCGCCAATTTATTCAGCGATTAAAAAAGATGGCAAACGCTCCTATGATCTGGCGCGTAACAATCAAGAGGTTGAGCTTGACCCCCGCGAGGTGGATATTCACCACCTTGTTTGCCATGCCAATGATGCCGATAAAGCCAGTTTTAATGTCACCACCGGTAAAGGGGCGTATATTCGGTCTTTGGGCCGTGATATGGCGCGGGCGTTAGGCACAAGAGGCCATATTTCAGCCTTAAGACGCTTGCGGGTGGGGCCATTTGCATTAGACGCGTCGATTTCACTGGATTTCTTTGAAAAAATAGATAATAGTGCCGATGCTTTTGAAGCATTGCATCCGGTTTCGACAGCGCTGGACGACATCCCGGCGCTTGCCATTACCGAAGATGATGCAACAAGGCTGCGTCGCGGCCAAAAGATTGAGGTTGATCATTCAACCCTTGATTCAGATGCGGAAGATGTCGTGATGACCGCGATTTACCAAGGCCAATTGGTGGCCATGGTTTCGTTGCGCCACACCACAGCATCCCCCATCCGAGTCTTCAATCTTTCATGAAACATTTGCCACGCGGGTTGAGGCATTGAGCCACGCCCTGCACGGCAAAGATTGATAACAGGAGAAGCTGATGTCGATTACAAACGAACGCAAAGCCGAATTGATCAAAGAATTTGGCAGCAATGATAAAGACAGTGGTTCAGCCGCGGTTCAGGTCGCGATTTTGACTGAACGTATTGTTAACCTGACCGAACATATGAAATCCCATAAGAAGGATTTTGGCTCACGCCGCGGTCTGTTGACCATGGTGGGTAAGCGCCGTCATTTGCTGGACTACATCCGTGGCCGCAATGAAGACAATTACAAAGCCTTGATTGAAAAGCTTGGTCTGCGCCGTTAATTCAGCGCGATCAATTTGACTTTAACAAAAGCCAGCATTTGCTGGCTTTTGGTTTATGGGCTCAGGTGTTTGGCTTAGTGTTCTTGACAAAGGCCATGATCAGGCCTAAGACTGTGGCCATATCTAAAGGAAAAAGGTCAAAGGATTCCAGATCAGCTGGGATCGACCGTGGATTGGGCCCACGGGAAATGACACTAGAGTTCGTGTCCCCCTCTCAATCACATTTCCTGAAGATTAGCCCTTACCGAAGGGTGGTCATGCCCGCAATGGTGCGGTCGTGGTATTTTAGAGAAATGAGAAAATATGTTCGACGTATTTAAAAAAGAAATCGAATGGGGCGGCAAGACACTGACCCTTGAAACCGGCCGTATCGCCCGTCAAGCCGACGGTGCTGTTCTGGCCTCTATGGGTGAGACATCTGTCCTTTGTACCGCTGTTGCAGCAACATCTGCAAAACCTGGTCAGGATTTCTTCCCCCTTACTGTGAATTATCAGGAAAAAGCTTTTGCAGCGGGTAAAATCCCCGGCGGCTTTTTCAAGCGTGAAGGCCGTCCAAGCGAAGCTGAAACATTGATCAGCCGTTTGATTGACCGCCCGATCCGTCCGCTCTTCCCGAAAGGGTTTAAAAACGAAACCCAAGTCATTTGTACGGTGTTGTCCCATGATATGCAGAACGATCCTTCGATCGTGGCCATGGTTGGCGCATCAGCGGCATTGACGCTTTCAGGCGTGCCGTTCTTTGGCCCTATTGGCGCGTGCCGTGTGGGGATGGTTAATGGCGCTTATGTGCTGAACCCAACCTTTGATGAAATGGCAGACAGCAGCCTTGATCTGGTTGTGGCCGGTACACGTGAAGGCGTGTTGATGGTTGAATCCGAAGCCGAAGAACTTTCTGAAGCGGATATGCTGGGCGCGGTGAATTTCGGTCATGATGAAATGCAGACCGTCATCAGCGCGATCATTGAACTGGCTGAAGTTGCTGCTAAAGAACCTCGTGAATTGCCAGAAGAACCAGAAGATGCCGCGACCATCGCAAAGGCGTTGAAGAAGTTCAGCAAGGATCTGGAAAAGGCTTATACGATTGCTGATAAGACCAGCCGTCAGGCCGCTGTTGGTGATGTTAAAGCCGCCGCCATGGAAGCCCTTGGTGAAGAGGTTGATCCTGTTCTGGCCGGTGGTCTCTTCAAAGAAATGGAAGCCGATATTGTTCGTGGTTCTATTCTGAAGACAGGCAACCGTATTGATGGCCGTGATACCAAAACCGTTCGCCCGATCGTGGCGGAAGTTGGTGTTCTGCCGCGTACCCATGGTTCAGCCCTGTTCACCCGTGGTGAAACACAGGCGTTGGCGGTGGCCACGCTGGGCACGGGTCAAGATGAACAAATCATCGACGCGCTGGAAGGTGAATATCGCAATAACTTCATGTTGCATTATAACTTCCCGCCGTATTCAGTGGGTGAAGCAGGCCGCGTTGGCTCACCGGGTCGCCGTGAAATTGGCCATGGTAAATTGGCATGGCGGGCGATCAACCCAACACGTCCATCTAAGGATGAATTTCCTTACACCATCCGTGTTGTTTCTGAAGTGACCGAATCAAACGGTTCATCTTCAATGGCAACAGTTTGTGGCACATCTTTGGCCATGATGGATGCTGGTGTTCCTTTGCCGCGTCCGGTCGCTGGTATCGCCATGGGCCTGATTAAAGAAGGTGATGATTTCGCCGTTCTTTCTGACATTCTGGGTGATGAAGACCACCTCGGCGATATGGACTTTAAAGTGGCAGGGACATCAGAAGGCATCACCGCGCTTCAGATGGACATTAAGATCACTTCCATCACTCGTGAGATTATGGACATTGCGTTGGCACAGGCCAAAGATGGCCGTATCCACATTCTGGGTGAAATGGATAAGGCGATCAGCTCAGCCCGTGAAGTGCTGGCCGATACCGCGCCGAAGATCACCACCATGTCTGTTCCTGTTGATAAAATCCGTGAGATTATCGGCCCTGGCGGTAAGATGATCCGTGAGATTTGTGAAACAACAGGCGCAAAGATCGACATCGAAGAAGATGGAACCGTCAAAATCGCCGCGACTGACACCGCCTCTGGTGATGCCGCCTATAAGATGATTCACGACATTGTCGCTGAACCTGAACTGGGCGTTATCTACACAGGTAAAGTCGTCAAGACTGTTGATTTTGGTGCTTTCGTTAACTTTATGGGCGCGCGTGATGGTCTGGTGCATATTTCTGAATTGCAGGAAGGCCGCACCGAAAAGACCACCGACATCTGTAAAGAAGGTGATGAAGTCAAAGTCAAGGTCATCGGTTTTGATGATCGCGGCAAGATCAAGCTTTCCATGAAGCGGGTCGATCAAGAGACCGGCGCTGATCTGGAAGCGGGCGAATAAGCCTTAAGCAATCAAAGACGAAAATCGTCTGACAAATATGTAAAAAGAAAGCGGGGTTTTGCCCCGCTTTTTTGATGATTGTTGAAGATGTGTTATCGCATTATTCATCCCGTGGGACGCCGATATGGTGATACCCGCCATCGACATAATGAATTTCACCCGTAACACCTGAAGACAGGTCTGATGCCAGATAAAGCCCAGCCCGGCCAACTTCGTGCATATCGGGATTGCGCCCCAGCGGCGCGTGGGTCTCACTATGGCGAAAGACATGACGTGCCCCGCCAATCGCCGCCCCCGCCAAGGTTTTGACAGGACCAGCCGACAGGCCATTCACCCGAATATTTTCACGCCCCAGATCAACCGCCAGATAGCGGACAGAGGCTTCGAGCGCGGCTTTCGCCACCCCCATGACATTATAATTCGGCGTGATGCGATTAGCCCCAAGATAGGTCAAGGTGATCAAGGATCCGCCATTGGTCATCATCGGGCGCATGGCGCGGGCAATTTCCGTAAAGGAAAAGGCCGAGATCAGCATCGAATCCATAAAGGCTTTATGGTCAACCTCCATATACTGCCCCGCCAAGGCCGCTTTATCAGCATAGGCCAGCGCGTGGACAACAAAATCAACCCTGTCCCAATCTTGCTTCAGCCGTTCCGCCACGGCATCGGCAGAGCCTTCAACGCTAACGTCATTTTCCATGGTGAGCGTGCTGCCCAAGCCTTCGGCCAAAGGCAGAACACGTTTCGCCATCATCTCATTCTGATAGGTGAAGGCGAGTTCTGCGCCAGCATCCGCGGCGGCTTTGGCAATGCCGTAAGCGATGGATTTATCATTGGCGACCCCCATAATCAGGCCGCGCTTTCCTGCTAATAACCCTGCCATTAGGACACCTTCATCAAGGCAAGGCTGGCATTTGTGCCGCCAAAGCCAAAGGAGTTGCTGAGCGCAAGATGAATATCTTTTTCAATCATGCTGGTGGGGATGTTGATGTCACCAATGCCCGGGTCAGGGTTTTCAATATTGGCACTGCCGGCGATAAAGCCATCCTGCATCATCAACATGGTGTAAATCGCTTCTTGCACGCCGGTTGCCCCCAAGGAATGCCCAGTCAGGGATTTGGTTGAGGTGACGGTTGGCAGATACTCACGTGGCTCAAACACCGCCCGAACGGCTTCAAGCTCGCGGATGTCACCCACCGGGGTGGATGTGCCATGGGCGTTGATGTAATCCACCGGCGCGTCCAAGCCATTGCCATCAAAACCAGCCAGCGCCAGTTCCATACAGCGCACCGCGCCTTCACCGGAAGGCGCGACCATATCATGACCATCGGAATTCGCCCCATAGCCAACGATTTCAGCATAGATTTTTGCGCCGCGGGCTTTCGCGCGTTCGTAATCTTCCAGCACCACCATGCCGCCGCCGCCCGCGATGACAAACCCATCACGGTCAGCATCATAGGCGCGGGAAGCCCGTTCTGGCGTGTCGTTATAATTTGAAGACATCGCCCCCATGGCATCAAACAGAACAGAAAGCGTCCAATGCAATTCTTCACCGCCGCCGGCAAAGACAATATCCTGCTGGCCAAAACGGATGGCATCCGCGCCGCTGGAAATACAATGGGCAGAGGTGGAACAGGCTGAGGTAATCGAATAATTCAGCCCTTTGATTTCAAAGAATGTGGCGATACAGGCGGAAACCGTTGAGGACATACAGCGCGGCACCATATAAGGCCCAACACGCTTTGGCCCTTTATCGCGGGTGGTGTCAAAAGCGGTCAGCATATTGGCGGTTGAAGGCCCGCCCGACCCTGCGATCAACCCTGTTCTGGGGTTGGAGACTTCTTCTGGCTTCAGCCCTGAATCAGCAATCGCCTGTTCCATGGCAATCACCGCATAGGCCGCGCCCTCACCCATAAACCGCAAGCGTTTGCGATCAACATGATCAGCGACATCCATTTTAACCGTGCCATGGATTTGGCTGCGGAACCCTAATTCAGCATATTCAGGGGCATGAACAATCCCTGACTTGCCTGCTTTTAATGAGGCGGTGACTTCATCGGCATTATTGCCAATCGAAGATGTGATCCCAATCCCTGTGACAACAACTCGGCGCATGGGGTTTCTCCTGTTTATTTTGATCGAAATTAGTCGGCGTCTTTAAACAAGCCCACACGAATATCATTGGCTTCAAAAACAACCTCACCGTCACACAGCACTTGGCCATCGGCGATCCCAAGGATGAGCTTGCGCATCAAGAGGCGTTTGATGTCCAATTTGAACGTGACCAATTTGGCTTCAGGCTGGACTTGCCCTGAAAATTTAACATTGCCCACGGAAATGGCGCGGCCACGGCCTGTGCCGCCGGCCCAACCAAGGTAAAACCCAACCAATTGCCAAAGGCCATCCATGCCCAAACAACCTGGCATCACCGGATCACCAATGAAATGGCAGTCAAAGAACCATTTGTCAGGGGTAATATCAAATTCGGCGATAATCTCACCCTTGCCTTCAGACCCACCTGTGTCATTGATTTCGGTGATGCGATCCATCATCAGCATCGGCGGCATGGGCAATTGCGGATTGCCCGGGCCAAACATTTCACCTTGCGCGCAGGTGATCAGGTCATCGTAGCTATATTGGTTTTTTTTGACAAAGTTTGACATGAAAACTCTCTTTTATTGATCCGCTTGTTAAAATACCAGAATGGTTAGAAAATGCGACTGTTTTACTGATTTATCTGAAGAATTAGTTTTATATTTACAATTCTTCGAAAGTCCCATAATTTTAGGGATATTGTGGACAGATTGGTCAAATAGCAATTAGGTCGAATAGAATGTTAGACCAAAAACCGAAGACGACACAAGATCAGCATACAGATCTATTACGTCAATTTCATTTGCGCCCAACCCGCCAGCGGCTTGCTTTGGCGGATTTGTTGTTCAATGGCCCGTGCCGCCATGTCTCCGCGGAACAGCTTCGGCTAGAAACGAAAAACAAAGGCATCAATATGTCTTTGGCGACCATTTACAACACGCTGAACCAGTTCAGCAAAGTTGGTCTTCTGCATGAGATTAACCTTGATAACAACGTCACGTATTTTGATACCAATACCGATCATCATCATCACTTTTTTGATCCAAAGACCAATACATTGATCGATATTCCGCGTGATGCTATTTCATTGAACCGCCTGCCCGATGCCCCTGATGGTCATGGTGTTGAACGGGTCGATGTGATCATCCGCTTGACGTAAAACCCTCTTTGAAATTGTTTTGCTTTCGAGGCTGTTCGCTGGGGTAAAATCAGCGGCCTGCCCCGCCATTAACCCTGTTTAAAATCGTTCTAAACTGCTTGACATTGCGGGATGAATATCAATATCTTTGATATGTGGTAATCAAAGCACAGCCATTGTTTTTGGCGCGTGTTTTGATGGTGATTAATAACAGGATTTCTGGAGACTTTCATGAATGAAATCAGCAAATGCCCTGTGATGCACGGTAGCGTGACAACACCTGTGGCAGGGACAAAAAACATGGACTGGTGGCCGAACCAGTTGAACCTTGATATTTTGAGGCAGCATGACCAAAAATCAAACCCGCTTGGGGCTGATTTTGATTACAAAAAATTGGTCAAGTCACTCGATGTAAATGCCCTGAAGGCTGACCTGAAGAAAGTCATGACGGACTCACAAGATTGGTGGCCTGCTGATTATGGTCATTATGGCCCGTTCTTCATCCGCATGACATGGCACGCCGCCGGCACATACCGTACCGGTGATGGCCGTGGTGGTGGCGGTACAGGCGCTCAGCGTTTTGCCCCGCTTAATTCATGGCCGGATAACGGCAACCTTGATAAAGCCCGCCGCTTGCTGTGGCCGGTTAAGCAGAAATACGGCAACAAACTGTCTTGGGCTGATCTGTTGATCATGGCAGGTAATGTCGCGATTGAAGATATGGGCGGTCCAAACTTGGGGACAGCTCTTGGTCGTGCTGACATCTGGCATCCTGAAAAAGATATTTACTGGGGCGCGGAAGATGAATGGCTGGGCGATAACCGTTACGGCAATTCCCGTCAGGATTTGGAAAATCCATTGGCGGCGGTGCAGATGGGCTTGATCTACGTCAACCCTGAAGGCCCGAACGGCAATCCGGATCCATTGCTTTCCGCACAGGATATTCGTGAAACATTTGGCCGGATGGCGATGAATGATGTTGAAACCTTCGCCCTTGTTGCCGGTGGTCATACCTTTGGTAAAGCCCATGGGAATGGCCCTGCTGAAGCGGTTGGCGCGGAACCTGAAAGCGCACCTATCGAAGCCCAAGGCTTTGGTTGGGAAAGCAGCCACGGCAAAGGCAAAGGTGTTGATACCATCACCAGCGGCATCGAAGGCCCATGGACCAGCAACCCAACCCAGTGGGATATGGGTTATCTGAACCTGCTTTATAAATATGATTGGGCGCTGACAAAAAGCCCAGCGGGCGCGCATATTTGGCACCCTGTCGATATTGATGAAGCGGATATGGCCCCTGAAGTTGATGGCAGTGGTAAAGTCACTCCAATGATGACCACCGCCGATATGGCGCTGAAGGAAGACCCGATTTACCGTGAAATCGGTGATCGTTTCGTCAATGATCCGGAAGCCTTTGGTCAGGCTTTTGCCGAAGCATGGTTCAAGCTCTTGCACCGTGATATGGGGCCAAAGACCAATTACATCGCTGGTGACTATCCTTCGAATGACTTCATTTGGCAGGATCCGATTCCAGCGGGCAAAACCCTTTCTGACGCTGAAGTTTCAGCCGTCAAAGACGCGGTTAAATCCTCTGGCCTGAGCATTCAGGACATGGTTGAAACCGCTTGGGCTTCAGCGGCATCGTTCCGCGGTTCTGATAAACGTGGTGGCGCCAATGGCGCGCGTATCCGCTTGGCACCGATGAACGGTTGGGCGGTCAACAAGCCGGATCAATTGTCAAAAGTGCTTGGTGTCTATGAAGGCATTGCCAGCGCCCATGGCGCGAGCATGGCTGACGTGATTGTCATTGGCGGTGCTGCTGGGATCGAAATGGCTTGTGACGCGACTGTTCCTGTCACAACAGGCCGTGGCGATGCTTCAGAAGACCATACCGATGCTGATTCCTTCGCCCATCTTGAGCTTCGTGCTGATGGTTTCCGCAACTATCTGGAAAAAGATTTTGCGGTCAGCCCCGAAGAAATGATGCTGGATAAAGCACAGTTGCTGGAATTGACCCCAGCGGAAATGACCGTGCTTGTTGGCGGGATGCGTTCGATGGGCATCAGCGCCACCGGTGACGGCGTTTGGGGTGATGGCAACAGCCTTGATAACAATTGGTTCAAGACACTTCTGGATATGAATGTCGCGTGGAAAGCCACAGGATCAAACAGTTATGAAGCCTCTGATCGCAAAACAGGCCAAGCGGTTCGCAAAGCCAGCCGCATTGATCTGGTGTTTGGCAGCAATTCTGAATTGCGCGCTATCGCTGAAGTCTATGGTCAGGATGATAACAAGGATAAATTTGTCCAAGACTTCATCGCCGCCTGGACCAAGGTCATGGATTTGGATCGTTTTGATCTGAACGGCTAATCCGCCAAAAAAATATTATTCGGTCAGCCTTAGGGCTGGCCGAAACCTTCCCCTTCAAGCAATCCCCAAATTTGAGACCGCCGCACCCAGCCGGAAATATCATCCGTGCTGATTTTACACCAACTGCCGTTGCAGGTTTCAAGTTCAGCCAAAACCCCTTTTTCAGCCACCGCCCGCACCCGCGATTCCGCATCGTCTGATGTATGGATTTTGACCGTGGTGTCATCAATCAACGCCATGCGTTTGACCGAAAGCGTTGAGACGTGCATCCAGCCGGTGATGCCTTCATGGTCAACAACTTTGCGCCAAACATCAAATTCCCCGATCACCTTAAGGGGCAGATGGCGGCGTTGATATTGCCAAAGGATGGGGTATTTTTTGCCCGGGCCCGTCCGCATATTCACAAGCCCTTTTTTTAAGGTCACGAATCTGGGGATTTCAAGGTTTGACCCCCGAATGGAAATGCGGTTTTCCTGCGCCCATCCCGTGTTGGCCAAAGGCAGGGTCACGGCAAAACTCAACATAATAATCAGCAAAAAACGAGACATGATGGCACTCAATTAACGGTCTGTGATTAGACTATAAGATAATATGCGGATGAGAACAATTCTTTGGCTTTAATGACCACCATTGCTTTGGAATGAGAGTTTTAATAGACAATTGCCAGTCTTGATGCTACCCATTTCCTGACTACTTTATATGAGTGATTGTTTTCGTATAACCGAAAGAATAGGTCTTCCATGTCTTCTGGTAAAATGTCTTCTGGTAAAACGCTTGTAACGCTGACGCGCAAACTGCCTGATTCAGTTGAAACACGGATGCGTGAGCTGTTTGACGCGAAACTTAACGCTGATGACCATAAGTTTTCGCAAGAAGAATTGATGGCCGCTGTTGCCGAATGCAATGTGCTGGTGCCCACCGTGACGGACCGGATTGATGCCGATGTGATCGCCGCCGCCGGCCCGCAATTAAAATTAATCGCGTCTTTTGGCACAGGCGTTGATCATATTGACTTAAAAGCCGCCCGTGAAGCGGGGATTACCGTCACCAATACCCCCGGTGTGTTGACTGAAGACACAGCGGATGTCGCCATGGCGTTGATTTTGTCCGTGCCGCGCCGTATCGCCGAAGGGGATGCTTTGGTGCGCGAAGGCAATTGGACAGGCTGGGCGCCAACAGGGATGTTGGGTCACCGGATTAACGGCAAACGTTTGGGCATTATCGGGATGGGCCGGATTGGTCAGGCAATTGCTCGCCGCGCCCGCGGGTTTGGGATGTCGATCCATTATCACAACCGCCGCCCTGTTCATGCTGAAATTGAAAAAGAACTTGAGGCCACCCATTGGGATGATCTGTCCCAGATGTTGAGCCGCATGGATATTATTTCCGTCAATTGTCCCCATACAGAAGCGACCCATCAGCTCTTGTCGCGGGAAAAATTGGAATTGATCCAAAACCACGCTTATTTGGTCAATACCTCACGGGGTGAAGTGATTGATGAAACCGCGCTGGCCGAATTGCTGAAGGATCACCGGATCGCGGGGGCAGGGTTGGATGTCTATGAAAATCAGCCAACAATTAACCCGCTTCTGCTTGATCTGAAGAATGTCGTGTTATTGCCGCATATCGGCTCCGCCACCATCGAAGGCCGTTTGAGCATGGGTGATAAAGTCATCATCAATGTTCAGACCTTTATTGATGGCCATACACCGCCGGATCGCGTCATCGAAATGATGAATTAAGAAATCCCTAAAGGATTAAGAAGCACCGCAACAGGGGCAATTGGGTCTCTTTTCGGTCTTGATCACTTGGGTTGATAAATACCGTCCATCGAACAACAGCAATTGATTGGTCAGCCCCGGGCCTAACGGCATCGCGGGCATTAGTGCTTGTTTGATGGCTTCTAATGCCATGATGCTGCCGATGGCGCCGGTGATCGCGCCTAAAATGCCAGCCTCACTGCACCCCGGGGCAAGGTCACGCCCCGCGGCTTCAGGGAAAACACAAGCATAGCAATTGGCCTCAGGGTCAATTCCTGAACGGAAACTGGCGACTTGCCCTTCAAGCCTGACCGCCCCGCCAAAAACAAGTGGAATCCCAAGGTTATGGGCGGCTGTATTGGCCAGCATCCTTGTTTCAGGGTTATCGGATGCATCAATGATCAGATCAATATTCTGGCAGAGAGCCTCGATATTCTCATCTGAAAACCGCGTTTGATGGGCGGTAATCTGGACATGATGGTCGATGGCTTTGCCCGCGATTTCAGCCGATACCGCTTTCGCCATGCCGATATGGTCTTGGGGGTGGATGATTTGGCGGTTTAAATTGGTCAGATCAACGTCATCATCATCAACAACGCTGATATGGCCAATCCCCGCCGCCACTAAATATTGCAACACTGGCGCGCCAAGGCCGCCCGCGCCAATCAATAAAACATGGGTTTTGGCCAATGTGATTTGATGGTCTTCTTCAAAGCCAGGCAGAATCAATTGCCGCGCAAAACGATATAATCGGTCATCATCTAAGGGTGATGTGGCCATGATTTATCCTTTGCTTGTCGTGCCTGTTGAACCAAACCCGCCTGTGCCGCGGTCGGTTTCATCCAATGTTGTGACCAATTGAGGCCGCGCTATTGAAACAGGGGCTAACACCAATTGCGCAATCCGCATCCCATGGGTGATTTCCACGGCGTCTTGACCAAGGTTAATCAGGATGACTTTGACCTCACCTCTGTAATCACTATCAATCGTCCCCGGGGCGTTGGCCACCGTCAAGCCTTGCTTTAACGCCAGCCCTGATCGCGGGCGCACTTGGATTTCATACCCGTGGGGGATCGCCATGGCCAAGCCTGTTGGCACGGCCAGTCTTTCCATAGGGTTCATCATCAGGGGTTCATCTAACGCCGCGCAAACATCCATTCCCGCCGCGCCTTCGGTGGCGTAATGGGGCAGGGGTAAATCCTTGCCGTGATCCAGCTGTTGGATCTTTAAAGGAATGGCATCAGCCATGGGTCAGCTCCTTAATAATCGCATCGGTCAGTGATTTGGCGACATCATGTTTAGACATTCGTGGCCAATGGCTTGCGCCGGATGCGGTGATCAAATGCACTTCATTTTCATCCGCGCCAAACACAGGTTGGTCTTGGCCAACATCATTGGCCAGAATCCAATCACAACCTTTGCGGGCGCGTTTCGCTTTAGCATAAGCGATAACATCATCGGTTTCAGCCGCAAAACCAATCACCAGTTGCGGGCGCTGTTGATGGGATGAGATGGTCGCCAAAATATCAGGGTTTTCTTTGAAATTCAGTTGCGGCGGCGCGCCATCTGTTTTCTTTAACTTTGAAGCCCCCGCCCCATCCACTGACCAATCCGCAACAGCGGCGGCGCAAATCGCAATATCGGCGGGCATTGCCGCAAGGCTGGCGTCCAGCATATCTTGGGCGGTGGTGACGGCAACCACTTGCACAGATGCGGGCGGCGGTTCGGTTACAGGGCCAGACACCAAAGTGACTTTCGCCCCTTCCCGTGCCAAGGCGGCGGCAATGGCATGGCCTTGTTTACCCGATGATTTATTGGCGATATAGCGCACGCCATCAATCGGCTCATGGGTGGGGCCTGAGGTGACAAGCACACGTTTGCCTTGAAGTTGGCCTTTGCCCGGCAACATTTTTTCAGCCTCGGCGATAATCGCCATGGGTTCAGCAAGGCGGCCCGCGCCATCTTCACCGCAGGCCATATCCCCTGAATCAGGACCGATGAATGCAATGCCGCGTGATTTCAAAACAGCGGTATTGGCTTTCGTGGCGGGGTTGGCCCACATAAACGGGTTCATGGCAGGGGCGATTAAAATCGGCGCGCCCGTCGCCAGAACAGCGGTGCTGGCCAAATCATCGGCCATGCCATGGCTGATCCGTGCCATCATATTGGCACTGGCGGGGGCGATTATCACCAAATCCGCGTCCCGCGCCAAACGGATATGCCCCATTTCGGCTTCATCCGTCAGGGAAAACAAATCAGTATAGGTTTTATCCCCGCTCAAGGCGCTAACCGAAAGGGGGGTGATAAACTGGCTGCCGCCTTTTGTCAGGATCACCCGCACCGCCCAGCCTTTGTCTTTCATGCGCCGGATGAGTTCCAAGGCTTTATAAGCGGCAATCCCGCCGCTGATAATCAATAGGATTTGCGGCGTATCCGGATGGCGGGCATTGCTTTGGCCGATGGCGGTTTGGTTGAGAGGATTGGGATTGCTCGCGCTATTGCTCTCGCCAGATGGCGGTTGATCATGAAGGTCGGTCAGGGTTTCGGGGTTGACGTGTACCCCCCGGGCTTTCAACGCTTGCCAGATTCGCACCCGCGCGTATTCAGGGAAAGCCCCGCGCAGGCGGTAATTGCTCACCGCGCTAGGCCCTACGCCTAATAAGGTTTGCACCGCCGCGGCACCACCCAATTGTTCAATAATATCGTCAATCTTCATGGTTTTGCAATCATATTTCACAAGTTGTGAAACAGTATATTTCATATTTCACAAAATGTGAAGTTAGATAAGAATAATTGCAGCAATAGCGGTGGTGATGCCCGCGCCCAACAGCACCCAAACCACAGGAGATGTTGTTTTTTCCGCAGGTTTCTGGGATTCCATTTGATGAAGAATATGTTCCGCGCGATCCAGCAGTTCGGGCAATCGCAAGCCAAAAGCAAGGGTTTTATCGGCAATCATGCTGATTTGCGAAAGAACACCGCCTTGATCCTCTGCCCAATCGGAGGCCAGATCACGGGCAATCGGCCACATATTGGCATCAGGGTTTAATTGGCGGGCAACCCCTTCGGCCATGCCCATGGTTTTTTGCAACAACGTGAACTGCGGTTGGACTTCGACATCATAGCGCCGCGCCAGCCCAAAGATTTGCCCCAACACCGCGCCTAAAGAGACATCCCCCATGGGTTGATCCATAATCGGCTCGGTGACCGCGCGAATGGCTTGGGCAAACCCTTCAACAGGCGTGTCTGGGTTGATCATGCCCGCGTCGCGGTGCAGTTTCGCCACCATATCATAGTCGCGATCCAGAATAGCATTAAGCAATTGCGCCAAAAACAAGCGGTCTTGCAGGTTGAGATCACCCATAATGCCGAAATCAATCGGCACCAATACGCCATCATCACGGATAAAGATATTGCCCGGGTGCATATCAGCGTGGAAAAACCCATCGCGGAAGACCTGAAAGAAGAAGGATTTAGCGGCGATGGCGGTGATGGCATCAATATCATGGCCTTTGGCCAATAATCCTTCGCGGTCATCAATGCGCGTGCCTTCAATTTTTTCAATCACCAAGACAAATTCAGTGGTCAGGGGCCATTCAATTTCCGGCACATAAATGCCGTCATCTTGGGCGTGATTATCCCGCAATTTGCCAGCGGATGCGCCTTCAAGCCGCAAATCAAGCTCAACATCCGAATAATGGGCAAATTGTTCAACCGCGTGAACCAGTTTTAACCGTTTGGTATGGGGGGCGATGGTTTCAATCAGCCGCGCCATGGCCATGAAGAATTTAATATCACGTTCCATGCGATGCCTGATCCCCGGGCGAAGAATCTTAACCGCCACGTCACGGCCATCGAGCAATGTCGCAAAATGCACTTGGGCAATTGATGCCGCCGCCACAGGCGTTTCATCAAAATCAAGGCAGCATTCGTCAATCGGCTTGCCCCATTCCCGTTCCAGAATCCGCTTGGCGACCGCGCCCGCAAATGGCGGCAATTGATCTTGCAAAGTGGCGAGATCACGCGCCACATCCGCCCCCATTAAATCAGCGCGGGTGGAGAGCGCTTGGCCAAATTTGATAAAGCCCGGGCCAAGTGCCGTCAGGGCAGAGGCCAAGGCAATCCCCGGGCGTTCAGGGTTTCGTTTGGCGATCACGCGGTTCAGCACCCGCATCACCTGCCGCAACCACAGCGGCAATAAAGACATCTCCGCCAAATGCCCAAAAATACCGCCGCGGCTTAAATGCCAAGCAACGATCGGGAGGCGAAAGATCAACATCAGCATCAGTCTAATTTCCAGCCGCAGTGGATGGCCGCGATCCCATTGGTCAGGTTGCGATATTTCACCCGCGCGAAACCTTCAGCGGCAAACATAGCGGCCAATTCTTCTTGCGGGGGGAAACGGCGGATGGATTCAACCAAATATTGATAGGATTCCGAATCCTTGGCGATCAGCTGGCCAAAGCCAGGCAAGGCCGATGACCATAAATCATAAACCCGCGCCATGGCTGGGTTTTGAACATGGGAAAACTCAAGGCAGTAAAAACGGCCATTGGGTTTCAGCACGCGGAAAGCTTCAGCAATCGCCCGCGACCGATCGGTGACATTCCGAAGACCAAAAGCAATGGTGACAAGTTCAGCGCTTTCATCCTCAAAAGGAATCATCTCCGCGTTCCCCGCCACCCATGACAGGTTTTGCAAGGCGGATAAATCAGGGCGTTTGCGCCCCGCCATCATCATTTCAACATTAATATCGACAATCGAGGCTTTGCCGCCGCCACGTTTTAAAAATCGTGAGGCTATATCACCTGTGCCGCCCGCCAGATCAATCAGATGTTGATCAGCGGCAGGATTGATCATCCGGATCAGCGTATCTTTCCACACACGGTGGATGCCAAGCGACATGACATCGTTCATAATGTCATAAGAAGACGCCACGCTATCAAAGACAGAACGAACACGATCTTGCTTATCGGCGGCGCGGATCGTCTCATAGCCAAAATCAATCGGCTGGTCGGGATCAATTTGAGGTCTGGATTTTTCAGTCATGAAGGCTTTATATCAGGGCAGAGCCAGTTAGGGAAAGATAAATGCCTGAATTACCTGAAGTTGAAACCGTAAAAAACGCCATTGCTGATGCGGCATTGGGCGGAATCGTGACCTCTGTTTGGACATCGGGGCAGAAAATGCGCTGGCCCATGCCTGAAAATATCAGCACGGTTTTAACAAAGGCTGAAATTATCGGGCTGAAACGCCGTGGCAAATACATCATCATGGATTTGGCCAAAGGGAATCAGGCGCAATACGCCATGATCATCCATCTTGGGATGTCGGGGTCGGTGCGGATTTACCCAAAAGCCTTAACGGAACAAGAGAAAAAACATGACCACCTTGTGGCGGTGGTCGAACAGAACGGGCAGGCGCAAAGCCTTGTGCTGAATGACCCAAGGCGGTTTGGTGGGGTGCAGATCACGCCTTATGGCGAGGATGAAAACCATCCGCTGCTGAAAAATATGGGGGTTGAACCATTGGGCAACGCCCTGTCGGCGGCATATATGGCCGAAGCCTTTGCGGGCAAAACCGCCCCCATTAAATCCGCCTTATTGGATCAACGGGTGATCGCGGGGATTGGCAATATCTATGCCAGCGAAGCCTTGTATTTGGCGAAAATCTCCCCCAAGCGGCTGGCCAAGAATGTCAGCATGGCCAAACTGGAGGTGCTGAATGAAACCATCCGCGCCGTCTTAACAAAAGCGATTGAGGCTGGCGGCACATCGCTGCGTGATCATATTCAACCCGGCGGTGAGATTGGCTATTTTGCTCAGCAGTTGAATGTCTATGGCCGTGAAGGCGAAGATTGCCCCGAATGCGGCAAGCCGATCAAAATGATCCGGCAAACAGGGCGGGCGAGTTTTTATTGTTCATCCTGCCAAAGGTAGATAGATTGATGGCATGAGTAGGTTTCAGCACAAGCATCATCATCAAAATCATAATGTGGCGTTCAGCAAAGCGCGCCAAGACACCGAATCACGATCCAAGATATTCACGGCCATGCTATTGAGCGTTCCGCTGATTTGGGCGGGGATATTAATGGCGGTTATGATGGCGGTTGTGATGCCGGCCTCATCCCATGCTGAAACGCCTGATCAAGCGAAATGGGTGGGGGA
>CALFYS010000044.1 GCA_937952245.1 uncultured Alphaproteobacteria bacterium | reverse complement strand
TGCAAATATTATGACGCGCGTAACGGTCACCAAATAATTTTGCAAAACTATGCAATGTCCCCCGCAACATGCTCATGGGGTATGGCGCGCGCGGCTCAACCGTATTCATGGAGGATATATTGACAAAATTACCGCCCCCTTGGGCGATCATAATCGGCGTCACGATACGCGCCATCTTAACAATATTAAGCACATACATATCGAGGCTCTCATGCCAGAGCTCATCGGGTAATTCTAAAAGAGGACCATCAAAATCAGGGTCAAAACCAACAGTTTTTATCGCTTCAGGCACACCCCCGCCATGCCCCATATTGCTCACCACGGCATCAATGCGGCCATATTTATTCATCGTATCATCAACCAGTTGTTGAAGGTCTTCCGCCTCAAGAACAGATCCAGATCGCCCGATACCGCCCAGTTCTTTGGCAAGTTCAATGCTTCGGGTGGAAGGCGACATTAATGAGACTTTATATCCAGCGTTTGCCATTTCACGGGCGCAACCCGCGCCAATGCCTTGCCCGGTTCCTGTCAGAATAGCAACTTTATCTTTATTCATCTTTTGGCCTTTGAATGTTGAGGTTCAATAAAACGTTATTGCACCCCAAAAGGGCAGTCAATGACCCTGCTTATGATGTATATTGGAAGCCAATCAGAAAGGCTTATTCACCTTCATGCAATAATTTACGGATGGCGTTGCGCCAGCCTTGATAGGCTTGATTGGCCTCATCGGTTGAACCCGATGGGTTAAAGCGTTTTTCCAAAGACCATGTTTTGGCAAATTCCGCTGGCTTTGGGTAAACTCCTGCTCTTAACCCCGCAAGATAAGCCGCCCCCGATGCCGTTGTTTCGATCACATTAGGGCGATCCACAGGCGCCATTAATTGATTGGCTAAATTTTGCATCGCCCAATCATTCGCCACCATCCCGCCATCAATGCGGATCACGGTCTGGCTGCTGGCGGCGCCATCCTCTCGCATGGCCTCGATCAAATCGCGCGTCTGAAAGGCAACGCTTTCCAAGGCTGCTTTTGCAAGTTCAGCGGGGCCAGTGTTGCGGGTCAGGCCAAAAATAGCCCCGCGACATTCAGCATTCCAATAAGGCGCGCCTAACCCTGTAAAGGCCGGCACCAGATAGACCTGTTCAGTTGCATCGGCTTTTTGGACAAGGTCTTCGGTCTCCGCGGCGGATTTGATCAATTGCAGCCCATCGCGCAACCATTGCACCACCGCTCCGGCGATAAAGATTGACCCTTCCAAAGCATAAACAGGTTTATCATCCAATTGATAAGCGATTGTTGTCAGCAATTTATTGCTGGAAAACACCGGCGCATCGCCCGTGTTAAGAAGCACAAAACACCCCGTGCCATAGGTGGATTTGATCATCCCCGGCTCAAAACAAGCTTGGCCAATTGTTGCCGCTTGTTGGTCGCCAGCAACCCCAGCGATAGGGAGCGCGATGCCGTCAAAAAAATCAGTGCAGGTATGGCCAAAATCATCCGAACAGTTCTTCACCTCAGGCAACATTTTTTTGGGGATGTTGAATAAATCCAACAACTCATCATCCCATGTTCCGTCATTGATATTATAAATCATGGTGCGGGCGGCATTGGTGGCATCCGTCAAATGCGAAGCGCCCTTTGTCAGCCGCCAGATCAGATAGGTATCCACCGTTCCAAAAAGCAAATCACCTTGTTCCGCGCGCTCTCTTGCGCCATCGACGTGGTCCAAAATCCAAGCAATCTTTGTCGCTGAAAAATAAGGGTCAAGCAGCAAGCCTGTTTTGCTTGTGACCATGGCTTCATGGCCATCTTGTTTCAGTTTCTGGCAATAATTTGATGTTCGGCGGTCTTGCCAAACAATCGCTGGATAAACAGCCTCTCCGGTTTCGCGATCCCAGACCAAGGTTGTTTCGCGCTGATTGGTGATGCCAATAGCGGCAATATCATCAGGCGTGCATTGGTGCTTTTTGATCACGTGTTCAGCCATTTCAATAGATGTCGTCCACAAATCTTCAGGGTTATGTTCCACCCAGCCGGATTGCGGGAAATGCTGTTCAAATTCTTGTTGAGCGGTGGCCAGTGGTGTCAGGTGGCGATCAAAAATAATGGCGCGGGTTGATGTGGTTCCCTGATCAATGGCAAGGATAAGGTCTTTGGTCATGACAACACTCGTTAATCTTTCGCTTCTTTATCAAAGATGATGTGAACTTTTCTGCCCATATTCAGAAAGCATAACATGACTGAGGTCAAGGGCGTTTCAAGCCATAACCGTTAACCACCTTCATCACCTGAAAAAGGGGCATGGTGGCCAGACGCTAATTTTTGGCTTGATGCTGTGATTTCCGAAAAGATTGGGGGGTATGCCCTGTTTCCATTAAGAACACTTCATAAAACCGCGATAAAGACCCAAAGCCAGAATCAAGGGCGATGGTCAAAATCTTATCATCAGTATCGGATAAGGCGGATTTCGCGTGGTGCAGGCGCAGTTGGGTCAAAAACCGATTGATATTCGTGCCCAGCATTTTTTTGAAAATACCCATGGCATGACCTTTGGATACACCGCCAGCGGTTGCGATTTGGGCAATATCGATTGGTTGCGTAAAGTTTTCAGCGATAAATCGGATCATGGCGATCACACGGCTGGATTGCCGACTGCTGATCATTTGGCTTTGCTGTTCGATTGATGGTTTGTTTTCTTCTTGAGGAGATTGTAATTTTCGGGCGTGCCAACCCATCAAAGATTGCCGCCTTAAGCTTAATTGAATTTCCACCCGTGCGATTGAACTTCGATTGGTATCATCGCTGTTTAAATCTTCAATCCAACGTTCAAAGAGCGATTGATGAAGCGGGTCGCTGGCGTTGGCTGAAACCAATTTTCCGGTCAGCAATTCCCCTAAAAACGTCTCGGGCATTGACCATGATAACAATTCCGCCAATGGGATATTGGCGATTAGGATTTCACCATCACCTTCAATTTTTGTCACCCGATGTGGGATATGCCCCCATAACACGCTCAATTTATCGGGTTCTGCTCGATAAAGCCCGGTCTGGGTATGATAGGTTAAGCTGCATCCCACCGGCAACAGGACTTCAATATGCCCATGGGAATGCGTTTCAGGCATGATGACAGGCCGATGGCGTTGCATAAAAAAGCCATCGGGAAAATGGTCATGTAATGACGCGAATGAACTCTCCATGAATTGTAAAATTACATATTATCGGAATGAAAAAAAGGAAAAGATGATTTTTTCGGAATGAATACTCATTTTGGCGGAAGCCGAGCGCATAGAGAAGCGTCATGGTTATTTTAGTTGGGATTTTTAAAAATTGTATTAATCTTAACTGTTATTGGATTAGTCAGCGCTGACCAATCTTAACCAACACTTCAAATTTTAGGGCAACCTATCGAAGTAATTTTTTATGGCACCTAATGGGAGGATCCTCATGAAAAAGATGCTTACATCACTTGCTGTCGCTGCCGTTGTTGGCATGGCATCAAGCGCATCTGCCGGTACTTTGGTGATTAATACAGATACATCAGATGCGGCACCGAAGAAGGCGTTCGAATATATCATTGAAAAATTCGAAGCAGAAAACCCAGACGTTACTGTTGAATGGAATGTTTTTGACCACGAAGGTTATAAGCAATCTATCCGTAACTTCTTGAACACCAACCCACCAGACGTTGCAAACTGGTACGCGGGCAACCGTATGCGTCCGTTTGTTAAGGCTGGCCTGTTTGAAGATGTCTCCGACATTTGGGCAGATAGCGGTTGGAAAGACGGTGAATTGGGCAGTTCAATGGCCCACGCTCAGAAGTCCATGACCATTGGCGGTCGCCAGTGGGGTGTGCCTTACACCTATTATCAGTGGGGCGTATATTACCGCAAAGACATCTTTGAAAAGATGGGTATTGCTGTACCAAAGACATTCGATGAATTCGTAGAAGCCTGTGCCACATTGAAGGCCAATGGCGTGACCCCGATCACAATCGGTTCAAAGTACCTTTGGACAACCGCGGGTGTGTTTGACTACCTTGACCTGCGTGTCAACGGTTACGAATTCCACATGGATTTGACCAATGGTAAAATCCCTTACACAGACCCACGCGTTCATGCTGTTTTTGATGCATGGGATCGTCTGGTTAAGCCTGGCTATTTCATTGAAAACCACGCCGCGTACAGCTGGCAGGAAGCTTTGACTCCAATGGTCAACGGTGAAGCCGCGATGTATGTCATGGGTAACTTTGCTGTTGCGCCTCTGCGTGAAGCTGGTCTGACTGACGACCAGCTTGGGTTCTTCCAGTTCCCAGAAATCACCCCAGGTCTTCCAATGGCTGAAGAAGCCCCAACCGATACTGTGCATATCCCTTCAAAGGCGAAGAACAAAAAAGACGCAAAGCGTTTCTTGATCTTCATGGCACGTGCGGATGTTCAGGAAGAAGTGAACAAAATCTTGGGTCAGTTGCCAATCAACAGCGGTTCTTCCGTTGCTGATGATAAGTTCCTGAAGGCAGGCAACAAGATGTTGAACGAAGCCTATGCAATGGCTCAGTTCTATGATCGTGATGCCCCTGCTGAAATGGCATCTGCTGGCATGAAAGGTTTCCAAGAATATATGGTGAAGCCTGAGCGTCGTGACGCCATCCTGAAGCGTTTGGAAAAAGCGCGTCAGCGGGTTTACAAGTAAGACTTTGATAATAAGGGCAGGGGTCTCTCTGCCCTTATTTATTTCTTAATTCATATATTTATTCATTTAATTTTTCGAATACCAATCAGGGCAAATGGTCATGGCAGGTCAAACGGTAAAACGGCAGTCAAGTTGGTGGAAACGCCATCAAGCCCAATTGACGCCGTTTATTTTTTTAGCCCCTGCTATTCTGTTTTTTACTGTTTACGTCATCATTCCTATTTTTCAGTCGCTTTCCATTTCTCTTTATGAATGGGATGGGCTGTCACCTGCGACCTATGTTGGTTTTGCTAATTATATCGAATTGGCCGATGACGAAGAATTTTACACTTCGCTTTGGAATAATGTCCGGTGGTTGATTTGCTTTATGGCGGCGGTTCCTATTGGGTTAGGGCTGGCGTTGTTTTTGAATCAAGTTGTTTTTGGCATCCGGCTGATTAAGTCCTTATTTTTTTTCACTTTTGTGATTTAGCAAGTCTTTATTGGCCTGATATTCTCTTGGTTTTATG
>CALFYS010000043.1 GCA_937952245.1 uncultured Alphaproteobacteria bacterium | reverse complement strand
TTTGGGTGTGTTTTTTGTATTCGCCCAACCCACTGATGCGTGTCCAATTTAAGGCACGACCAATTCAAACGACAAGCAAATCGCGTGATCAGCTCGATAAAGCCTCAATGATGCAAAAAGCATAGACGGCAAAACACAAAGCCAGCGACAAGAGAACCGCTGCGCTACCATAATCCTTTGCGCGTTTTGAAAGTCCATGGCGGCTATAGGAAATGCGATCCACCGCGGCTTCTACGCTAGAATTCAGCAATTCAACAATGAGTACCAACACGGTGGATATCACCATCAATATTTTGAGGGCGAGTTCAACTGGTAAGAAGAAGGCAATCAGAAGCATGGGAATTGCCAGTGCCAGTTCCTGGCGGAAAGCGCTTTCTTCGGCAAGGGCAAACCGCAATCCAGCAAGGGAATTACGCGCCGCGGCCACGGCTCTCAAGACACCAGTATTATCTTTGTAGGGGTTATCCAGAACGCTGTAATCATCTGGATTGCGGCTGATAACAAGATGGGATAGTAAAATCCGGCTGGCGTTTTCCCAAGAGAAGGTTTCCGCATAGGCACGAACTTTGCCGCGAGGTAACTTCAGTGCTTTTTGGCAAGCCTTTGCAAGGTCATTATCCAAAACCCCGCCGTCGCTATCGCCGACAACATCAATCGGCCCCGTCACAGGAAATGCCGCCACTGGCACACCGCAGGCCATGGCCTCCAGCAGGACAAGGCCGAATGTATCGGTTTTAGATGGAAAAACAAAAACATCCGCTTTGCGATAAAAGGCTGGAAGTTCATCACGGGTTTTCATGCCGTGGAAAACCACATCAGGATATTGTTTCTTGAGCTGAGCCATCGCTGGACCATCGCCGACCACCCATTTTTCACCATCGAGATCTAGATCAAGAAAATCACCAATGTTTTTTTCGACCGCAACCCTGCCAACATAAATAAAAATTGGCTTAGGATTCTTTTTCCGGCGATTGGCAGGGGAAAAATGTTCAAGGTCAACGCCCCTCGGCCAAAGAACCGGATTGCCTACATGGCGATCTTTGAGATCATTAAGCACGGTCTTGGTGGGGGCAAGTATGGCTTCTCCTGGTTCATGAAACCACCGAAGAAACCCATATGTGATGTTAAGGGGAAGCCGGATACGGCTGTAAACATATTCCGGAAACCGTGTGTGATAGGCGGTGGTGAATTTAACCCCGTTGCGTTTTGCAAAATTCCGTGCCGCCAAGCCCAAAGGCCCTTCGGTGGCGATATGCAAGTAATCAGGCGATATATTTCGAATTTGTTTCGCCACTTTACTTCCGGGCATAAGCGAAAGCCTTATCTCGGGATAGGTAGGGCAGGGGATGGTCGGAAAACCTTCAGGGGTTAACATGAAGACGCGATACCCCAAAGCCATCAATTCTTCACGTGTTTGAGATAAAGTTCTGACCACACCGTTGACCTGAGGGTACCAAGCATCCGTCACAATCATGATTGTCTGTTTGTTGTTATCCACGGTCATTCAGCACCTACCGTTTCAGGTGACGTGCTGGTCAGTTTTTTGGGCGCGGTCATGCTTGCCCAATCAATGATTTCCATCCGGCCGTCATGATGTTCGACAAGGGCGGTAACACTCTCAACCCAGTCGCCATCATTGTAATATTTGATGCCATCAATCTCACTGATTTCAGGTTTGTGAATATGCCCACAAACAACCCCGATGCACTCTCGGCGGCGCGCCTCGGTTACCATGGCGGTTTCAAATGCAGAAATAAATGAAACCGCTGATTTTACCTTATGCTTAAGGTATTGAGAGAATGACCAATAAGGCATGTTAAAAAACTGCCTGATCGCATTGATCAAGCGGTTGGCGCGGAGCAAATTCGTATAGGCATAATCGCCGATATAAGCAAGCCAACGTGCGTGTTTGATGACATTGTCAAAAAGGTCACCATGCACGATCCAAAGTTTTTCCCCTTTGATGGTATGGTGAATATAATCCATATGAATTTCAACCTCACCAAAACTGTAGTCGCAATATTCTCGCGCGGCTTCATCATGATTGCCGGGGATATAAATTACTTTTGTGCCATTGCGCCCTTTGCGAAGTATTTTCTGGATAACATCATTGTGTTTTTGCGGCCAATAGAACCGTTTTTTGAGCTGCCATCCATCAATAATATCCCCCACGAGATAGAGCGTATCGCTTTGGGTATGTTTGAGAAAATGCAACAGGTCATCTACCCGGGCGCCGGGTGTGCCGAGGTGAACATCAGAAATCCATATTGTCCGAAAGCTGAGCGGGGAGGTCGAGAGGTCGTTCAAAATACAATTTCCATTACAAAATTATTATCCTACTCTTGGAATACAATCGGTGATTATTATTACAAAAATATGAAACTGCGTTTTTCGATCAGGGCGTGATTTTTATGTTGCCATGAACCAGCAGATATGTGCTGATGGTAGCAATGTGTAACGCTTTAAAGTAACCGACATCAAAACTTAAAATGTGATCGTAAAATCATGGGGAAAAGACCAATGACAAAACCAAATATTCTCATCTTGATGGTTGATCAGTTGAACGGAACATTGTTTCCTGATGGTCCGGCGGAATGGCTTCACACACCGAATTTGAAAAGGCTTGCCGCGCAATCCATCCGTTTTGAAAATTGCTATACAGCCTCCCCGCTATGCGCGCCGGGGCGGGCCAGTTTTATGTCGGGTCAGCTTCCTTCAATCAGTGGGGTTTATGACAACGCGGCAGAGTTTCCCTCTGATCTTCCCACCTATGCTCACCATTTAAGGGGGGCGGGGTATCAAACCATTCTTTCAGGCAAAATGCATTTTGTTGGGCCCGACCAATTGCACGGATTTGAAGAACGCCTGACGACGGATATTTACCCCGCTGATTTCGGTTGGACACCTGATTACAGAAAACCGGGGGAGCGTATTGATTGGTGGTATCACAATATGGGTTCTGTCACCGGCGCGGGTGTTGCTGAAATTTCCAACCAGATGGAATATGACGATGAAGTCGCCTATGAAGCGGTGCGGAAAATTTATGATCTCGCCCGCGGGCATGATAACCGCCCGTGGTGTTTAACGGTAAGCTTTACCCATCCCCATGACCCTTATGTCGCCCGCCAGAAATATTGGGATTTGTATAACGATTGTGAGCATCTTTTACCATCGGTTGAAGCCATGCCTTATGAGGATCATGACCCTCATTCAAAGCGCATTTTTGATGCTAATGACTGGCGCAGTTTCGATATTACCGAAGACCATATTCGCCGTTCAAGACAGGCGTATTTTGCCAATATCAGTTACTTGGATGATAAAATAGGTGAGATTCTCGATACGCTTGAGCGGACATCCCAAGAAGCCATTATCCTGTTTGTATCTGACCATGGCGATATGCTGGGCGAAAGAGGGTTGTGGTTTAAAATGACCTTCTTTGAAGGCTCGGCGCGGGTGCCATTGATGATCTCAGCGCCCCATATTAAGCCTGGTCATGACGCCACCCCAGTCAGCACGATTGATGTTTGCCCAACCTTATGTGAACTGGCGGGTATTTCTATGGAAAGTGTTGCGCCATGGACACAAGGTGAAAGCCTTGTGCCGCTGGCGAATGGCACTAAGCGCGATAACCCTGTTGCCATGGAATACGCCGCTGAAGCCTCCTACGCGCCTTTGGTGTCGTTGCGCGATGGGCCGTATAAATACATTCAATGCAAACTCGACCCTGATCAATTGTTTGATTTGGAAAAAGACCCGCATGAATTGGATAATCTGGCGGAACGCCCTGAGTTTGCTGAAAAACTGGCCGCGTTTCAGCACATGGCAAAAGAACGATGGGATCTTGACCGGTTTGATGAAGAGGTTCGCCGCAGCCAAGCCCGCCGCTGGGTGGTCTATGAATCGCTTCGCAATGGGCAATATTTCCCATGGGATTATCAGCCTTTAAAAAAGGCCAGCGAACGGTTCATGCGCAATCATATGGATTTAAATGACGTTGAAACCAATCAGCGTTTCCCAAGGGGGGAATAACGCGCCCATTGATAACCCGCGTTTTGTGATCGCTCTTTTTGCGCTATCTTAAAGTCGTCACCACAAAAAGGATTCTCTCATGGCGAAAATACATATTCAGTTCACGTTATTCTCCGCGTTCTATTCGCCATTGATCTCCACCATGACCGGTGGGTTTCTGAAAGAAGAAGGTTTTGATGTTGATTGGAGCGTGGCCAAACCTGGTGTTTCCGCTTTGAAAGCCCTTGAAGATGGTACCGCACAAGTGGTGCAATCCACCATCAGCCAAGGGTTTTCCTCTTTGGAAAAAGGCATCCAGCCAAGCCCGAGGCATTTCGCGCTGATCAATAATATGGATGGTTTTTTCATCACAGGGCGAGACGCGGAACCTGATTTCCAATGGTCATCTTTAGAAGGCGCGGATGTGTTGGTGCATCATGGTGGTCAGCCCATGACCATGTTCAAATTCGCTTGTCATAAGGCCGGCATTGATCTTTCCAAAATTAATATCATTGATGCGGGAAATGCCAAGGAAATGGACGCGGCCTATCGGCAAGGCAAAGGCCAGTATATCCATCAACAAGGCCCCGCCCCTCAGCAATTAGAGGCCGATGGCGTTGGCCATGTTGTTGCGGCTTTAGGGCCCATGGTGGGGGCTTGTGCTTTTTCCAGTTTGGCGGCCATGCCCGATTGGCTGGCCAGTGATGAAGGCCAAGCGTTTTGCCGCGCCTATGCCCGCGCCCGTCATTACATGGCGATCACACCCGCATCAGAAATCGCGGCGGCTGAAAAACCAGTGTTCTCCCAGATTGATGAAACTGTTTTAGCGGAATGTATCAACGCTTATCAGGCCATGGGCTGTTGGCCGGAAGACATGGCCATCACCGATGAAGGCTATAACGCGATGCTGGATATTTTTGAATTTGATGGAAAGATTACCCAACGGCATCCTTATTCTTCAATCTGTCTTGGCATTTGAAAATCAATCGCCAATTCGAAAGGCCTTGCCAAACAACAGGTTTAAATTCTGCTGTTCCAGTGTCATCAGTTGATCATATTGATCCTCTGCATCTTTGTGATTGAAAATTCTGCTGGCAAGGCTGATGAATTTATCTTTCAAGTCATGGTCCTTGTAAGGGTCTTGCCAATCACCACGATTGGTTTGGACTTCGGTTTCAAAGACGGCACCATTGTTCATGGTGATCTTGACAGAGGCTGGCCGAAAATCAGGCAGTTTTTTGGTCATATCCTTATTCTCAACAAGGCTTACTTTTGCCGCTAATTGTTGAATATTTTTATTCTGAACAGCGTTTTCGGTAAAACTTAATACATCTGAAGATTGATGATAAAGGGTTGTGGCGATGGCAAAAGGGATCGAAAATTTACAAGCGAGAACATTGTTGGGGGATGGGTCACTCAGCTCCGCGGCAAGGCTGTAACTTTCAACATGAATAGATGAAATGGCGCGGGCATCATGCAGTTCGGGATGCGCCGCCATTAGAATGTTCAACGCATCCAAAGCCGCGTGATTATAGCGGCAACAGGCATGAAGTTTGAAATAATTCCGGCATACTTCAAACCGCTCGCCCAAGGCTTCAAAAGCACGGTCATGGTCAAACGAACTGGAGATTACCTGACCAAAAATCGTATCAATCCCGTTCTGTTCACCGGTAAAGCCAGATTTCAATAACGTCAGGCTAAGGTGCGCCATTTGATTGGCATAACCTGTGTAAACGTTTCGAACCGTGCCGCCTTCCAGCATGGTCTTTCGGCTGGTGGCCAAGGTCAGGCTGGAGGCTATGTTGAGAAGCGTTGCCATTTCTTCGCGGTTAAGCCCTTCTAGAAGGCCGAGAGCAGCCGCCCCACCAATACCGCCCCAAGTGCCATGCGGATGCGTGTTTGGGTTAAGCGATGAGGCAAGACCAATGCGCGCGCTGACATCATACCCCATAACAAATGCCCTTAAAAATTCCTCTGCCGTTATCGGTTTTTCATGAACAAAAGATAACATGGCGGGCAGGATATGCATCCCGGGGTGGCCTTTGGCAAATTGATGGCCTTCATCCATCTCCAGCACTGTTCCCGCCGTACCATGGATTAAACTTGCCAATTCAATGCTGGTCGTCACGCCTGTTCCCAATAGGGGAATATTGCCTTTGCCATGAGCTTCGGTTGTGGAGATGAGCGATTGAATGTCAGGTTCCGCCATCCCGCCAATGATGACCCCAATGGAATCGGTGATGATTTTCTTGGCCGCGGAAACAGCATCATCAGGGATTTGATCAAGGCCTGTTTCAGTAACAAATTGGGCAAATATTTGTGCGGGGTTTTCCATGGTTTCTTCAATCTCATCAGTAAAATTTCTAGATTGGAATAATTTTAAACTTGTCAGAAGGTCGATTTATACTTTTAACTATTGATTATAGAACTACATCTAAGAATACGAAGTAAAGCCATAGGGAGCGAATAATGAAGAATTCTAAATTCATAAATAATACCTCACGCCGTACTTTTCTTGGTGGTGCAGCCGCGTCAGTAGCGTTAACATCAGGCCTTGCCACACCGTGGATTGCTCAGGCCGCAGGTAATGTAAAAATTGGTTTGATTCACCCAGCAACAGGTTGGGCCGCGTATCCAGCCGCGCAGTTGCGTTACGGCGCACAGATGGCGATTGCTGATATCAATGCCGCTGGCGGTATTAAATCCATGGGTGGTGCAAAGCTAGAAGCTTTGCTTGGTGATTCCCAGACCAAGCCTGAAATCGGCGCTGCTGAAGTTGAAAAAATGAATGAAGCGGGCGTCCATGCGCTGCAGGGTTGTTATCAATCCGCTGTTGGTCTTGCCGCATCTGCCGCCGCTGCCAAGTATAATATTCCGTTTTCTGTTGATGTAGGTGTGTCTGATAAACTGGTTCAGCGCGGTCTTGGTAACGTCTTCCGCATGGCTGATGGTTATGGCCGTATTGCGCGCGATGCCGCAACAAACCTTGGTGAGATTAACGCTCGCGCGGGCAGCCCTGCTAAGTCAGTGGTGATCGTCCATGAAGAATCAGAATTTGGGACAGGAACAGCCAAATTGATGACCAATGCACTGAAAGAACATAATCTTGAAGTGATTGACACCATCAAACACGCGAACCCAACCCGTAACTTTGATAATATTGCTCTGCGGATCAAGTCAGCTAAGCCGGACATTGTGATGCCGATTAACTATCCGGGTGAATATGTGCTTCTGGCCAAAACACTGCGCCAACAGCGTGTTGATTTCATGGCAAGCTATTCTGTTCTTGGTGGCGGCTTTAACTTTAAGTTTGTTGATGACCTGCCGCAAATTGCTGAAAATATGATTGACGTGAACCATTGGTACAATCCGAATTCAGCATCAGGTCAAGCCATGCGCAAGCGCACCGAGGCTGATGGCAAATACTTCACTTTTGAAGTGTACTGCGCCTATATGTCTATTCTGTTCTTGGCTGATGGTTTTGAACGTGCTGGCACAACAGATAAAGATGCTGTTAACGCCGCCCTTGCCGCATCAACATTGGAAGTCGATTTCATGCCTTATGATAAGACCAAGATGGTTGATGGCCAGAACATGGGTTCACGAGCTGTGGCGATTCAGGCACAGAAGGGTGATGTTCAAATTATCGCTCCTTCCGCCTATGCTTCAGCTGATGCTGTGTTCCCACGCAGCTAAAACATAATCTTGTCCTCGGGCAGTGGAAGCACTGCCTGAGGACTCTTTCATCTTACTGTCATGCTTTCTGCATCCCTTTCTATGTTGCCCGCCGCCATTATCAATGGATTGATGTTTGGCGCGATTTATGCCCTTGTAGCCCTTGGGCTGACGCTTATTTATGGCGTGCTCCACATTATTAACTTCGCTCATGGGGCGATGTTAATGCTTTCTTTATACGCCGCGTTCTTTTTGTTCCAGCTGGCGAATATTGACCCTTATTTATCGATTGCGATTGTCACCCCTGCCGCGTTTATTTTTGGGTATTTGATTTACCGATATGGCATTGGGGTGCTGTCGAAAGGTAAAGATCAGAACATTTTGCTGATCACGTTAGGGCTTTCTATTATTATTGAAAACAGCGCGTTGTTTTTCTTTAGTGGTGACCAGCAGACGGTCAGTTTGTCTTACAGTTTTGAAGCGTTTGACCTTGGGTTTATGTATCTTTCTTATCCAAAGGTTATTTCTTTTGTCGCCGCGCTTGTGATCTGCGCCTTGCTTTGGGCCTTGATGAGCTTGACGGATATGGGGCGCGCCATTCGTGCTGTGGCCAAGGAACGTCAAGGCGCGCGGCTTGTTGGCATTAATGTTGAACATATTTTCGCGGTAACTTTTGGCATTGGGATTGCCTGCCTTGGTGCCGCGGGTTGCATGATGTTGCCTATTTTCTATGTCGATCCTTATACCGGTAATATTTTTGTTCTTGTTGCCTTCACCATTGTGGTGCTGGGCGGGATGGGCAGCATTATTGGCGCGCTTTTGGGTGGCTTTATTATCGGAATTACGGAATCCGTGGGTGGTCTTCTGTTAGGGGAAAGCCTAGGGCAAATCGGTATTTCGCTGATCTTTATTTTGATCCTGATCTTTAAACCCACAGGTCTGTTTGGGAGCAAAGTATAATGTCGGCATTAGGAAAAAACATGATGTTATTGCTGGCTGGTGCGGTTTTGCTCATGGTGGCGCCTGCCTTTATTGTCAGCAAATTTTATATTGATGTGCTGACGCTTATTTTCTTCACCGCCTATCTTGGTCAGTCCTGGAATATACTAGGGGGTTATGCGGGGCAATTTTCATTCGGTGGGGTGATGTTCTTTGGAACAGGCGCCTATGCGTCATCAATCTTATTGACGACTTTTGGTGTGCCGCCGATCATCGGCATTGTGGTGGCCATATTTGCAGGGGCGCTTCTGGGCTTTATCGTTGGCTTTATGTCATTCCGTTCAGGGTTGAAAGGGTCTTATTTTGCGCTGATCACATTGGCTTTTGCTGAATTGCTGCGCGTCCTTGCTAATTCTGTTGAATTTACAGGTGGCGGTGTTGGGTTGTTTCTTAAATACGCGCCGGGCCTAAGCAATTTACAATTTGAAACGCCAACCGGATTTTATTATTTCGCTTTGCTGTTGCTGTTTATTTCAATCGCCATTGCATTGTGGTTGGAACGCTCACGTTTTGGGGCGCAATTGGTGGCCATCCGTGAAAATGAAGACGCGGCGGAAGCGCTTGGTATTAACACGCTCCGCTGTAAAATTTATGCGATCATGATCATGGGGGCGATGGGCGGTGCCGCGGGTACATTCTATGCCCAAAAATATCTCTATCTTGACCCGCCGATTGCCTATTCCATTCATCTTTCCGTTGAGATGCTTTTGGTGACCATCGTTGGTGGAATGGGAACGGTGTTTGGACCATTGATTGGGGCATTTGTTTTGCATGTTGTTAATGAAATCGCGCGTCATTTCATTGATACGCCAGGGCTGAGCTTGATTGTCTATGGGTTTATCCTGATCATTATCATCAGTTATTTGCCCAATGGCCTGATCGGTATGTTTAAAAAGAAATTAAAACAAACCGACGCCAGCGCATTGGATAAGCTGAAATCAGATCAAGGAGATGGCAATGCTTAATGTATCTGGCGTTACCAAACGCTTTGGCGGTTTGACGGCGGTGTCTTCAGTTGATCTCAATGTTCAAGAAGGGGAGATTGTCTCCTTGATTGGGCCAAATGGCGCGGGCAAGACCACACTTTTTGCCATGGTCGCGGGGTTTCTGAAATGTGACGAAGGCCAAGTGACCTTTGATCAGGTTTCGATTAATGGGATGAAACCGCATCAAATTTCAAAATTAGGAATGGTACGGACGTTCCAGATTACGCAACCGTTCGCAGGGTTGACCACGCTTGAAAATATTATGGTCGGTGCTTACAGCAACACCAGTGACAGTGAGGTTGCTCGCGAAAAAGCAGAAAAAGTGGCTGAAACCGTCGGCATGAAATCACTTCTTTCCCAAGGGGCGGATGGTCTTACCGTGGCTGGACGAAAGCGTCTTGAATTGGCACGGGCTTTGGCAACAGACCCTAAACTTCTTCTATTGGATGAAGTGATGGCAGGGCTCAACCCAACAGAGATTGATGAAATTGTTGCGGTCATCAAAAGCATCAGGGCAACCGGCGTCACGATCTTTCTGATTGAACACGTGATGAAAGCGGTGATGAATCTCTCGGACAGAACCTATGTGCTTAATGATGGCAAATTGATCGCCAGCGGCACACCATCAACTGTTGCTGAAGACCCTCAGGTTATTGAAGCATATCTCGGCCATGGTGCCGCGGAAGCAATGGTGGCAAAGTCATGAGCATGATCACAGTCAAAAATCTTTCCGCTGGATACGGGTTTGTTAATGTTCTTCGGGATGTTTCTCTTGATATTAACGCCGGAGAAATTGTCGCGGTTTTGGGCAGTAACGGTGTTGGCAAAACAACATTAAACAACACTCTTTCAGGGCTGATCAAACCCAAATCAGGTGAGATTAGCTTTGAAGGCCAATCCTTGGTTGGCGCTTCACCAGAGGCGATTGTTAACCTTGGGATGATCCATGTGCCAGAAGGCCGAAAACTGTTCCCTAACCTTACGGTTCGAGACAATCTTGAATTAGGATCCTATCGCAGGGGTAAGTCTGATCGTGCCGCCAATCTTGAAGATGTGCTTGATACATTCCCAAAACTCCGTGACCGCATCAACCAGATTGCAGGCACGCTTTCAGGGGGTGAGCAACAAATGGTTGCGATTGGCCGAGGGTTGATGAGCAATCCAAAATTGCTCATTTTAGACGAACCGTCTCTTGGATTGTCGCCATTATTGGTGGAGCAGATGTTTGATCTTATTAAGCGGATCAATGAAAAAGGGCTGACCATTTTGTTGGTGGAACAGAATGTGATTCAATCGCTTGCCATCGCGGATCGTGCTTATGTCATTGAGGAAGGGGCGATTGCGATTTCGGGCAACGCTGCTGAGCTTCAAGATAATGCTGAGTTGAAGAAATCCTATCTTGGGCTTTAGCGCGGGTTGAATTGCTATTGGGCGGTAAACCCGCCATCGGCAACAATGACTTGGCCTGTGATGAATGATGCCGCGTCTGATGCCAGAAAAACAGCCAGTTTAGCAATTTCATCAGCTTCACCAAATCGGCCAAGCGGGATTTGTTTGACCAAATGTTCATATCGTTCTGGGGTGGCACGTGTTTGCGCCGTCATGGGTGTGGCGATGGGCCCGGGGGCTATGGCATTGACCCGAATGTTGCGGTCGGCCATCTCCAGCGCCAAAGCACGGGTTAGGCCATTTAGACCTGCTTTTGATGCGGCATAGGCGGCGGCATTTTTATGACCCACCAGACCAATCTGGCTTGAAATAAATACCATGGCCGAATGATCCCGAAGATACGATGATGCCGTTTTTGCCAGTTCAAAATTAGCACTGAGATTCAGATCGATAATATTTTGCCATTCTTCAGAAGATGTTTCGGTAGACGTTTTTAAAATGATAGCGCCAGCACAGCCAATGATGCCGTCTAATTTCTGGTTTTTGCCAGAAGCAGAAGCAATAGCCTCAGTTAATGTGTTCGTATCGGTCACATCCACCTGATAACAATGTTGCGCGAATGATGCCGTGGCCTTTTGTTGTTCTTCATTCACCACCGTTCCCACCACGATAGCGCCGTGATCAACAAGACATTTGCCAGTGGCCAAGCCAATGCCGCTTCCTAACCCTGTGATAAAGAATGTTTTATTGACAAGTGAAATCATTCATGTCGTCCTTGTTATACGTTAATGTTGCATAGCATGGGGCAATTATGAAGCAGATTTTAGTCATCGTGCCTTTCCCAATGTCAGAGGAAAATCTGGCCGCAAGGCGGGAACAGCTTAAAGCCGTTTCGCTTTCAGATGACCTCAATTTTGTTTTCCGATCCGTTAAAGCCGCCCCCCGCAACTATGTCAGTCAGGCCGATATGGTGCTTGCGGATATGGGTATTCTTGAAGCGGGTCTTGATGCTGAAAAAGAAGGTTTTGCCGCGGTTTGCATTGACACGATGAGCGATTCAGGCGTGGCCGCTTTACGGTCTGTTCTTTCAATACCGGTGGTTGGTCCGGGGCGCACCGCTATGCTGACCGCGTTATCACTTGGCCAGAAATTTTCAATCGTCACCATGTGGCAAAAATGGCGGCATCTTTATACCAAAACCGTTAATGATTTGGGCATTGGTCATGCTTTGGCGTCGATCCGGTCAATTGATGTTGCCCCTGATAATCAATCCCTGCTTAGCGGCAAGGAAGAAGATATATTTCCACTTCTTGAAGATGCCGCGCGCCAAGCGATTGAAGAAGATGGCGCTGAAGTGATTATTCTTGGGTCAACCACCATGCACCAATCCCATTCCTATTTGGTGGAAAAACTTGATGTTCCTGTGATCAACCCGGGGCCGTTAACCTATAAGAAGGTTGAAATGCTTCTTGGGGCAAACTTGACCCATAGTCGAAAGGCTTATCCCGTCTCACCTGTTGCGCGTGATGATATGATCAAAGCCATGATGAATGCGGCTTCAAAATTTGACCATTAAGTTGCTTGATCCAGCGTATTTTCACCGGTCATATAAACGCGAACTTCGGAAAAACGGCCATCGCGAGCGGTGAAAAAATTGCAATTTGATTTGTACACATTGCGACCATCATGCAGCTGGTTGGTGACTTGAAACCGCACGGCAATATCATCGCTATTCTGATCTTCAACAAAATGAAATTGGTCATGTTTAACCCAAGCATGGTTAGCCCAAAGCCGATCAAACATCCCGCGGATAGCCTCATGACCGACAAGACGCACACCATGGGTTTCCACAGAAAACACACAATCTTCCGTTAGGGTTTCCATAATCATGTTGATGTCTTCTTCATCAACACCGCGGAAATATTTAAGCACCATATCTTTCATGACGACCCCATGTTCATCTTTTTATCCTTTGGCTTCGGCCAGATCATTCCAGACCATTTGGCTGGTGATCTTCTCCCCAATAATGGTGAATCGATCCATAAACCTGATGTCGCTGAACGCTGTGCCATCCGGCCAGATTCCCTGCAGCCGTCCAAAGCACGTCACAATCGCTTCTTGGCCTTTAAGCGCGGTGTCAAATCCATCAAAGACCTTGCTGACGCTTTGGTATCGGTCTTTTGACCATTCCACCAATTCTTCTGGTTTTTGAAACCGTTTGCCGCCGGGAAAGGTCATCTCAAACGCGTCGCTTAGATATGATGTTGCTTCATCCATATCGCGGCGTTCCATCGCCGCCAGAAAAGATTTTACGATGTCTTCAGGATGTGTCGGCGCGGGCGCAGGGTTTCTGTTGATCCGCCCCCGCATATAGTTTTCGCCATCAACTTCTTTGACCGTCACAATCACCAGATCAGGATGCGCCCCAATGGTTGCGCATGCGGCATCAGTGACGCGCTCTGCCAATAATTGCCGTGTTGGTTTGTCATATCCTTTGATCAGGGTGCATTCAATCATCGGCATGAAAATATCTCCTCAGCTCGCGCCGTTATCAAATTGAATTCATTTATTAAAGGCTAGAGTTTTCAGGGCATTTTGTCTTTAAAAAATTGCCGAAAACATATTTTAATCGTTCTAAAGTATGCTAGGATTTTGATATGACAACACTCGCGCAAAAACTCATTGCAGACGCCTCCGCCACGCCTTCTGCCAAGATTGGTGATGTTGTGGTTTGCGCTGTTGATCTTGCCATGATTCACGACTCTGGCGGGCCTCGGCGGGTGAAACCAATACTTGAACGACTGGGGCGGGATGTCTGGAATCCTGAACGTGTTGCTGTCGTGACGGATCATTATGTTCCTGTTGAAAGCGACGAAACCAAAGCCATTCAAGAATTGACTCGTGCATGGGTGGCCAATCAAGAGATCAGCAATTTTTATGACCAACAAGGCATTTGCCATGTTGTGCTTCCCGAGCGTGGTCATCTCAAGCCAGGGATGTTCTGTGTTGGTGGGGATAGCCATTCGCCCACGGGTGGTGCGTTTGGGGCTTATATGTTTGGAATTGGCGCAACAGAAATGGCTGGTGTGCTCGCCACGGGTGAGATTTGGATAAAAGTGCCTGAAACTGTTTTTATCCATTGGTCAGGTCATCTCAATCCTCTTGTTACCGCCAAAGATATGATGCTGGCGACCTGCGGGAAAATAGGGATGGGCGGTGGCCGTTACCAAGCTGTTCAATATGCTGGAGATGCCATCCATGACCTGAATATGCAAGAGCGCATGACCATGTCGAATATGGCGGCGGAACTTGGTGGCCAAGCCGGTCTTATTGCGCCGGATGAAACCACGATTGCCTATCTTCAATCTGTGGGCGCTGATGTGCCAGAAAATTGGCAGGACTATCAGATCGAACAGCCTGACCTTAATGGCGAGGTGATCAATTTTGATGCCGCTGCGCTTTCGCCTCAAATCGCCGCGCCTCATTCGCCTGAAAACGCTGATGACGCTGAGGCTTTTAAAAACACCCCTCTTGATGTTGCCTATATCGGCGCGTGTACAGGGGCGAAATATACGGACTTAAAAGCCGCCGCTTTTGTTTTGGCGCATAAAAAAATTGCATCTCATGTCACGCTTAAAGTTGCGCCCGCAAGTCTGCGTGATCAGGAACGCGCCAAGGATGAAGGTTTGATGCAAATTCTGCAAGATGCTGGGGCTGAATTCCTGCCAAATTCTTGTGGCATATGTGCTGGATATGGCCGTGATCGCTTGCTTGAAAATCAGGTTTGCATTTCATCAACAGCACGGAATTTTAAAGGTCGTATGGGCGCGCCGTCATCTCAAGTTTATTTGGCCTCGCCTTATACCGTTGCGGCATCGGCCATTGCTGGCACGATGATTGACCCGCGGGATGTGATGGAGGCTTAGATGGCGCGTCTTTGGCGGTTCCAAGAAACGATTGATACCGATGTTCTGGCCCCGGGGTTCTATATGAAAGCGCCTCTTGAGGAACTTGCTGACCATTGCCTTGAAGCCATCAGGCCAGAATTTGCCTCCTCGGTCCGGCCGGGTGATGTGGTGATGGCGGGTGAAAATATGGGGGTTGGATCGTCTCGTGAGCAAGCCGCTGAAGTCTTAAAGCATCTTGGTGTTTCCGCCGTGATCGCCCGCAGCTTTGCTGGCATTTTTTATCGCAACGCCATTAATCTTGGGTTGCCGGCATTAACACTGCCAGCAGATTTGGACTTGCCTTCCGAATGTGTTGATGGCGCTGAAATATCTTTTGAATTTGATCAATCACGGCTGACTTTAACAGAATTTGACATATCTATAGAATGTGAGCCGATACCATCTTTCCTCAAAGCTATGATTGATGATGGTGGTCTTGTGCCTCATCTTGAAAAACGCTTTTCTACTGAAACGGTCTCTTGATGCTGAAGAAAAAATTAGATCAGGGTTTTGTGTTGGCGCCAGGCATCTATGATGCGTTGACGGGGTTGATTGCGGAACAATGCGGGGCTGAGGCTGTTTATCTTTCAGGCGCCAGCATTGCTTACACACGTTTTGGCCGTTCTGATATTGGTCTCGTTTCAGTTTCTGAAGTGCATGATACCCTTGCCGCCATCACGGATCGGATCAATATTCCTGTGATTGTGGATGCGGATACAGGCTTTGGTAACGCGCTTAATGTTCAGCGCACCATTCGTCAATTTGAACGTGCTGGTGCCGCCGCTATTCAACTTGAAGATCAATCCTTCCCAAAGCGATGTGGTCACCTTGATGGAAAGACTCTTGTCGCTCAGGCGGAAATGGTTGGCAAAATCAAAGCAGCCCTTGATGCTCGAAATAATGAGAACACATTGATCATCGCTCGGACGGATGCCCGTGCGGTTGAAGGTCTTGATGCTGCCCTTGAACGTGCAGCGGCGTATAGAGATGCAGGGGCAGATGTTCTTTTTATTGAGGCCCCGCAATCTTTGGATGAAATGAAGACCATCACCGCGACGTTTAGCAAAGACCTACCGCTTCTTGCCAATATGGTCGAAGGCGGGAAAACCCCCATTTCATCAGCGGATGAACTGGCTGACCTTGGCTATCGTTTGGCGATCTTCCCGGGTGGGGCTGTTCGTGCCATCGCCCATCATTTGAACGGTTACTACAGCGGTCTTCTTCGTGATGGTCACAATCGCGGGTTTTCTGAAAAAATGTATGACTTTGCGGGGCTAAATGATGTGATCGGCACCCAAGCCCTTTTGGAACAAGGTAAGAAATACGAATAAATTCAATATCATCTCAAGAATAATAATCACAAAAAGGTAGGATAATGGATGCTGTTACACTGGCAATATTAAAAGGACGATTGGAACAAATCGCCGATGAGATGGACGCAACGTTATTCCGGTCAGCGTTTAACCCCATTATTGCCGAAGCCCATGATGCCAGCCATGGTATTTATGACGGCACCACCGGTGAAACATTGGTTCAGGGTAAATCTGGCCTGCCTATTTTTGTTGGTGTGATGGCCTTTGCGGTTAAAGCGGTGATCGACAAAGTGGCCCGTGATGGTGGCCTGAATGAAGGTGATGTTTTTATCTTTAATGATCCTTATGACGGTGGCACCCATCTTTCGGATTTCAGGTTGGTCAAACCTATTTTCAGAAATGGTGAGGTGTTCTGCTATCTTGCCTCTGTCGGGCATTGGCATGATGTTGGCGGCAATGTTCCGGGCAATTACAACCCTGAGGCAACGGAAAGTTTCCAAGAAGGGATGCTGATTCCGCCTGTTAAACTCTTTGAAGCAGGCGTCATGAAAAAAGACATTGTCGATATTCTATCGGCCAATTCACGTCTGCCGAACTCACTTTACGGGGATTTAAACGGCCAGATCAACGCCCTTGATTTGGGAGAAGAACGTCTTCATGCCCTGTTGGATGAATATACGGAGACCCGAGTTTCCGACGCGCTTGTTGAATTGAAAACACGTGCTGAAAAAATGATGCGCGGGCATCTTGCGGCGCTTCCTGATGGCACGATCTCTGTTGAAGATTATCTCGACAACGATGGGGTCAACGATACGCCACTGAAACTCGCGGTTGATATGACCATCAAAGGCAACAGCCTTGTCATTGATTTCAGCCGTTCAAGTGAGGCCTGTGCAGGGCCTGTTAATATTTCGCGTTCCACCACTATCGCGGCAACATATGTTGCGCTTAAGCATATTTTTACCGATGTTCCAGCCAACGCGGGTGTATTGAAACCGGTTGAATTTATCATCCCCGAAGATAGTTTTCTGAGCGTCAAAGCCCCTAAGCCGGTGGGCGGTTATACAGAAACCATCTTGCGGTTGATTGATGTGATGTTTCAGGCCTTTCAGCACGCCACCCCTGAACGTGTCAATGGCTGTGCGTATGGCACTATTAACGCTCTGTCTTTGGCAGGGTATCGCAAGAACGGCAGCCGTTGGGTGATGTTTTCATTCTTTGGGGGCGGGCATGGTGGCCACCCTGAAGGCGATGGTCTTAACCACGGTAACGCGCCGATTTCAACCGCAACAATTCCGCCCCTTGAAATTCTTGAAGCGGCTTATCCGGTTCAATTTACCCAATGGGGATTGCGCCCTGATTCAGGCGGTGATGGCCAATACCGTGGCGGTCTTGGCGCGGTGTATGAAATCGAATTGCTTGAAGAAAACGCCACGGCTTTCCTATTTGGGGAGCGTGGAAAATATGCCCCTCAAGGGGTTGTTGGTGGCGGCGAAGGCGCGACCAATCTGTTCTTTTATGACAGCGAGGATCAAGATGCTGTCGAGGGTCGAAAATCACCACCTTTGGTTTCAAAAATTACCGGCGTTGCTTTGAAGAAAGGGCAGCGGGTTCGGTTGGAAACACCGGGAGGTGGGGGCTATGGCTCAGCTTCTGATCGTTCCAAGCAACAGCACGACAATGACCTTAAACAAGGCTATGTAACAAAGGTGAAATCATGAGCAACCGTATTGTGATTGGTGTTGATGTCGGCGGGACGTTTACCGATATACTCGCCCTTGATGAAACCGCGGGCAGTGTCAATGTCGCAAAAACACCCTCTACCCGTGGCGACCAATCTGTTGGCTTTCTTGAAGGTATCTTGAAAGTCACCGATGATTTGGCCAATGTTGCGACCATTATTCATGGCACAACGGTTGCCACCAATGCCTTGCTTGAACGTAAAGGCGCGAAGACGGGGATCATCACCACCGCTGGTTTTCGTGATGTTCTTGAAATGCGCCGCCGTGATCGGCCAACAACTTGGGGATTATGGGGGCAGTTTACCCCGGTGGTGGAACGAGTTCACCGTCTCGAGGTCACAGAACGAACACTTGCCGATGGCACGATCCGTGTTCCTGTTGATCTTGATGAGGTTAAATCCGCCGCTAAGACGCTTCTTGAAGAAGGGTGTGAGGCGGTTTGCTTGTTTTTCATCAATGGTTATGCCAATTCTGAAAATGAAACACGCGCCGCTGAGGTGTTGAGGGATATTTGGCCGAATGATCACGTCAGTGTCGCGACTGAAATCTTACCTGAAATTCGTGAATTTGAGCGTTGTTCGACCACGACCCTGAATGCTTATTTGCAACCGCCGGTGGCGAATTACCTTGGCCGTTTGGAAAACCGGATAGCGGAAGAAAATAAAGACACTGAAATCTTGATCGTGCAATCCAATGGTGGGGTGATGTCGGTTGATACGGCAAAATCACGCCCCATCCGAACAGCGCTTTCAGGCCCTGCCGCTGGTGTGGTGGCGGCACGGCAAATCGCTGGGGCGGCAGGTTTTGATAATATCATTACAGGTGATATGGGCGGCACGTCTTTTGATGTATCGCTTGTTGCCGATGGTCAAAATATGCTCACCGCTCAAGCCAATATTGACTTTGGGATGACCATTCGTACCCCGATGATTGAAATGACAACAATCGGCGCTGGCGGGGGGTCTATCGCTCATATTGATGATACAGGTTTTCTTGAAATTGGTCCTGAATCCGCTGGTTCTGATCCGGGGCCTGTGTGTTATGGCCTTGGCAATACTCGCCCTACCGTGACCGATGCTAATCTGGTGCTGGGGCGGATTGATGCCCGTAACCCCATTGGTGGTAAACAAGATCGGCTTGATATTAATGCCGCTATGGCTGCGATTGACACCCATATCGCTAAGCCTCTTGGCCTTTCTGTCCATGACGCGGCGGAGGCGATCATCAAAGTAGCGAATGCAAAAATGGGTGGCGCCATCAGATTGATCTCCATTGAACGGGGGTATGACCCAAAGCAATTTGCCATGATGCCTTTTGGCGGCGGCGGCGCTCTGCATACAGGGGCTATGATGCGCGATATAGGTTTAGGGGCCTCGATTGTTCCTCGATACCCCGGGGTTAATTCCGCGCTTGGTTGTGTCATGTCAGACCTTCGCCATGATGAAGTCCGGACAATGAACACAATGCTTGATGATCTTGATTGTGGGCAATTGGCCGAGATGATTGCGGCAATCACCGAAAACTCAACAGCGATCATCACCCAATCAAAGGCCAGCCTTGAGCAGATTGATCGCGTGATTGAACTTGATATGCTGTATTTGGGGCAATCGCATTCGGTGGCTGTTCCGATTTCGGGTGACCCTAAAAAACTGACGATTGATGCCATTAAAGATGCGTTCTCTGCCAGTTATGCGCGCAGTTACAGTCGTCCCCTTTCAGGAATTCCAATCCGCATTTTGAACTTACGCCTGTCTGTCATCGGGATCAGGCCATCTGTTGATTTAAATATTCTTGCCCAAGGTGAACGCGCACCCAATATGGAAGATTGTATTCTTGCCGATCAGCAAATTTATGCGGGTGGTGCTTGGCATGATGCCAAAATTATTGATCGTTTGCGCTTGCCTGAAGGCGCGGTGGTTTATGGCCCTGCGCTTTTGGTTCAGGGGGACGCCACCATTTATGTTGATCCTAAACTGAAGGCAAAGACGGATGCCTTTGGCAATATCATCATGACGGAAGTGGAGGAATAAAATGACTTTTGATGCGAAAACAACCGCGGTTCTTATCGTTGATTTGCAAAACGATTTCCTTGATCCAGAAGGGGCTTATGGCCGAGCAGGCCAGACCAGCCCTGAAATTGCTGCCCTGCCTGACCGAATTCTCCCTCTGTTAAACGCGGTGCGTGAAGCTGGAGGTTGGGTGGTTTCAACTCAATTTACTCTTGTCCCCGGCAAAGGGGGTGAGCCGTTTATTTCATCACATTTGAAAAAATTAAGACCGTTCTTAAAGAAAGGGGATTTCCAGCCCGCATCATGGGGGAATTCTTTGGTTGATCAACTTCAACCTGCCGATATTGTGGTGGAAAAAGTAGCTTATTCGGCGTTTTATCAAACGCGCATGGAATTTGCCTTATCCCGAGCGGGGATTAAGACGCTGATGGTTTGCGGGATCGTGACCAATGGCGGTGTTGCTTCAACCGTGCGCGATGCCCATGTCCGTGACTTCCATACAATCACGTTATCGGATGGATGCGCCGCGTTTTCACCCGAAACCCATGATACGGCCATCAAATCATTATCGACAGTCGGTGGTGTCATGACCGTTGCTGAAGCAACAGCCTTATTTAAAGGTGCATAAGCATGGCAGGTGTTGTCATCGACAATGGTTTTACGGCTGATATTGATGTGGACTGCCTGATTATCGGTGGTGGGGCGGCTGGCCTGACGGCGGCGCTTGCGGCTAAGGAGCGTGGTCTTGATGTGCTTGTCGCTGAACGTGAAGACAGGTTGTCAGGTTCAACCGCGCTTTCATCGGGGTTGATCCCTGCCGCGCAAACCAACGCGCAAAACCGTCAACACTTTGATGATGACCATGATGTTTTTATTGCGGATATTATGGCGAAGAATAAACACAAAGCCGACGCTGACCATGTTCGGCGCTGTGTTGAAAACGTCAGCAAAACGATTGATTGGCTCGAAGAAAACCATGAAATCCCTTTTCATGTTTTGGATGGATTTCTTTACCCCGGCCACACTCGATACAGAATGCACGCTGTTCCGGAAGTCACAGGGGCTGCCTTGATCAACAGGCTTGAAGAGGCGGCGATAAAACATGACATTCTTATTTCATGTAACCTAAAGGTGACGGATTTGGTTTTGTCCGATGGTGGCCAGATCAAAGGCGCAAAAGCAATTCGCCCTGATGGCACGGTGGAAACCATAGGGGCATCTTCAATCATTTTGGCGTGCAATGGTTATGGCGGAAGCCCAGATTTAGTGGCCAAACACATCCCTGAAATGAAGGACGCGCTTTATTTTGGCCATGCTGGTAATCAAGGTGAGGCGATCCTATGGGGGGAAGACCTTGGTGCTGAATTGCAGCATCTTTCAGGGTATCAAGGCCATGGTTCTGTTGCCCATCCCCATGGTGTTCTTGTGACATGGGCATTGATGATGGAAGGCGGTATTCAGGTCAATATTCATGGCCAGCGGTTTTCAAATGAACATGAAGGGTATTCTGAACAGGCGGTGAATGTATTAAACCAGCCGCAACAAACAGCGTTCAATATTTTTGATGAACGGTTGCTTCAGATGGGGCGAGAATTTGAAGATTTTCGCAATGCTGAAATGTCTAAAGCCGTCATCACTGCTGATACGCTCGAAGACCTTGCGGGCAAACTTGGTCTTCCTATCAACAATCTTGCAAAGACGATTGACGATTGCGCAGATCACGCTGCTTCCGGTGCCCCTGATTCCTTTGGGCGCAAGTTTGACCTTGATAAATGTCTCAAACCTCCATTCGCGGCGGTTAAAGTGACAGGCGCGCTGTTTCATACCCAAGGCGGCCTTGCCATTGATGACCATGCCCGTGTTCTAAAAAAAGATGGCACGCCGATAGATGGGCTATTCGCCTCTGGCGGGGCGGCTTGCGGTGTTTCTGGGCCTGATGTTTCAGGTTATCTTTCTGGCAATGGATTGCTCACCGCATTAAGCCTTGGGTTTATCGCGGGTAATAACGCTTGATTTGATCAAGGCTTAGCGGCGCAGGCCACTCCTTCATAACCAGTCAAAAAACAGTCCAGCCTTTTTTGATTTTATTGCCCTTCGATCGGGAAGCCAAAGACAATCAACACGGCGTAAATCTTGCGATTGCAATCGGTGACCGGCGGTAATTCTTCGCCAAGTTCCAAAGGAAAAAGAGATTGGTCAGCGTTTTCAGGAGTGCAACTGCCGCTTGCCCCAATCGGGGTGTAACGTGCTGAACGGCATGGTCCATGGGTGACATCGCCAATGGTCATCTCATCGTTCAATGACCAGTTTTGATTGCCGTTTTCATCAGGCGGATCAATCGTCAGCATCGCGGCGTTGTCTTCACCATTTGTGACCAGATATTTCCCCGGGGTGATGGGAAAATCAGGGGCTTTCATGATCAAGCCGTTTTCATCAAGCCACCAGTCATCAATATCAAAGCGCCAGCCCGCGGGGGCGATGTTTCCCGCTTTCCGTAACATTTGATAAAGGCGCAGCCAAACCCCAATGGGGCCAGGGTCAACACGCCAGATGCCCCATTTTTCAGCACCAGTGCCAGAGCGAGCATCAGCGGGCGCAAGCGCGGCAATATATTGATTGCGGATGGGCTGGTATTTGATTTGCGCCAACACTGGGCTGGCCATCCACGTCCCAACCATGGAAAGGGCAGATAGCAACCATTTTCGCCGCGAAATAGATGTGCTGTTTGGCATAAATTCACCGTTTCTAATCGTCTTTATGATATTAAATTTATATGGCCTTTTTGGGGCAGGCGACAAGAGTTGGAATTGAGTTGACCATAACTGTTGGGTTGCTACCATATCGCGGCATTGAATAAATAATCGACCACTCAGGCTTTGAAGGAATTGTCACCATGAGCACCTATGTTATTGATCAACCTCAAGTGACGGCGATTCCTGTCCGTGGGTCTGATGCGTTGTTTCCCATTCGCCGGATTTACTGCATTGGTCGAAATTACGCCGCCCATACCATTGAAATGGGGGGTGATCCTGATCGGGAAGAGCCATTCTTCTTTCAGAAAAATGCACAAAACGCGGATCCGTCGGGTGAGTTTCCTTACCCGCCTGAAAGCCAAGATGTGCATCATGAAGTTGAAATGGTGGTGGCGTTAAAAGGCGGCGGTAAGAATATCGCTGTTGAGGAGGCGCTGGATTATGTTTACGGCTATGGCATCGGTATTGATATGACCCGGCGGGATTTGCAGGGCGTGGCTAAAGAACGCCGCCGCCCCTGGGAGCCGGGCAAAGCCTTTGAACGATCCGCGCCCATGAGCGCGCTTGTCCCCGCTGATGACATTGGCCATCCTGATCGTGGCCGCATCACGCTTTCCCTCAACGGTGAGATGAAACAAGAAGGCGATTTGGGGCAGATGATTTGGAAAGTGGCGGAGCAGATCGCCTATCTTTCACGGTTTTATGACATCGCGGCAGGAGATTTGATTATGTCAGGCACGCCTTCTGGGGTGGGGCCTGTTGCACGCGGGGATGAAATTTTCTGTGATTTGGAAGGGGTCGCCGATTTGACGGTCAAGGTGATTTAAATTTTACGACCCTATTTATGAAAACAAAACAGGCCCTGAAATGGGCCTGTTTTTCGTTGAAATATTGGCTTCATCTACCCTCTATTAATCAGCGCCCTATTAATCAGCGCCTTATTAGTCAGCGCCGGGAGGAACATTCTGAATGGCTTCTTGAAATTCGGCTTCAGAGATTTCACCACTTTCCAGTTTTTGTTCCAGATCGCGGAGGGCTGATTGTTCAGCGGCTTCGGCGGCGGCCTGTTGAGCGGCTTCTTCCGCGCTCGCGCCAGCGGCACGTGAAGCGGCTTCAAACGCGGCTTGGCCAGCGGCGGCGGCGGCTTCTGCGGCTTGTTGGGCGGCTTGTTCCGCGCTCGCACCAGCGGCCATAGCAGCGCTCAACGCTTGTTCATAAGCATTATTGGAAGCCGCTTCCCATGCCGCTTCTTCGGCTGAACGAGAGGCCGCGCCACCAGCGGCGGCCATGGCCGCTTCGCCTGCGATTTGGGCCGCTTCGGCGGCGGCTTCAGCAGACCGCGCCGCGTCTTCAGCAGCTTTGCGGGCTTCTTCTGTGCCTTCGGCTTCGGCGATAGCTTGCAGTTCTTCAGCAATGTTGTTCAGGTTTTCCGCTTCTTTGGCGGCGGCATTGGCCTGAGCGATGGCGGCAGCACCTTGGGTATTCTGGAATTGGGTGGCGGCTTCAGCGGCAACCCGGCCCGCTTCTTCGGCAGAGGTGACACCAGCATCCAAGACCGCTTGATTAACGAAATTAATTTCTTCCAAACTAATCCCCGCTTGGGCGGCAAGGACACGGTTCATGCGGCTTTCATAAGCGGCGTAAACCTCTTCGCTGGCATTAACAATGGCGGTGGAAACACCAATGGTATCATCCAACGCGCCGTTCAGAACATCATCAACGGTTAAATCAGTGCCGTTTACCGCGTTCATCCCTTGCCCCAACAGACGCTGGGTTTCTTCTTCGGCGGCGGCGGATAATGCCGCCAGATCATCATCATCAAGATCAAGTGTCACGGCTTCAAATTCAGACAAATCAATGCCTTTTGATGCCGCCAAGACAGATTCGGCACGGGCTTGAAACGCCATTTGCACCTCAGCAGGAGCGCCAATCAAAACAGGGGCTGCTTCCAACAGCGCGTCAGGATCACTAAAGAGATCGTCAAATTTACCGTCACGAATATCCGCGGGGGAAATGCCCGTGGCGTTAATCCCAAGGATGCCTTCTGCGGCTAAAGTTTCAGCTTGGACTTCGGCTTCGAGGAATGTATCCACCGTGTCTTCAAAGATGGGCACAACCTCTTGTGAGATTTCATTTTCATCCAGCCAATCATCGCTGGCTGAACTGACCAATGCCGCGGTGAATTGCTTTGAACTCATCCCTAGGTTATTGGCGATAGAGGCGATTGGATCCGCCATATCAATATTACTGGGTAATGGGATCAAAGGTGCGCCTTGTTCCACAATATCATTGCCAAAAAAGCCTTTTGGCGTTGATGTCTCAGCCCCTAAAAACCCAAAGATGGACGTGTTCTCACGCGCGGTTGGGAAGCCTTTAACATCTTTGCCCGCGCGGAAATCAGACAGGGCTTGGGCATAGCGTTCTTTTGCGCTTTCTTGGACAACCGTGCCATCACTCTGGACAATAGACCCGTCACTTTTAAACGTGAGCGCATAGGATGGCGCGGCCAATAGGCATGAAATAACAAGAGTTGAAAGAAAACGCATTGAAACCTCCATTAACAAAACCGCATATAATTAAATTCTAATGCCTATATACATAATGGCGCATCTTATGCCTAGTCTCCTATGACCATGAGGTTCATGTCTCATCCTTTAAGTTATATTTGCGCTTTAGTATCCGCGCGCTATGATGCGGGGGCAATTTGAATTGAAAGATGATCATGACCTTCCCCGCGCTCATAACATTAGCCTTTGCCATCAGCCTGATCTGCAGCGCCCTGATTTTTTTCAGCAAGCCTTTTCACATTCGATTCACCGCCAAGGGGCATGGCCGGTCAGCGGTTCAATCGGCCCATAAAAACCCCACCCCTCGCATTGGTGGTTTGGCCATTTTAGCGGGCTTTGCCATCACCAGCTGTTTTTTTGACGCGGCGATGACCCAAACCGCGCTGTTCTTACAAGTCGCGATGTTGCCTGTCTTTATTGGCGGCATTGGTGAAGATACAGGTTTTAATGTCAGCCCTGTTCTGCGGTTGGTTTTCTCATTTATCTCAGCCTTAGTGGCGGGGCTGTTGCTGGATCAATGGGTGTCGCGGATTGGCATCCCCGGGCTTGATCTGATCGTGGCCACCACCATCACCGCCGCGATTGTGACGATTGTAATAGCTGGTGGTTTCAGCCACGCGTTTAACCTGATCGACGGGATCAATGGATTGGCCATAGGCGTTGCCATTATGATGGCGACAAGCCTTGCGGTGATCGGCTATCTGAAAGGTGATCATCTGGTCTTAAGTTTTGCCAGTGTCCTCGCCGCCAGTTGTTTGGGCCTGTTCTTGTTTAACTTTCCGTTCGGGAAATTATTCCTTGGTGATGCGGGGGCTTATTCCATTGGCCATCTGTTGATGTGGGTGGCGGTGATGCTGATCAATCGCCACGCCGATATTGCGCCTTTTGCGTTATTGCTGATTTTCTTTTGGCCGATTGCCGATATGCTGTTGTCGATTTATCGCCGGTATAACGCGGGCAAGCCTATATCCGCGCCGGATCGGTTGCATTTTCACCAATTGGTAATGCGCGGCCTTGAGATCACCATCTTGGGTCGGCACCGCCG
>CALFYS010000042.1 GCA_937952245.1 uncultured Alphaproteobacteria bacterium | reverse complement strand
TGATGCCGGCCTCATCCCATGCTGAAACGCCTGATCAAGCGAAATGGGTGGGGGATGTCCCCATCATGCCCGCGTTGACGATTGAGAAAGGCTTGGGCTTTGCCTTTGATAATCCTGAAGGGCGGATTGTGACGATTTATTTAAATGGGGATGCCCATCCTGATCAGGTTATGGCCTATTATAAACAGGCGTTAATCCCCTTGGGCTGGGTTCAATCGACCCCGAATATTTGGCAACGCCGGAATGAAACCCTGACGATTAATAAAACCCCGTCAGCCCTTAAAGATTTGTGGAAAATCATGTTGCGGCCAAAACCGTGAGATATGGCCGATGCCGAATAATGGGAAAATGGCGAAACCGCTTGACATATCAAGGCACAATCAGGCATAAGATGCCACCGCTGGCGGTTTATGACCGTTCAGCCCATATATTATAGACATCAACTGGTCATTACAGGATCACAACATGGCAAACCATATGTCAGCAAAAAAGCGCATTCGTCGTAACGAAGCGTTTAATGAAGTGAACAGCAACCGCCGCAGCCGGATTCGCACATTCGTCAAGAAAGTCGAAGAAGCCATCTCTGCTGGTAACGCAGAAGAAGCGCGGGCAGCACTGAAAGCAGCACAGCCTGAAATGCATCGTGGCGTGACCCGTGGTGTCATGCATAAAAACACGGTAGCACGTAAGCTTTCCCGTCTTTCAGCACGCATTAAGGCCATGGCCGCCTAATCACGCTGATCAACGTTCGAAGAAACGCTCCACGAGGGGCGTTTTTTTTGGCCTGAATTCAGGGAAGATGAAAAGGCACGCCGCATTTGCATTCCAATCGAAAATTTAACGGCGGCGAATCGGAAGACTGATTCTGTCTGGCGGTTAGGGGCAGCACATCATCCAAATTTGCAAGAAAACCGATTCGAGTGTTGAAAATAAAGTGATTTATCAAAACCAGTGAAAATTGAGGGGTAAAATCAGTCGAAGATTTGATGACTTCTCCATGATGAGATGAAAAAAAAAGAAGAAAAAAAATTCGGAAAATTTTTTGGGATGGCTGAAAAATAAGGGTTTTTAGAGGCCGCGGCAGAAAAGAAAATTGTTGACAGCAAAAAAATCAAAATTCGTTAAAAATCGACCTTGAAACAATCGCCAGCAATCGCGATTATAGTTCAACGATAGGTCAAAAAATCATGAATAATAATTGTCTTAAAGACATCAATCATGACCTGATTAACCATCGTCATCATCGGATGCGGCAGTTTAATGAAGATTAATCCGAAGCATCGATAAAGCCGAGGCGCCAGCCAAAGCATCGTCGCATGTCCATGCGGAACAGAATTATAATGTTTAAAGCCAGGGGAGTGGTTTATGTCAGATCAAAAAACAACCTATTCTCCTGATCAGGCAGAACATTTCCGCGAAGGTTGGACACGTATCCAGCAAAGATTAAAAACCGAATTGGGCGATACCATCTGGAAAAGTTGGATCAGAACCCTTCGTTTGGTGGATGTAAACAACGGCATTGCGACGCTGGCGACAGAATCAAAACTCACCAAAACTCGTGTGCTCAGCCAATATGCTGATCGTATCCGCGCCAATTGCTGTGTGGAATGGCCGGATGTCACCACGGTTGAAGTTGAAGTCCGCCGCCAGATGGCCGCGCGGCAATCCGGCGTGATGCCTGAAAAGCCTGTTCGCGCCTCTGAGATGGGTGTTGAAGCCCATAACAATAGCGTTCATGACAATAGCGCTCAGGCCAGTTCTGCCCCTGCCCCACGTGCCACACGGCCTTTGGATTCCCTGCCGATTGATGCCTATGATGAATTGGGGGGGCGGTTAGACCCACGCCTGACCTTTGAGAATTTTATTGTTGGCGGGCCCAATAATTTTGCCTTCGCCGCCGCCAAGCGGATGGCCGAAACCGAAAGCCCGGTGTTTAACCCCTTGTTCCTTTATGGCGGGGTTGGTCTTGGCAAAACACATTTGATGCACGCCATCGGGTGGGAGATGAAAGAACGTTTCCCCAATCGCCGTGTTGTTTATATGTCGGCTGAAGTCTTTATGCACCGTTTCATTAAGGCGCTTCGGCATCGCAACACCACCCAATTCAAAGAAGAATTTCGCTCCATTGATGTGTTGATGATTGATGATGTGCAATTTATTGGCGGCAAAGATTCCACCCAAGAAGAATTTTTCCACACGTTTAACGCCCTGATTGATCAAAACAAAAAAATCATTATTTCCGCCGATAAATCACCGATGGATTTATCAGGCATGGAAGAACGGCTTCGGTCACGGTTGAACTGGGGGATGGTGGCCGATATTCACCCCACGACATTTGAGCTGCGTGTCGGTATTCTGCAATCAAAAGCAGAACAGCAAGGCATTGATCTGCCCTATAATGTGATCGAATTCCTTGCCCATAAAATCACCACCAATGTTCGTGAATTGGAAGGCGCGCTTAACAGGCTGTCGGCCTATGCCAATTTCATCAGCGGGCCGATCACCATTGACAGTGTTTATGAAGTTTTGGGCGATGTCTTGCGCGCCAGCACAAGACAGGTTTCGATTGCTGAAATTCAGCGCGAAGTCTCACGCCATTACAACATCAAATTGGATGAAATGCATTCGCGCCGCCGCTCACAAAACATTGTTCAGCCTCGGCAAGTCGCCATGTATCTGGCGAAAAACCTGACATCAAACTCCTATCCTGAGATTGGCCATCATTTCGGTGGCCGCGATCATACCACCGTCATGCACGCTGTCGGAAAGATCGAAAAGATGATGATTGATGACCAAGCCATGAGCGATGATATTAAAATGCTAAAATCATTGCTCAACGCGGGTTAATCCAACTCTTTCAAAATCACGATTGAACACAATATTCTGGTGTTCTCCGTAAAATTTATGCTATATTTTGTAGACTAACTTGGTTGGAACAACCTGTCTTAACCATTGGCCTTATTTGTGGTCATGGCCAAGGTTAAATGGCCTTCATCAAATGGCCTAAAGGGGCGGGTTTAAGCACATCAAAATAAACCCTGAAGGGAAGAAGCCATGAAATTGACCATTGATCGCGCCATGCTTATTAAGCCACTTGGTCATGTCCAAAGTGTTGTTGAGCGCCGCAATACCATCCCGATCCTATCGAATGTTGTGTTGAAGGCCGAAGACGGCCAGCTGGTCTTGACCGCAACCGACATGGATATGGATATTGTTGAAACCGTGGCGGCGGCGGTGATGGAACCGGGGATGATCACCACACCGGCGCAATTGCTGTTTGAAATTGTCCGGAAATTGCCTGATGGCGCTGAAGTTGAAATTAGCGCTGGCGATGATGGTCAGGTCAAAATCAGCGCGGGCCGGTCAAGCTTTAACCTGCCCACATTGCCGGTTGATGACTTCCCCGCCATTAATGCCGCGCCCATGGCTTGTGAGTTCACGCTTGCCGCGGCGGAATTAAAATCACTGATCGAAAACACTCGATTTGCCGTCTCAACCGAAGAAACGCGCTATTATCTCAACGGTATTTACCTGCATCTGGCTGATGGCCAGATGTTGCGGGCGGTTTCCACCGATGGTCACCGTCTGGCGCGGTCGCAAATGGATATGCCCGCCAATGCTGAATTGATGCCATCTGTCATTATCCCGCGCAAAGCCGTTGGGGAGATGAGCAAATTGATCGATGAATATGAAGGCGATATTAAAATCGGCCTGACCGATAGCCGCGCGCGGTTCAGTTTTGGCAGTGTCGATGTCACCACCAAATTGATCGATGGCACTTTCCCCGATTATCAGCGTGTGATCCCAACGGAAAACAATCACATTATGCAGGTTTCCGTCGCTGGGTTTAAAGATTCGGTTGATCGCGTGTCCACGGTTTCATCGGAAAAAACACGTTCGGTGAAAATGAAGTTATCGCCAGGATCATTGACCCTGTCCGCAACCAGCGCCGATGCCGCCAGCGCCACCGAAAGCCTTGAAGTGAGCTATGATGGTGCTGAAATTGAAATTGGGTTCAACGCGCGCTACTTGCTGGATATCGCCAATCAGATTGATGGCGATATGATGGAATTTGCGCTTTCGGATTCAGCGGCGCCAACGGTGATCCGTGCCCCGGGTGATGATGCCAATCTGTTTGTCCTGATGCCAATGCGGGTGTGATGCCATCGTGTTGCTGTCTCATCCATCTGCGATAGCCGCGCCAACAAAGCCAGCCTCAACGCTGGCCATCACCAGTTTGCGGTTGCAGAATTTTCGCAATTATTCGGCCAGTCACCTGACCTTGCCTAACCTTTCGGGGCTAAATGGTCATGGCGGGCAATCGGGGTTGCGATCATCTTCTGTTGTCTTGGTGGGGGCAAATGGCGCGGGCAAAACCAATATGCTGGAAGCCTTGTCTTTATTGGCGCCGGGGCGTGGGTTGCGGCGGGCAAAGGCGGATCTGCTGGCCCATCAAGCCGCCCCTTCACAAACAGATGCCCATGCGATTTGGTCGATTGCCGCTGAATTGGAAACAGCGGATGGCCCTTTGCGGTTAGGCACAGGCACGATGTTGCAAGATGACGGCGGCACGGGGCGGCGGATCATTAAAATCAATGGTGAGTTTTCATCACAATCCGCCTTGGCTGAACATTTGGCCATTTCATGGCTGACCCCTGATATGGATGGCGTTTTGGCGGCGGCGGCATCGGAACGACGGCGGTTTTTAGACCGTTTGGTGATCGCGTTTGACCCTGCCCATTCAGGGCGTATCCAGCGTTATGAAAAAGCCTATCGCCAGCGCAACCGTTTGATGGAAGAAGGCCAGCAAGATCAATCGTGGTTTGAAGCCCTTGAAGCGCAAATGGCCGAAAGCGGCATGGCGATTATCGCCGCCCGTCAGGCCATGGTGGATGCCCTTGATGTTGAGGCCGCCATGCCTTTGCCATCCTTCCCATCGGCGCGGCTTCGGTTGGATGGTGATGTGGAAACATGGCTTGAAAATATGCCAGCGGTTGATGCCGAAGACCGGATTAAATCCGAAGCCAAAGCCAATCGCCTCAACGGCATCACCACCATGCCCGGGCCAATGAACACGCTGTTGACGGTCAGCCATTCAAAAACAGGACAGAGCGCGGAGTTATCCTCCACAGGCGAACAAAAAGCTCTTGTTATTTCGGTTGTCTTGGCGCACGCGCGCTTGCAAACAAAACGATTGCGGCGGCCACAATTGCTTTTGCTGGATGACATTGTCTCGCATCTCGATGAAGCCCGCCGCCAAAGCTTGTTTGAATTAACCGCCGAATTTTCAGGCCAAGTTTGGTTCAGCGGAACCGATGCTGATGCTTTTGCCACCATGCAAAACCACCACGATATTGTATTTATTGAAGACGGGGATGTTGTTGATTTGCCGTCCCCAACCACCGCAGTAAGGAGTTCATCATGAGCGACGAAACACCTAATGATCCATCTGTTGATCCAGCGATTGATCCGTCAAATGAGGCTTATGATGCGGATTCGATTAAAGTCCTGCGGGGGTTAGACGCGGTGCGGAAACGCCCGGGGATGTATATCGGTGATACCGATGATGGGTCAGGCCTGCATCACATGATTTATGAAGTGGTGGATAACGCCATTGATGAAGCCTTGGCCGGGCATTGTGATCTGGTGCAGGTGATTTTGAACGGCAATGGTTCAGTCAGCGTGACCGATAATGGCCGCGGCATCCCCACCGATATTCACCCCGAAGAAGGGGTTTCAGCGGCAGAGGTGATCATGACCCAGCTGCACGCCGGCGGTAAGTTTGATAACAACTCCTATAAAGTATCAGGCGGTTTGCACGGGGTTGGCGTTTCGGTGGTGAACGCCCTGTCGTCTTCCCTTGAAATGACGATTTATCGCGATGGCAAAAAGCATCAGATTTCTTTTGTTCATGGTGATGCCACGGGCCCGTTGGAAGTCGTGGGCGATTGCGGCGAGCAAACAGGCACAGAGATCACGTTTTTGCCGTCAAAAGAAACCTTTACGAAAACAGAATTTGATTTCTCCACCCTTGAGCATCGCTTACGGGAATTGGCCTTTTTGAATTCAGGGGTCAATATCAAATTGACCGATGATCGTCAGGCCGAACAAGTGGTCTCCACCTTCCATTATGAAGGGGGATTGCGGGAATTTGTGACATGGCTGGATAAATCGCGCACCGCTATACATGAGGCGATCACCGCGGAAAGCGAAAAGGATGGGGTTGGCGTTGAGCTGGCGTTGGAATGGACCGATTCTTACCATGAAAACACATTGTGCTTTACCAACAACATCCCCCAACGTGATGGCGGGACGCATTTGGCGGGTTTCCGCGGGGCGTTAACACGGATCATCAACAATTACGCGCAGGAAAGCGGCATTGCCAAAAAAGAAAAAGTGCAGCTTTCAGGCGATGATGCCCGTGAAGGCTTGACGGCGATTATTTCGGTAAAAGTGCCTGATCCTAAATTCTCATCCCAGACCAAAGATAAATTGGTGTCATCAGAAGTCCGACCCATTGTTGAACAAGCGGTGGGCGACGCGTTATCACAATGGTTTGAAGAACACCCTACCGAAGCCAAGAAAATTGTCTCAAAAGCGTATGAAGCGGCGGCGGCACGAGAAGCGGCGCGTAAAGCACGTGAATTAACCCGCCGCAAAGGGGTGATGGATATTGCCAGCCTGCCGGGTAAATTGGCAGATTGTCAGGAAAAAGACCCGGCAAAGTCCGAAATCTTTCTGGTTGAGGGTGATTCCGCGGGTGGTTCAGCCAAGCAAGGGCGTGACCGCGCCAATCAAGCGATCCTGCCGCTTCGGGGTAAAATCCTCAATGTTGAACGGGCGCGGGTTGATAAAATGTTATCCTCTGCTGAATTGGGGACGTTGATCACCGCCATTGGCGCAGGGGTTGGCAATGCTGATATTGACCCTGAAAAGGCTCGCTATCATCGGATTGTGATTATGACCGATGCGGATGTTGATGGCAGTCACATCAGAACATTGTTGCTCACTTTCTTCTTCCGTCACATGAAACCATTGATTGAGCGGGGTTATCTCTATATCGCTCAGCCGCCGTTGTTTAGGGCAAAGCGCGGGTCTTCTGAAGTGTATTTAAAAGACCAACGCGAGCTTGATCTCTATTTGCAGGATGCGGGGTTAAAGGACGCGATGTTGCAAGCCGCGGATGGCAGCCAAGTCGTGGGGCAAGATTTATCGCAATTGGTTTCTGACGCGGGCGCGGCGATGCGCTGCATCACTTCATTGGCGCGCGGCGTTGGCTCCGTGCAGGTGGTGGAACAAGCCTCAATCGCGGGGCTGCTAAACCCTGAAGCCATCGGCAACGCGGAAGCGGCTGAATATTTAGCCCATCGTCTGGAAAGCCTGAGTGATCCGCTGGAACGAGGCTGGAAAGGGGCGATGGTGGACAGCCAAGATGATGCCGGCGGTAAGGTCATGGAAATTTCACGAACCATGCGCGGGGTTACCGAACGCTATCAGCTGTCACGCCGAATTTTGGCAACAGAAGAAGCCCGCCGCCTTGATGAAATGGCGCCCATGTTGCAAGAAAGTTTTGCGCGCCCGTCGCAATTGATGGCCAATAATCAAAGCACGGTCATTAATGGTCCTGTTGAATTGGTGGACACGGTCTTTGCCTATGGCCGCAAAGGGGCGCAAGTGGCCCGCTATAAAGGTCTGGGTGAAATGAACCCCGACCAATTGTGGGAAACAACCCTTGATCCGAATCAGCGGACATTATTGCAGGTGCGGATTGACCATGAAGAAGACGCCGAAGAGGCCTTTTCAACCTTGATGGGTGAAGCGGTGGAAGAACGCCGTAACTTCATTCAAGCCAACGCGTTGAAAGTCGCCAATCTTGATGTCTAAACATCGTTAATGGATAGGGCTCATGGCTGATCAATCTTTGGCGAAAATTTCAACAACCACGTTGGTCAGCACGAAAGCTATCGAAAACATCCGATGGATTGCCTTGTTTGGTCAGGTGCTGGCCATCATGATTGTGCAATTTGGCTTCAATTTTGATTTGCCCTTGACCGCGTGTTTGTTGGTGATCGCGCTTTCAGCAGGGGTTGGCTTTGCCCAAAATTACATCAGCCGCTTGAATAAAAACGTCAGCATTGACGCGCTGTTTGGCTTGCTGGTGTTTGACGTGGTGCAATTGGCGTTACTGCTTTATCTAACCGGCGGGCTGATCAACCCCTTTGCGATTATGTTCATGGCGCCTGTGGTGATTTCTGCCACCGTCATGTCGCAAGGCCGAACCATGATTTTGGTCAGTATTGTGGTGGTCTTGGCCAGTATTTTGGCCAGTTATCATGACCCGTTGCCTTGGGGTGAGGCGATGCTGGATTTGCCGACGCTTTATGTTGTTGGCTTATGGGCGGCGTTGGTCTTGACCACCATCTTTATCGCAACCTACGCCGGCATGGTGGCGAGACAATCCCGTGATTTGGCACGAGGGCTGGCGGAAGCCCGTGTCACCATGGCACAAGAACAACAAATGGTGGCTTTGGGCAGTTTGGCCACCGCCGCCGCCCATAAATTGGGCTCACCATTGAACACCATCACATTGATCGCCCATGAATTGGGGCAAATGGACCCGAAGAAAGATTTTGATCTGATCAAAGAAGATTTGAATCTGTTGCAATCAGAAACCGACCGTTGCCGTGAAATTCTAGCAGAATTGAATCATGACGCGGTTTCCTTGGGCAGTGAAACAGATGACCCGATGCCAATCAAAGCCTTGTTTAACAACCTGATTGATGAACGTTTTGCCGATATTAAATCCATTATTTCGCTGGCGGTGAACGGCCAAGACAACAGCCAGCAACCGGAAGTGATGTGGCGACCTGATTTGCTGCATCCGCTGGAAACATTGATTGATAACGCCGCTCAATTTGCCAAATCAAAGGTTGAGATTACCGTCACTTGGGATGATCACAACATCTCAGTCTTAATCCAAGATGATGGCCCGGGGTTTCAATCGGCTATTCTTTCCCGTTTAGGGGAGCCGTATAACAGCAGTCGTTCCGGTGATGAGGGGCATATGGGGCTGGGGGTTTTCATTGCCAAAACCATGATCGAAAACAACGGCGGGAAATTGAAATTGGTCAATAAAAAAGGCGGCAAAGGCGCGCAAGTGACGGTGATTTGGCCGCGGCAAGAAATTGACAGTTTAGGGATTAAAGGCAACCGCACATCATGACCAAAGATGACGATGGCTTGATTAGCGTTTGCGGCTGTATATATTAAAGAAGGTAACCACTAACGTCAGGGTTGTTTCATGTCTTCTGAACAGATGAAATTATTAATCGTTGATGATGATGCGCCATTGCGCGGCCGTCTGGCGCGGGTGATGGAACGGCGCGGCTTTACCGTGTTTGATGCTGATGGTGTTGAAACCGCAAACCAGATCATTGATCAGCAAGCCCTGACCCATGCGGTTCTTGATATGAAATTGGAAGATGGCAATGGGCTGGAAATTGCCAGCAGTCTCCATGAAAAGCAGCCCAACTGCCGGATTGTGATGCTGACAGGCTTTGGCAATATCGCCACCGCCGTTGCCGCGGTTAAAGCAGGGGCGGTTGATTACCTGCCAAAACCAGCAGACCCTGATGCCATTGCCGCCACGTTATTGCAACAAGGTGATGATATTCCGCCACCACCGGAAGACCCCATGTCAGCAGATCGCGTCCGCTGGGAACATATTCAACGTGTTTATGAACAATGTGGCCGTAATGTTTCAGAAACCGCACGGCGGCTGAAATTGCACCGCCGCACCTTGCAAAGAATTCTTGCTAAACACGCGCCAAGGCCTTAGGACTAGTTTTCTAGACGAAGAAAGCCCTAAGAATGACGAAAAAACAATGGCATAAAGAAACCCTCGCTGTTCGTGGCGGGCTGGAAAGATCATCCTTTCAGGAAACTTCTGAAGCGCTGTACTTGAATTCAGGTTATGTCTATGACACCGCCGAAGAAGCCGCCGCCGCTTTTGATGGTGAATTGGATCGCTATGTCTATTCCCGCTATGGCAACCCAAGCGTCACCATGTTGCAAAACCGTTTGGCCGCCCTTGAAGGCGCGGAAGCTTGCCTTTGCATGGGGACAGGCATGGGCGCGATGTTTATGGCGGTGGCCAGCCAGTTAAAATCAGGCGATAAAATTGTCGCCAGCCGTGCTTTGTTTGGGGCGTGTTACGCGGTGATTGACCAAATCCTCCCGAAATGGGGGATTGAACGTGTCTTTGTTGATGGCACGGACCTTAACGCTTGGGAAGCGGCCTTGGCCGATGGCGCCGATATGGTGTTTTTAGAATCGCCATCCAACCCGATGCTTGACCTTGTTGATATTCCCGCCGTGGCAAAATTGGCGCATAACGCGGGCGCCATGGTGGTGGTTGATAATGTTTTCGCCACACAAACAGGGCAATCGCCATTAGAATTGGGCGCTGATTTGGTGATGTATTCCCTGACCAAACATCACGATGGCCATGGCCGGGTGCTGGCGGGGGCGCTCTTAGGGTCAGAAGAGCTGATCCATGGCGATATGTTGAAATTCTATCGGCAAACAGGCCCAGCCATCAGCAGTTTTAACGCTTGGGTGATCTTGAAATCGCTCGATAGCATGGCGTTGCGGATCAACCGTCAAGCTGAAACCTGCATGGCGGTCGCGGCGTTTTTGGATGCGCATCCTTCGATTGTCGATATGCGCTATCCCCATCATCCCTCCCATCCGCAGTATGAGCTGGCGCAACAGCAGATGCGCCATGGTGGGACAATTATCTCATTCGCCGTCAAAGGCGGGCAGGCGCAAGCCTTTCAGTTTTTAAATAGCCTTGGTCTGATTGATATTTCCAACAACCTTGGGGATTCAAAATCATTGGCCTGCCATCCGGCAACCACCACCCATTCGTCGCTGACACAAGAAGAGCGGGCGGAGATGGGGATCACCGATGGCTTTATCAGACTGTCGGTGGGGCTTGAACATCCCGATGATTTAATCGCGGATTTATCCGCGGCGCTGGCGGCGGTTTGATGACCGCTGATCTTTCTGTTTTTCTGGCATTAGCGGCGGCATTCAGTTGGACATTGGCGGGGGTCTTTGGCCATAAACCCGCGGTGACTTTAGGTTCTGTTCAGTTCAATCGCATCCGTATGGTTGTCAGCATGGTCTTTTTATTGGGCTATTGTTTGATCGCGGGCAAAACCATCACCATAGAAAGCCGTGATTTTTGGCTGATTTTTTTCAGCGGATTGATTGGCGCGGCGGGCGGTGATTACTTCTTGTTCAAAACCATGCAGCGGCTGGGGCCTCGCCGCACGGGTATTTTATTTGCCGCCAATGCGCCTATTGCCGCGATTTTGGGCTGGGTGTTTTTATCCGAAGCCTTGTCGCCGAAAATGATTCTCGCCATCGCCCTTGGTTTTGGCGGTATCGTGCTGGCGGTGATTTATGGCAAGCGCCGTGATCTGGCGCATATTTGGGAAGACATCACCCCGCCTTTATGGATTGGGATTATCTTTGGTTTGCTCGCCGCTTTGGGGCAAGCCATTGGCGTGATGCTCATGCGTCCGGTCATGGAAGGCGGGATGGATCCGGCGGTGGCGGGGTTCTTCCGCGTCATTGTTGCGGTGGTTGTGTTTTGGGCCATCCTGCCGATAGAAAAAATCAATGGCCGCTGGCCCAAGGTATTTTGGCCTGACCGGGGCTTATGGGTTCATATTCTGGGCAATGGATTTTTTGGGATGGCCTTTGGCATGGCGTTATTGCTGAAAGCACTGGAGACAGGCTCGGTTGCGGTGGTGTCGATTTTATCCGCGACATCACCACTTATGATGCTGCCTTTTGTTTGGGCAAAAACCCGATTGATCCCGCCGATTGGCGCATGGATTGGGGCTGTATTGGTGGTGGTTTGTTCCGCCATGTTGATTTGATTTGATGATGGCTGATCTTCTTCCGTTATTTTTATTTGTGGTGGTGATGGTCGGCACGCCTGGCCCCGCCAATATGGTCTTGATGACAGCAGGCGCGAGTTTTGGGTTCAGCCGCGCCATCCCTTTTTTATTGGGCATCACCTTTGGCAAATTAATGCTGAATCTGATGATGGGGTTCGGCGTTTATGATGTGCTGGAAACCTACCCCATTATTTTGGACGGGCTGAAATATATCTCGGCGGTCTATGTGATCTACCTCAGCGTGCAGATGGCACGGCAACCTTTGGGGGATTCTGCTGATTTATCGAAAGCCCCGGGGTTTTTGGCAGGGGTGATTGTTCATCCGCTCAACCCGAAAGCATGGGCGATGATGACCATCGCTTGGGCGGATTACGGCGGGCAAATAGAAGACCCGTTATGGCGGGTGGTGATCATCAGCGGGACATTCCTATGCGTTCAGTTATGCGCCCATTCTTTTTGGTGCCTTGCGGGCGACAGGCTCATGGGATTGATTCGCAATGACCGAACAAAGACTTTAATACAGCAAGGACTTGCCGCTTTAACCGCCCTTGTGGTGCTGATCGTCATCCTTTAGGGGTTGGTATTCTAGGTCACCACTGATGCTTTTGCATGGCATCAACTGACCAGAGCAGGTCATATTAAATTATTAACAAATTATTAACACTATCCTTCTTTGAAAGGGTCAGTGTTGTCATGGTTTGTTTTCGTTTTCGGTTTAAGTCATCTTTTCAAAAATTCATGGTCATCAGCATCACCGGTCTGGTTTCTGCTTGTGGTGGCGGTGGTGGCCGCGAACAAGATATGCTGGCGGGGCTATTGGCGGGAAAATCGAATAAAGAAATTGCCCGCAAACATGGGCTTTCAGAAGTGACGGTGAAACATCACCTGAAAAGCTTGCGCGGTAAATTGGGCGCAAAGAACCGAACCCACGCCGTCTGCCGTGCTATTGAACTGGGGATTGTGCCGGAATAATCCGGCCATAAAAAACCCCCACCAGAACGCATCAGGTGGGGGGAGGCGATGGAATGGATTAACCGCGGTTTTGGCGGTTTTCGATCAGGTCATCAACAACCCCGGGATCAGCCAGCGTTGATGTGTCGCCCAGCTCGGCAAAATCATCAGCCGCGACTTTCCGCAGAATACGCCGCATGATTTTACCTGACCGTGTTTTGGGAAGGCCGGGCGCCCATTGCAACAGATCAGGCGTTGCGATCGGGCCGATTTCTTTGCGAACCCACTGCCGCAATTCCGCGTGCAATTCATCGCTAGGCTCTTCACCCATGACCAAGGTCACATAGGCGTAAATCCCTTGGCCTTTGATGTCATGGGGGTAGCCTACCACCGCGGCTTCCGCCACTTTTGGATGCGCCACCAAGGCGGATTCAACTTCCGCGGTTCCCATGCGGTGACCAGAAACATTGATCACATCATCAACACGGCCGGTGATCCAGTAATAGCCATCGTCATCACGGCGGCAACCATCACCGGTGAAATAGCGGCCAGGGAAAGTGGTGAAATAGGTTTGGATGAACCGTTCATGGTCACCATAAACCGTCCGCATCTGGCCCGGCCATGACCGATTGATACAAAGGTTACCATCAGCCGCGCCATCAATGATATTGTTATCACCATCGACCAGAACAGGCTGAATCCCGAAGAAGGGACGGGTTGCTGAACCGGGTTTCGCGGCGGTAGCCCCGGGCAATGGCGTGATCATGATCCCGCCTGTTTCGGTTTGCCACCACGTATCAACAATCGGGCAACGGCCATCACCGACAATATTGTGATACCAAAGCCATGCTTCAGGGTTAATCGGCTCACCCACGGAACCCAACAACCGCAATGATGACCGATCCGTTTTCTTCACCGGATCATCACCTTCGCGCATCAACGCCCTGATGGCGGTGGGGGCGGTGTAGAAAATGCTGACTTTATGTTTTTCAACAACCTGCCAAAAACGGCTGGCATCAGGATAGGTCGGCACGCCTTCAAACATCAGGGTTGTGGCCCCGTTCGCCAAAGGCCCATAGATGATATAGGAATGGCCAGTCACCCAACCAACATCAGCGGTACACCAATAGACATCACCATCTTGATAATCAAAAACATATTGATGGGTCATGGAGGCGTATACCATATAGCCGCCAGTGGTGTGCATAACGCCTTTCGGTTTGCCTGTTGACCCTGAGGTGTAGAGGATAAACAACGGGTCTTCGGCGTTCATTTCAGCAGGTGGGCAATCGCTGGAAGCTTTGGCCATCTCTTCATGATACCAGAAATCACGGCCCTCAACCCAGTTGATGTCCCCCCCTGTGCGGCGAACAACAATTGATGTTTTGCACATAGGGCAGTTTTCAAGGGCGGCGTCGGTATTGGCTTTCAGCGGGATGCCGCGGCCACCGCGCACGCCTTCATCAGCGGTAATGACAACCGAACTGTCACAGTCAATAATACGGCCGGCTAAGGCGTCGGGGGAAAATCCGCCAAACACGACCGAATGGATTGCGCCAATTCTTGCAGTCGCCAACATTGCCACCGCCGCTTCTGGGATCATCGGCATATAGATGGTGACGCGATCGCCTTTTTTGACACCGCGCGCTTTTAAGACATTGGCGAATTTTGAAACCTCTTCATGCAGCTCACGATAAGTGATATGGCGGCTGTCCGAAGGCTCATCACCTTCAAAGATAATCGCCGTCTGATCGCCACGTTCAGCAAGGTGACGGTCAAGGCAATTGGCGGCGGCGTTAAGCGTGCCATCTTCATACCATTTGATGCTCAAATCTTTGGCGTCATAGGATACGTTTTCAACCTTGGTGTAAGGTTTCATCCAATCAATGCGCTTGCCGTGTTCAGCCCAGAACGCTTCAGGGTCAGCAACAGAAGCATCATACATTTTCTGGTAGCCAGCGTTATCAATAAGCGCGTTTTTAACAACCGCATCACTTGGTGGAAAAATCATTTCATCAGACATTATATCCCCCTCAATTCATGTTGATTTTGTCTGTGTATAAGCAACTACATGGCAGTTTAACCATATCGGTGCATTTTTCTAGTGCCTTTAGCCCATCAGCCAAAATAGCCTTCGTCCAACAAGGCTTCGGCGGCATCACTGTCATCAAGCGCCATGATAATCCCCACGGTTTTGGCGCTATAACCAGCACGGGCAAGGCTGGCGTAATGGCGATCGCGCCATCCGTCTTTCATTTCTGTTTGGCCAATAGGCGGTTTGCGGTAAGGCCCCAGCCGCCGTTTGCGGGCATAGATTAAGGCTGATTCAATTTCAACATCATGGTCATGATCATCGTCATAATCGCTGATCGCTTGGGTGATGACATCATCAGCAACCCCGCGTTCATAAAGCTTTCTTTTGATCTGTAATCGCGATGAGCCTTGGCGGCGCAAAGAGGCTGTTTTTTGGTCGGCAAACGTCTGGTCGTTTACATAGCCTTTTTCGCGGCAGGATGTGACCATATCATCAATCAGTTTCGCCATGCGGATGGGGTCTTCATCGGGCATTTTACGCTTGGCAAACCGCCCCAAGACATCTTTCAGCCGCCGTTCAGTGCTGGCATAACGGCCCAGATAATGCAGGGCTTTGTTTTCCAGCCGCTTTAATATTTTGCTATCGTCTCGCATGGCATAACGATAACACAAAATAATCGGGTTATTCCATGGCTCTAAGATGGTCTTGCAGATTAGGGCGTGAAAGCCTATCTCTTAGGAAGATGATCAAGAGAGTTATGCCATGTCCTCAACCCGCCCCCAGATACGTCCTGTTCAAATTGGCCTGATCAATACGATTGGCACATGGACGCTCTATAAACGTGAGGTCATGCGGTTTTTAAAAATCCTTGGCCAGACGGTTGCCGCCCCGATGACAACCGCGGCTTTATTCATGGCTGTATTCGCTGTTGCGGTTGGTGATCGCATCACCGAGACCGGCGGCATTGATTATGTTGTTTTTCTTGGGCCGGGCTTGGTCATGATGGGGGTGTTGCAAAATGCTTTCGCCAATACCTCAACCTCGATGGTGATCGGCAAAGTCCAAGGCAATATTGTTGATATTACCATGCCGCCCTTAGGCCCCCTTGAAGTGATGACCGCTATGGTGGCGGCGGGCGTCACCCGTGGGTTGATGGTGGCCTGCATTACCGCCACCACCCTTGCGGTTTTGGGGTCGGCTGGCTTTCCTTTATATCCGTTGACGGCGTTGGTGTTTTTAATCCTTGGGTCAACCGTCATGGCGCTGGCTGGTCTTTTGACCGGGATCTGGGCGGATAAATTTGATAATCTGGCCACGATCACGAATTTTGTTGTTCAGCCTATGGTATTTTTATCAGGGACATTCTATGCCATTGAACAATTGCCCGAACCTTTTGATGTTTTAGCCTTATACAACCCTGTTTTTCACATGATTGATGGCTACCGATATGCCACAATTGGCCAAGCATCATTCCCGCCATTTTACGCGGCGTTAATTTTATTGGGCATTTCGGTGCTGCTTGGTGTAATTTGTTGGCTGGTATTGAAAAAAGGATACAAACTTAAAGCATGACTAAGGCCAGTTTCGTTTCATTCCCCGATGGGATTCTTTCCAGCAAGCAAATTGCCCACGCCATTGAACATGGGGTGATCAATTTGGCGTCGCCGCCTCTTGATGGGCAAATTCAGCCCGCTTCCCTTGATTTAAGATTGGGCAAGCGTGTGTGGCGGATTCGCGCGTCATTTCTGCCCGGCCATGGGGTCAGTGTTGCGGAAAAATTGGAAACAATCGCCATGCATGAAATTGATCTGACCCGCGACGCGGTGTTGGAAAAAGGCTGTGTTTATATTGCTGAATTGGAAGAAAGCCTGAACCTGCCCGAAGGTCTTTCTGGGTTTGCCAATCCGAAAAGCTCCACTGGCCGGCTTGATGTGTTTACCCGCATGATCACCGATGGCGCGACTGAATTTGAAAGCGCCGCCCCGGGGTATCAAGGCCCGCTTTATGCTGAAATTTCCCCACGGACATTTTCTATTTTGGTGCGGCGGGGTTCACGTCTTTCGCAATTACGCTTTCGGCAAGGGGCTTCAAAAATTGATGATACGGATATGCAGCGGCTGCAGGATGAGATTGGCCTTGTGCATGGCGGCGGTTTGAATGGCGCTGATATTCGTGATGGCGTGCCGTTGAGCGTTGATCTTTCCGGACAAGCGAACCCTGATTTGCCCGGGTTAATCGGCTGGCGGGCGCGCAAACACGCCGGCATGATTGATGTTGATCGGCCTAAAACCTATCCCGTGGCGGCGTATTGGGAAAAAGTCACCACAAGCGATTTAAGCGGCGGCGGCTTGGTTCTGAACCCTGATGAATTTTATATTTTGGTCAGCCGTGAATGCGTCACTGTTCCGCAAAATTATGCCGCTGAGATGAGCGCCTATGACACAAGAGTGGGTGAGTTTCGCGCCCATTACGCGGGGTTCTTTGACCCCGGCTTTGGCATGGCGCAATTAGGGGCAGGAACAACAAGGGCGGTGTTAGAAGTCCGTTCCCATGATGTGCCGTTCTTGATCGAAGAAGGCCAAACGGTTTGCCGTTTGGTCTATGAACCGTTATCAGAAACCCCAGAAGTGCTTTACGGGTCTTCGGGGTCAGGGTCTAATTATCAGGCGCAAGGGTTGCAATTGGCCAAACATTTCTTGCCGCCAGAAAAAGAGTAATACGATGTCAACAGCAGTCATGGGAAATTACGGCCGGATTGATCTGGCCTTTGATCACGGTGATGGCAGTTTTCTGGTGACAGAAGACGGCACGCGCTATCTTGATTGCGCGGCGGGGATCGCGGTCAACACCCTTGGTCATGGCCACCCGCATTTGGTCGAAGCCCTAAAAGCGCAAGCCGATAAGCTTTGGCACGTCTCCAACCTTTATCACATTCCTGAACAACAGCGTTTGGCGGAACGGCTATGCCAGCTTTCAGGCCTGGATAAAGCGTTTTTCTGTAATTCAGGGGCGGAAGCGACAGAAGCCGCTGTCAAAATGGCGCGCCGTGCCATGCACGCGCGAGGTGAGACATCACGGCATCATATTCTTTGTTCCGAAGGCGCGTTTCATGGCCGCACCATTGCGATGCTGGCGGCGACGGATCGGCCTGTATTCCGTGAAGGTTTTGGCCCTATGCCTGATGGGTTTGGGCATTTTCCTTTCGGCAATATGAACGCCCTGCGTGATCAGCTGGCGGCGGATGCTGAGACAGGTGATCCGAAAATCGCCGCGGTGATGGTTGAATCGGTTCAAGGCGAAGGCGGGGCAAAACCATTGCCGGAACGCTTCTTTTCTGATTTGCGGGATGTCACGTCTGAATTCGGATGTTTGCTGATCGCCGATGAAGTTCAGATCGGGGTCGGGCGGTCAGGATATATATTCTCCTATGAAGAAAACGGCTTCACCCCTGATATTGTCGCCATGGCCAAAGGCTTGGCGGGTGGTTTTCCGATTGGCGCGGTTTTGACGACTGAAGCGGTGGCCGCCGCCATGACGCCGGGCAGCCATGGTTCAACCTTTGGCGGCAATCCCTTGGCGATGGCCGCCGCCCACGCGGTTCTTGACGTGCTGGAATCCGATGGTTTTATGGCCGATGTCAGGGCGCGGGCAAAAATGCTGGCCGATGGTGTTGATGCCATCTCTCATGATTGCAAATTATTCTGCCGCCGCGGCAATGGGTTTTTGCAAGGCTTGGTCTTTAATGATGATATTGCCGCGTTGGATGTGGTGGCGGCGTTACGGGCAAAGCATATCTTGACTGTTCCCGCCTCAGAGAATACGGTGCGCCTCCTGCCGCCATTAACCTTGTCGCGCGATGAAATCGCCTTGGTGTTGGATGTGCTGAAAACCACCATGGATGAAATGAAAGCAAAATCATGACCAGCCATTTTATTGACCTTGCTGATTTTGACGGCAATGTCTTAAAGGAAATTCTAGCCGATGCCGATGCCATGAAATCAGGGGCAAAACCCCATGGCGATATTCTGGCCGGCAAAACAGTGGCGATGATTTTTGAAAAGCCGTCGACCCGCACACGGGTTTCATTTGAAGTGGGGATACAGCAATTGGGGGCAACCCCGCTGGTCTTGCGGTCAGAAGAAATGCAATTGGGGCGGGGCGAAACTGTCGCTGATACCGCTCGGGTGCTTTCCGGCTATGTCGATGCGATTATGATCCGCACCTCACGCCATGAGATCATCACGGAATTGGCGAAATTTGCCACCATCCCTGTGATCAACGGCTTGACCGACCGCAGCCACCCCTGTCAGGTGATGGCCGATGTCATGACCATGGCTGAACTGAAAGCCCCTGACCATGACTTTAGCGCGTTGAAAGTCGCGTGGTTTGGTGATGGCAATAACGTTGCGGTCAGCTGGATCGAAGCTGCTGTTCGGATGAATTTCCATCTTGATCTTGCGGTGCCGCCTGCCCTTGCGCCGGATGATGATCTGGCGGATTTAATAGAGCACCCCAATATCACCATGACGGCAGACCCAGAGACCGCGGCAAAAGACGCTGATGTGATGGTCACCGATACATGGTCTTCCATGGGGATGCCGGGGGGCTATAGCAATAGTGGTGATCGGCAAGATTTACTCCGCCCCTATCAGATCAATCAGCAGTTGATGGATCAGGCGAAAGATGATGCGGTCTTTATGCATTGCCTGCCGGTTTACCGTGGTCAGGAGGCCAGCGCCGATGTGGTTGATGGCCCGCAATCGGTGATCTGGCAGGAAGCCAATAACAGGCTCCATGTTCAAAAAGCCATCATGGCCTATTGCTTTAAAAATTAGTTTTGTTGTCCAAAGGGTTTGATCATGACAGCGACGATTGCTTCTGAAGGCGCTTCTGAAATGCAAAATGGCGTCTTGCCATTCTTGATGGATTCCGGCGGGCGAAAAGCCTCGTTAAGGGGGCGTTTGGCGCGGGTTGATGGCATCGCCAGTTCTATTCTGGCACGGCATAATTATCCGCTTGCCGCCGCTGAACTGTCGGCGGAATCAATCGCCTTGGCGGCTTGCCTTTCCAGCACCATGGATTTTGATGGCATCTTCACCCTGCAAGCCAGCGGCAATGCTGGTATCTCAACATTATTTGCGGATGTCACATCAGCCGGCGCGGTCAGGGCTTATGCCCAGGTCACCGAAGACTTTGACGGGGAAGAACCTTTGGGCGCGCCCGCGGCTTTGATCAAATTGATGGGGACAGGCTATCTCGCTTTTACCGTCGATCAAGGGGAAAATGGCCGTTACCAAGGGATTGTTCCAATAGAAGAACCTGACCTGAACGCGGTGGCCATGCGGTATTTCTACAATTCAGAACAGCTCGACACGGCGTTATTATTGGCCGCTAAACCTGATGCCAATGGCGGTTGGCACGCCGCGGCATTGATGCTGCAACGGATTCCTGAAACGGGCGGGAATAATGAGCCGAAACCCTTCACCGATGAAGAAGATGATATTTGGCATACAGCCTGCACCTTGATGGCGACCTGCACCCGTGAAGAATTAACAGACCCTAATATTAGCCCAGAAGAGTTATTGCGGCGGTTGTTCCAAGAACTTAATGTTGCCGTATTGCCGTTTAAAAATATGATGGATGAATGCCGCTGTTCACCGGAACGGGTGGAGCGGATGCTGGATGGATTGGAAGAAGCCGAAAAAATTGATCTGGCTGATGACGATAAAAAAATCACTGTTTCTTGTGAATTTTGCAAAAAGGAACACCATATCAAAATCTGATGGAGGCAAGATATGACCATGAAGATGAAGCCTGAACACGATCAGCACGTTTTGGATCAATCCCGCTCATCCCCGTCTTTGCCGAAATTACTGTCCCGCCGAAAGGTGATCAATCAAGCCGCCGCAAGTTTAATCCTGCCATTGTCGTTGCCCATGGTGTTGTCGGCTTGCCAGACAAACTCGTCGCCGCTTCCAACACTCACCAAGCCCGGTGACGTGATTAACCTTGGGGTTGCCGCCATTGATGTGATCAATGAATACAGCACGCCATCGGACGCGATTTACATTGACCAGAGTTTTAATCCATCCCCCGCAAGCCAGCTCACCGATTGGGTCGGCGGGAAATTATTGCCGATGGATGATCGCGGCAATTTGCTGGTCACCATCACCAAGGCTGAAATGACCGAACGTGACATCCAAAATGATGCGGGTCTAAAAGCGCTCTTTACCAATGAACAGCGGTTGTTGGTGGCGGTGAAATTTGAAGGCATTTTCAGTTTCAGCCATCCTGAAAACAATCGTTCTGCTGTGTTGACGGTCGAAAGTGAAGCGCAATCCTCAATCGCTGATAACACCTCGCCCGCGGATGCTGATGGCATTCGGCTCAGGGTTGTTCATGAAGCTTTGGGGCGGTTTGACCAAGAGTTCCGCCGGCAATTGCGCTCAGCGTCATCAAATGGCTGGCCCTTGATGTAGGGGTGGACTGAAGGGGTGTTGGCTTAGCGGCGCCAGAACCCTGGGGCCAGCATCACCAAGACGGTGAATAATTCCAATCGGCCAATGACCATCGCCGCACACAACACCCATTTCGCCATGATAGACAGGCTGTCAAAATTACCGGCGGGGCCAATCGTATCGCCAAGCCCGGGGCCGACATTACTGATGGATGTTGCCGCCCCTGACAGCGCTGTTTCAAGGTCAAGACCCGTCAGCCCCAATAAAGCGGCGACGACCACAAAACAGAGAATATAGAGATAAAAGAATCCCATCACCGCGTCGATCACCGTCTCGGGGATCGCGCGTTTATTGTAATAGGCGATCACCACCGCGTGCGGTCGCAACAAGCGCGACAGCTGAATGCGGGCATTGGCGGCCAAGACCTGAAAGCGGAACATTTTAATCCCGCAAGTGGTGGAGCCCGCGCAGCCGCCGATAAACATACACATCAATAATAAGACCGTGGCGCTGCCGCCCCATGCGCCAAAATCAGCACTGCCATATCCTGTTCCGGTGATCATGGAGACGGTATTGAACACCGAAAGCCGGATGGATTCCGATAATCTCAACTCATGGCTTAACATCAATTGCCATGTGATCAACACCGCGATTAATGTCAGCAAGGCGAAAAACCAGCGGACTTGCGGGTCTTTTGTCAGGCGTGACCAGCCGCCACGGGTGATGGCCAGATAATGGGCAAAAGGCAAACTGCCGACAATCATGCCGATGATAATCACCCATTCGACATAGGCGTTATCAAAAGCACCGATGGACATGGTGCGGGTGGAAAACCCGCCGGTGGCCAAGGTTGTCATGGCATGGGTGATGGCATCAAAGAACGGCAGACCCGCGCTATATAACATCAAGCTCCACAGCAAGGTCAGCCCGCCATAAACAAGGCTAATGCCGCCCGCCAATTCAGCGGCGCGAGGGACAACTTTATCAGGGGTTTCATAGGATTCTGTTTTAAACAACTGCATCCCGCCAACGCTCAACATCGGCAGAACCGCCAAGGCCATGACAATAATCCCAATACCGCCAAGCCATTGCAACAGCGCCCGCCAGACCAATACCCCCGGCGACATGGCTTCAATGACAGGGATCACGGTTGATCCTGTGGTGGTGATGCCGGAAATGGATTCAAAGACAGCGTTGGTCAACCCCATGCCGGTATCCGCCAATAGAAAAGGCAAAGCCCCAAAAAGACCGATCAAAATCCACGCGGCGTTGGTTAATAAAAACGCTTGCCGCAAGCCAAGGTGTTCATCGGCGCGCAAGCGCGTTGAAAGCAACAGGCCAAAGCCAAAAAATAACGTGATGGCGCTGGCGGCAAGAAACGCCGTCCAATCGTCATAGCCCATGGTGTAATCGACAATCGCAGGGATTACCATTGCACCAGCCAATAACGACAGCAACAGGCCAAGGATATGAAAAACAGGGCTGAGCAGCATGCCTTTACCCAAGTGGTCTCAAGGAACTTATTTATAGGCTGAAAAGGCTTGTTTTGTCCAGTTTTGGGGTTACTGCACTTGTGTCAGGAAACGTGTTTGCAACTGGGGGTCATCCGCAAAGATACCGGTGAAGCGTGTTGTCACCATGCTGACACCAGGTTTCCGCACGCCGCGGGTTGTCATGCATTGATGCTGGGCATCGACAATCAATGCCACGCCTTTAGGTTCTAAAATCGTCTGGATGGTTTCAGCGATTTGCGCGGTCATGGTTTCTTGGGTTTGCAGGCGTTTGGCGAAAATATCAATCACCCGCGCCAATTTGGAAATCCCCACAACTTTCCGATCAGGGAAATAGGCGATGGAAGCGGTTCCAAGAATAGGCACAATATGATGCTCACAATAGGATTCAACGCGAATATTCTTCAACAGAACCATATCGTCATAGCCATCGACTTCTTCAAAAGTACGGGCCAGCATTTCAGCGGCATCTTCTTGATAGCCAGCAAAAAATTCATCATAAGACCGGATGACGCGGGCAGGCGTATCCACAAGACCTTCACGATCAGGGTTGTCCCCTGTCCATTCAATCAGCGTCCGAACCGCGGCTTCGGCTTCCTCACGGGTCGGGCGATTGACGTCGGCAGGGCTGGCTGAATCAGATGAAACAGGTTCATTGATTTTATTCTGATCATTGGGGGTCATGGTATTTTCGGCTTACGCCGCCTTCAATAAAATATACTCAAGCACCATATGGTGCATCATTGTTTAAAATCAACCATTAAAGCATTTTAACATATAGGGGGGTTGGGCGAAACCTTAGCCTTAAGATGGCCTTGCTTTGCCTTTGTTTTCGCATTTTTGGAGGTTAATCCAACGCTTCCAAATAGACAGGCGCCACCCCCGATTGATCACGGTCTCTTGGGTCATGGCTGACCATCAAAACAGGCAGGTTGCGGCTGGAAATCTCTTGATGAACAAGGGCTGAAAACATATCACGCGTGTCATCATCCAGCCCTGAAAACGGTTCATCCAGCAATAAAGCATCAGGTTCAGCCATCAAACAGCGCATTAAGGCCAGCCGTGCTTTTTGCCCCCCTGATAAGGTTAAAGGGTCACGGTCGGCCATCCCCGCAAGGCCAATTCGTTCCAATTGATGATCGATAATCTCTTTGCGATTGCCGCCTGGTTTCATGCCAAAAGCCAGATTGCCCGCCACCGTCAAATGGGGAAACATCAGCGGGTCTTGAAACATAATCCCGATGCGGCGCGCCTCCGGTGGCAAACCGTTCAGCGTCCGGCCGTTGAGCGTAATAGACCCGCTCGCCTTTAATTCAGGGTCAGGTATCCCGCAAATCCAGCTGAGCAAGGTGGATTTTCCCGCCCCGCTTGGCGCCATCAATAACGCCACCTCGCCTTTATTGATGTTAAGGGACAGAGGCTTGAACAACAGCGTATCCCCAAAACCAAGGGCAGCGTTTTCAATGATGAGCGCGGGATTGTTGGGCATCGTGATGGATGGTCGCCTGATGTCTTTGGTCTTATGATGTTGGCCTTATGGTATCGGTATGGGGGGGATGAAACAAGTGATAAGACACGGCATCAAATCATGGCCTGAGAATTTGCCAATCCCCTTTTATTGCCAATTGATGGGGCTAAGATTAAACTTATTGAGAATATTTAATGAAAGCCTTCTTGATGTCATCGCAACAGCCGCCCAAAAACATTTTATTCATCATGTTTGACCAGCTCAGGTTTGATTACCTCAGCTGCACGGGGCATCCGCATTTGCATACCCCGCATATTGACCGCTTGGCGCAACGATCAGTGCGATTTTCACAATGCTATGTGCAATCCCCGGTGTGTGGCGCGTCGCGGATGTCATTTTACACAGGCCGCTATGTCAGCAGTCATGGCGCGGCGTGGAACAATATTCCCCTGAAGGTTGGTGAAGTGACGTTGGGTGATCATTTGCGTGAGCGCGGCATGGACGCGTATTTGATTGGCAAAACCCATATGAAGGTCGATGCCAAAGGCATGGCTCGATTGGGGCTGACCCCCGAAAGCGTCATTGGGGCGCGGGTTTCCGAATGCGGCTTTGATGTCATTACCCGCGATGATGGGCTTTGGGGCAGTGGTCCTGATGGCTGGTATGATGATAAACCGTCGCCCTATCAGCATTATCTTGAACAAAAAGGGTATGACAGCGATAACCCTTGGCATGATTACGCCAATTCAGGCATTGATGATGATGGCCAGATCGCGTCCGGCTGGCTTTACGCCAATGCCAAATACCCCGCCAATATTCGCGAAGAAGATTCGGAAACACCTTGGCTGACCCAAGAGGCGATTAAATTTATGGACAGCCGCTTGCGGGCAAACAACACCGCCGCATCAAATGATCGCCCATGGCTTTGCCATCTTTCTTATATCAAGCCGCATTGGCCTTATATTGTGCCCGCGCCGTATCACCAGATGTATGGGGAAGGTGATTTCCTGCCCGTGGTGCGGCATGACGATGAATTAAAAGACCCAAACCCTATTTACGCGGCCTTTGCCAACAATAAAATCGGTCAGGCTTTTCAGCGTGATGATGTCCGCAACACCACCCTCAGCGCCTATATGGGTCTGATCAAACAGATTGATGACCAAATGGGGGTCTTGTTCCAATATCTTGAAGACAGCGGGCAAATGGACAGCACCATGATTGTCATCACGTCTGATCATGGTGATTACATGGGCGATCATTGGTTGGGGGAAAAAGACCTGTTCCATGCCCCTTCGGTTAAAGTGCCGTTGATTGTCTATGACCCATCCCCAGAAGCTGATAAAACAAGAGGCAGTGTCAATAACGAATTGGTGGAAGCCATTGACCTTGCCGCCACGTTTATTGATACCGCCGGCGGTGATCTTCCAGATGAGATGGTGGAAGGCCGATCACTGTTGCCATGGATCCGGGGCGACAACCCGCAAGATTGGCGGCGCTATGCCATCAGTGAATATGATTATTCTATGTCGCAAATGGCCACCCGATTGGATGTCAGCCCCGATGATGCCCGGCTTTATATGGTGGCGACGCCATCTTGGAAATTAATCCATGCCGAAGGCGGCTTCCCGCCGATGCTGTTTGATCTGGAAAATGACCCTGATGAATTGCGCGATTTAGGGCGCGATCCGCAATATGCCGCGGTGGTAGATGACTGTTATGCCTTGCTGCATGAATGGGCGATGCGGCCATCGCAACGAACGACTTTATCCAAAAAAGAATTGTTGGAAGGCCGGACGAAATCAAATCGGAAAGGCATTATCTTGGGCGCGGTGAATGCCGATGATGCCGCCCCTGAAGCGATTGCTGTTTATCAAGGCAAACCCCGCCAAAATTTTATTGATGATTAAC
>CALFYS010000041.1 GCA_937952245.1 uncultured Alphaproteobacteria bacterium | reverse complement strand
CGAACAGCCTCAACCGAATAGGCGTCACAACAATCGCCGATTAAAACCACCCCTGCGGCTTGGGTGGCATCAGCGGTTCTTAAGATCGTGCCAAGATTGCCCGGGTCACGGACACGGTCCAAGGCCAGCCAGCATCCGCCATTATTCAACCCCTCTTGTTGTGCTTGCGATGGGCGGGTGAAGACATCCTCGGGATCAGCCCAGCGTTCTGAAAAACTGGCCAAAACCATTTGCGGGTTATCTTTGCGGCTGACTTTTGACAGCACCGCTTCGCTGACCATGATAATATCCGCGCCATCGGCTTGGGCTTTATTGATCAGCCGCCGCACCATGGCATCATCCTCACGGCCTTCTAAAAACACCAGATGTTCCGCCACCCAGCCCAGATCAAACGCTTCGGTGACAATCCGCATCCCTTCCGCCAGAAAAACACCGGAAGCTTTGCGCCGTTTGCGATCATGCAACGCCCGCAACGATTTAATCACCGGATTGGTCAGGCTGTTGATATGGCGGATATTTTGATTCATGGGGCGATACTCTCCTCAAAGGATTCTACCTAAAATACCGCCATCATCCTAGTCATGACACGCCAAAACCCCGCTGTTTCTTCATAAAATACAAATTTTCCTAATTTCACTGATTTTTTTGCTGGAAGCGGTGATAATTTTCGTTATATCGTCATTTTAAGAATAATACGTGGTGATAAGACCCGTTTTGTGGAGTGTTCAATGGACGATAATCGCATTAAGGTTTTGCTGTCCTCGGGCAATGAAAACGAAATCTTTAAAGTCGGCTTTCTGTTGGTGGGTAATTTTTCCATGCTGGCTTTTTCATCCGCCATTGAACCATTACGGTCCGCCAATCGGATGAGCGACCGCAAACTCTTTGAATGGATCATCGCTTCTGAAAATGGCGAAAGCGTCATGGCCAGCAATGGCGTTGAAGTCGCCGCCAATGGTGATCTTGAAGATTTGGCATCCTGCCGCATGGTTTTTGCCTGTGGCGGGTTGGATGTCCATAAACACGCCACCAAAGAGGTGATCAACGCCCTTCGATTGGTGGAACGCCGTGGGGCGGCCATTGGGGCGATTTGCACCGGCACCTATCTTCTGGCCATGGCTGGATTGCTCAAAGACCGCCGCTGCACCATCCATTGGGAAAACCATGATGGGCTGATCGAAGAATTTCCTGATTTAGAAGTCACCGCTGATTTGTTTGAAATTGATGGCGATCGCGTCACCTGTTCTGGCGGCACCGCCTCGCTTGATATGATGCTGCATCTCATCGCCCAAGCCCATGGCAACAGCCTGGCCACTTCTGTTTCAGAACAGTTTATCCATGATCGCATCCGTGATTCCCATGACCGCCAACGGATGGAATTGCGCTCACGGCTTGGGGTCAGCCATCCGAAATTGCTTTCGGTTGTGGCGGAAATGGAAGCCAATTTAGAAGACCCGCTTCCGCAAACAGAAATCGCCCGCCGCACCGCGCTATCGACCCGACAATTGGAACGGTTATTCCGGAAATATCTGCACACCACGCCGACACGGTATTACCTGAACCTTCGGATCGCACGGGCACGGCATTTGCTGCGCCAGACCAGTATGTCGATTTTGTCGGTGGCCTTGGCTTGCGGTTTTGTTTCCGCGTCGCATTTCTCGAAATGTTACCGCGAAACCTATGGCCGCACCCCACGGGCGGAACGTGCCGTTGATTAATCTTTCGCGGCGTTTTGCGCCGATGCCATAATCGCGGTCACCATTGAGGCCAAGCCATTTTTCCGCGTTGGCGATAAATGTTCATCAAGGCCAATTTCATTAAGAAAATCAGGCGGGGTGGCGATAATATCTTGCGGTGTTTGGCCGGAATAGACCCGCATCATCACCGCGATCAACCCTTGAACAATCGCCGCGTCCGAACCCGCGTGATAGGTCATATGCGGCGCGTCATATTCGGCGGCGAAATGGACAACCGACTGGCACCCCCTTAACCGATAATCCTCAGTTTTATAGCGATCATCCAAAGCGGGCAGACGGCGACCAAGATCAATCAGATGCTGGTAACGGTCTTCCCAATCATCAAAAAATGCAAATTCAGCAACAATATCTTCGGCCTGTTCAGCGACACTCATGGTATCCTCGTTCATGCTATCCATTTGGCTTGGACTTATGATTTAGGCCGTGTTGCGGGTTTTGCCAAGCATATCCAGCAAATCAATCGCCGCATCGGCGATCATTGTCCCTGATGGGAACACCGCCCCAACCCCATGACTTTCCAAAATAGGAATATCCCCCGGCGGGATAATGCCGCCAACAATCACTTCAATGTCATCGCCGCCGGACTGTTTTAATTCTGATTTCAACAGCGGCACTTGCGAAAGATGCCCCGCCGCCAATGACGACAAGCCAATAACATCAACCTCATGGAGCATGGCCAATTGCGCCGCTTCTTTTGGGGTTTGGAACAAAGGCCCCGTGACCACATCAAAGCCAATATCCGCAAAAGCAGAAGCCACAACCTTCTGGCCACGGTCGTGACCATCTTGCCCAATTTTGGCGACTAAAATCCGCGGCGCACGGCCTTTTTGTTCCACAAATCCTGCGATCCGATCGGCGATTAACTCAAGGTCTTCCAGCCCGGCCATTTCGGCTTTCCAGACCCCGCGCACGCCTCTTGTTTCGGCGACATGGCGGTTAAAGACACGTTCCATGGCATCGGACATTTCCCCCACGGTTGCCCCGGCTCGTGCCGCTTGGGTTGCCGCGTCCAACAGGTTGCGCCCGCCCATCGCCGCATCGGAAAGATGCCCCAATAAGGTTTCAACCTCATGGGCATTCCGGTCTTTTTTGAGCTGCTTTAATTTCGCCTTTTGTTGGGCCAGCACATCGGCGTTATCAATCCTGAGGATTTCCACTTCTTCCTGCCCTTCTTGCCGTTCAGGCTGGAAGATATTAACCCCGATAATCCGGCGTTTGCCGCTATCAATTTGCGCTTGGATGCGGGTGGCGGATTCTTCAATCCGTTGCTTGGGCAAGCCGGTTTGAATCGCTTTTGCCATACCGCCCAATTCATCAACTTCAGCGATATGTGATTTTGCCCGCGCGATCAAATCTTGGGTCAGGCTTTCCACCGCCCCTGACCCGCCCCATGGGTCAATGACATGGGCGGCGCCGGCTTCATGCACCAGATGCAATTGGGTGTTGCGGGCAATCCGCGCTGAATAATCGGTTGGCAAGCCCAAGGCTTCATCCAAGGCGTTGGTATGCAGGGATTGGGTTTGCCCGCCAACCGCCGCGCTCGCTTCGATTAAGGTACGGCTGATATTGTTGTAAACATCATTGGCCGCCAATGACCACCCTGAGGTTTGGCAATGCGTCCTCAACATCAAGGCTTTCGGGTTGGTTAAGCCAAATTCCTTTTGCAGCAATTCAGCCCACAACGCCCGCGCCGCCCGCAATTTTGACACTTCGATCAAATACGGCATGCCAATGGCAAAAAAGAACGAAAGCCGCGGCACAAAAACATCAGGATCAAGACCCGCTTCAATCCCCGTGCGGATATATTCCACCCCATCGGCAAGCGTATAAGCCAATTCCAAATCCGCCGTCGCCCCCGCTTCCTGCATATGATAGCCGGAAATGGAGATCGAGTTGAACTTCGGCATATGTTTAGACGTATAGGCAAAAATATCAGAGACAATCCGCAATGATGGCCGCGGCGGATAGATATAGGTATTCCGCACCATGAATTCTTTTAGAATATCATTCTGAATTGTGCCTGAAAGTTTTTCTGGCAAAACCCCCTGTTCTTCGGCGGCGGCGATATAAAGCGCCATGACCGGCAAGACCGCGCCATTCATCGTCATGGAAACGCTCATCCGATCAAGGGGGATGCCTTGAAACAACTGCCGCATATCAAGGATGGAATCAATCGCAACCCCGGCCATGCCAACATCACCTGAAACCCGGGGGTTATCACTGTCATAGCCGCGGTGGGTGGCGAGATCAAAAGCAACCGACAGCCCCATTTGCCCCGCGGCAAGGTTACGGCGATAAAAAGCATTGGATTCCGCCGCTGTTGAAAACCCCGCGTATTGGCGAATGGTCCATGGGCGCGAAGCATACATGGTGGGGTACGGCCCGCGAATAAACGGCGCGACCCCGGGCAGACCTGCGCTATTGGCGGTTTGATCAGCGGCGGGATAATGGCTGGCCATATCAAACCCTTCTGGAACAGGGAAACGCCGTTGTGTTGGCGCATCAACCCCTTGTTCCGCCTTGGCATTTGATTTGACATCAGCCCAATTGAGGGTGGAAAAATCAGGAATTCGGCTCATCATGACGCTCCTTCGGTGGCATCAGCGATCCGCGCCATCACCTGATAATAATCATCGTCATCAGCCGCCGATAAAGGGGTTGAGACCATGGTCAATCGCGGCTTTATATCGTCAAGGATTGGGTCTTCGGCCATGGCATTGGCCAAAACCCCGCCAAGGATCAACACATCGGGCTTGGCGGATGATAAAATCGATTGCCCATGGGCAAGGTCTTCGGCCGTCATCAATGTGGCGTCCAGCCCCGATGCGGCAAACCAACGGCTATAAGGCGCGGCCGATTGGCCGCTTGCGCTTTGCCCTTGATGGGGGCTTGTCCCATCGGGCAAACCAACATCCAACAACAGGCACCTTAATGACCGCCCCTTGAGGCGCTGGTAGAGGTCTTCCCAGATTTCTGTGCTTCGGTTGCGCCCGCCCCTTATCCCGAGCGTGCCCTCAACAACAGGAGATAAATCAGCCCCTTTGATCGGATGAAGGGTTGCCCCAAGGCTTGCCACTTCACCTTTATTGAGGCGTGATTGCCTGGTCTTTACGGCTTCATCCGCCCAAGCGGTGATCAGGCCTTTGCCCCATGCTTCGGCGATACCGCCATTGGATTCAATCTCTTGGAAGAATTGCCATGATTTTTCCGCCAATTCCGCCGCCAGATGATCCATGAAATAAGACCCTTGGGCGGGGTCAGCGACCTGCCCCAATTGCCCTTCATCCGCTAAAAGATGGTGCATATTCCGCGCGATCCGGCGGCCATGTTCGGTTGAACCCGTCAGCCAATCATGGGGCATGGCGGTGAGATGACCAAAACCAGATAAAGAAGCGGCCAGCATCGCCGTGCCATTCCTTAAGATATTGGTATCGGTATCCAAGCGGCTCAACATTCTTTCGGCGGTGATGCCGTGGCATTGTTGGGCAAGCCTTGATTGTACATCTGGGCTGACCCCCATGGCCGCCAATAACTTAAACAGGACGGTTTTAAACGCCCGCGCTTTCGCCAAGCCTTGATAAAGATCAGCGTCAAACACCAATCCAAATCGCATGGATTGAACCATCTGATCGAGATCAATGCCTTGGGATTCGGCATGGCGCAGAACCATCACCACTTCGGCCATGGTGCTGGCCATTTCTTGGGCGGGGGTGAGCCCTAAGTGATGCCATTTCACCCCGCCAACACTCGCCACCGAAAGACGCGGCCAGTCTTGGGCAATGTCCATCACCGCCTTTAAGGTCACGCCATAGGCGGCGGCATCGAATTCAGCCTTGGTCAGCACTGGTGATGCCATGCCATCCATCCCAATCGCGCCATCTGCATCGTCGGGGGCAATATTATGGTCTTGCCATAAAGCCGTCAGCATCTTGGCGCTGGCAACCGGGTCTTGAGGGGCGTTCAATTCAACAGAAATCGCATCCAGATAAACCCCGGCCATGGCTTGAGGGATCAGCGCAATATCTTGGTCAGCGGTGAAGATAATCCCGCTGGCGCCGCCTTCCAATTCATCCAAAATCGCGCGGTTTAATGTGGCGGCATCTTGGGCAGGTTCAACATATTGCACCATCTTCCAGCCTTGCGCCGATAGGGCGGAGGCGGCATCGCTGATCACCTCGGGGCGGTCTTCGGCCAAATATAAAGGCTGGATCGTGATGCCATCTTCGGTGACGCGGTTAAGCGGTGCCAGATCGTCCACCTTAAGGGCTTTCGACGCCAGTTCTGTCCAGAGCTTGCGCGGATTATCACCAAGATGATGCGGAAGTGTTGATGGGCTTGTCATTTCTTATCTCCGCTTATGTTTTAACCGATTGCATCCCATCAAAGCAAGGTCAGCAAAACCGAAGGGGTGGATTTATCAACAAGAGGCATTAACCGTCATGGCCTTCCTGTGCTATAACTGCCGCTATGACATCGCCAATTTCACAACATCACCACCCAACCTCTATGCCCGCCGCTGACATGGTGATTTATGGGATCGTGGCTTTATTATTGGCGGTGCGATTGGTGATTATCGCCATCACGCCTTTGGGGCTGGATATTGAAGAAGCCCAATATTGGCAATGGAGCACCACGCCGGATTTGGGGTATTTCACCAAGCCGCCGATGATCGCGTGGCTGATCGGGCTTTCGACATCAATTTTCGGGTCAAGTGAATTTGGCGTTCGGTTTTTCGCCCCTATCATCCAAGCCATCACCGCGATCATCATGCTGATGATTGGCCGCGGCATGGGGCAGGCCTCGATAGGCCGATGGGCGGCGGTGATTTGGATCAGCCTTCCTGTCAGCGCCATTGGCGGGTTTATCATTTCCACCGACAGCCCCATGATCACCTTTCTTCTGGTGGCGACATTATTGCTCGCGCCCATGGCAAAAGGGGCATCCATATCCGCCCAATCCGCCTTTATCGCGGGCTTAATGTTGGGGGCGGCGATGATGGCAAAATACGCCGCGATCTATTTTCTTGTGGGGCTTGTTCTGTGGTGGTTGTGGCAAGGCCGACAATTCCAACCCCGTGGCCTGTCTTCGTCTCAATTCAAAAAAGCAGGGCTGTTTTTGCTGGGGGCGATTGTTGTGCTGACCCCGAATATCGCGTGGAATTTGAATAATGGGTTCGCCACGGTTGGGCATTTGGGCGATAACGCCAATCTTGATGAAACCGTGTTATCCCCCGCGCGCAGTGTTGAATTCTTGATCAGCCAAATGGGGGTTGTTGGCCCTTTGATCGCGGGGCTGGCTGTTCTTGCGATCTGGCGGATGAAAAGCAACCCCACCGCGCGGTTTTGGATCGCCATGGGCGCGCCAGCTTTATTGCTGGTGACCGCCCAATCCTTCAGGGCTGATGCCAATGCCAATTGGGCGCTGGCCTCATGGCCGCCGTTAATCATCCTCTTGGCGATGTTTATTGCCCAAGGCTCACCACGTTTGCGGCAATTCGCTGTTGCGGGCGTGGTCGTCAACGCTGGTCTTGTTGCGGTGATATTAATGGCAACCGTCATCGGGCATTTTGGCCCCTTCACCCCAGCGTCCGACCCGTTAAGGCGGCTTCGGGGTTGGGACCAACATTATCAAGATTTAGCGGCCTTTGCCGAAAACCACCACGCCGAGGCGATTGTCACCACAAGGCGCGAACATATTGCCAAAATCTTCTGGCATCATCGCAACGCCGCGCCGGCGATGACACTGCCGATTGAGCTGATCGACCCGAATCATATCCCTGAGAATCACTTTGAACAGCGTCACCCATGGCACGCCAAAGCCGGGCGCGTGATCATCGTGATCAATGAAACCGCCACCCCGCCTGAATTAACGGGCGTGGATTGGCACAGCATCCAACGGCAATCCAACGTCAAGATCAGCGATAAAAGAGACCGTGTTTTGGTCTATCATCTTGGGGTGGAAAACCCGTAATTCGCTTACGTCTAATTGCGATCAATCATCGCTTTGAAGGCTTTCAACGTCTCAGGGCTGACGTGATGTTCAAGCCCTTCAGCATCGGCTTCGGCAATATCGGGTGAAACCCCGATGGAGATCAGGAAATCGCGCACCACCGCGTGTCTTTTGGCGCAATTTGCCGCCAATTCCCGCCCCGCGTCAGTCAAGAAAATGGAACGATAGGGCTGTGTTTCCACAAGCCCTTCACGCACCAAACGTTGCACCGTGGCATTCACCGTCGGGGCGGTCACGCCAAAACGCTGCGCCAGATCAACGGCGCGAGCTTCACCTGTGGCGGCGATGAGATCAGCGATCATTTCGACGTAATCTTCGGCCACTTCGCTTTGATGGGCGCGGCGTATCCGTTCAAATCGGGAAGCAATTTCCGCAACATTCGATGGGTGTTGAGACGGCTGGTCAGTCACTTTATTCAACCTTAAATGCCAAAATTCATCTTGAGTTTAAAACTTAAACAAAAAACTTAGACAGGGCAAAATATTTAATGTTATTTTAAAAACTCTTGCAGACAAACCGCATCACAGTAGGATGCAGAACAGCAAGCGATCACCACGATAAACCAAAACTTGAACGCCAAAAGGCAACCGCCCCGACCATGAGAAAGGTTCTGTCATGACCGACCCAAAGACCGAGATAGAATTGGAAGCCGCCGCTTTTCGCCGTCTTGTGGCGCATTTGCAAGAGCGCACCGATGTCCAGAATATTGATATGATGAATCTGGCGGGGTTCTGCCGCAACTGCTTGTCGCGTTGGTATCGGGAAGCCGCCGAAGACGCTGGCCAAACCATGGATCAAGACAGCGCTAAAACTCGCGTTTATGGGATGCCCTATGATGAATGGAAAGCCAAATACCAAACCGAAGCCACGCCAGAACAATTGGCCAAATTAAAAGACAGCCATTCCCACTAACCTGTCCTCACTAACCTGATAAAGAAACAAAGGATTGCCCCATGGCCCCTGCTGAAATGTTAAAAACCGGTCCTGCCGCCCCTGAATTATTGCGCCAATATGTGGAGCGGATCGAACGATTAGAAGAAGAAAAACAAGCCTTGATGGCTGATATTCGTGAAGTCTATAGCGAAGCCAAAGGCCATGGGCTGAACCCCAAGATTATGCGCCAAGTTGTCAAACTGCGTTCCATGGACAAACAAGATTTAATGGAACTGGACGCTGAACTTGAAACCTATCGCGCCGCCCTTGATCTGATTTAACGACAACTTCTAGAGACAACGCGATGACAGTTTTTGCCGACCGATTGATCGAAGCCACCCGCGGGCGCGGCACGCCTCTTTGTGCAGGGATTGACCCGCATTTGGATATGATCCCGAAAATCTTTCGCCGTGGTGATATGGCGCCAACCGCGCCGGATACAGCGGAAGCCATCAAAGATTTCAGCCATGAGTTATTGGCACGGTTTCGTGGCAAAATCCCTGTGATCAAACCGCAATCGGCGATGTTTGAACGGCTTGGCCCCCAAGGGATGATGATCATGGCGGATCTCTGCAAAGAAGCCATTGCTGAAAATATTCTTGTCATTATGGATGCCAAACGCGGGGATATTGGCTCAACCTCAACCGCCTATGCCCATGCCATGTTGGGGCATGACGCGGGGTTTCCTTCTGATGCCCTCACCGTCAATCCGTTTTTGGGCATGGACACATTGAAGCCATTTATTGATCAAGCCGAAGCAACATCATCGGGCTTATTTGTTTTGGTGCGGACATCAAACCCTGGTTCTGCCGACATCCAAGGCATCACAGCAACCGATGGCCGGCCGGTGTTTCATCATTTGGCGGATTTATTAAGGCCATTGGTGGAAGCCGCCGAAGGCCAATATGGCTTTTCCAGCATCGGGATTGTGGCCGGCGCAACCTACCCTGAAGAAGCCGCTGAATTACGCCGCCTGTTGCCTTCAGCCTTGTTTTTAGTGCCCGGCTTTGGCGCGCAAGGTGGCGGCAGAGACGATGCTTTCGCTGGTTTTGTTGATGGGCCTGAAGGCCCTGAAGGCGGGGTTGTTAACGCCTCCCGCGGGATCAGCTTCCCGAAAGAGGCTGAAGATGCGGGTAATCTTTCAACATGGCGGCAGGCCATTGACCGCGCCATTGATGATGCCATCACCACGCTGAGGGGCTGATTATTCGCCGCTAAACTGGAATTGCCGAGCGGCGGCTTTGACGCGTGCTTGGGTATCATCACTATCGGCGGCGATCCCGATATATAAAGGCGATGCGGGTTCATAGCCAAAGGCTTTGATGAAATCGGCTTTCAGGTCAATCTTTTCATCGAGCCACTGGCCGCTGGGGTCAATGGGGGTGCGCTGGAAAATCATTTGCCCATATTCGCCCGTGTACGGGTTTTCAACAAACCGACGTTTTGGCGCGCCGCCACCCCAAACATAGGTCAGGACACGCCCCGGCGTATCTTTACCGCGCAAGGCTTCAATCGCTTTGCGCTTAATCTTTTCACCAAAACTGGCGACTTCAGGCTGATACGGAAAGGCGACATAAATCGCCATGCTGCGGTCATCGCCGCCCTTTTGTTTTAAATCGGTGTTCAACACAGGCGTATCCACCCGCCATTGCCATGACAGAAAAGGGGTTTTATCCAAATCCGCGTCAGTTTTGTAAAACGCAATGGAAACTGTTTTTTCCGATTCTAAGGCAACCCCGCCTTCTAAATCCGGTTTATTGCCATCAAGGGCGGTAAATTGATTGCTGGGTTGATCATCAAATGTAATTTCATCCCATCCTGCTTTTTCAAGAACAGGGTCAAGCGCCGCCCTGACAGGCTGGGTCGCGGATATGGAGACAAAAGCGGCCAAAATTAAGGCCAGCATTAAGCGCATCGGGGGCATCAAGGATTTCAGCGGGTTTTTGTTTTTTGTCATGATCGTGACCTTTCTTGACGCCTGCCCCATGACGGCAAGACGAATTCCATTCGCCCTTAACATAAACCGAAAAATAAAAATGACAAATCGCCCCTATCCTTAAGTGTTTATTAACTTTTTTATCATAGGATAGGTCTATAGCGCCGAGGTTGGGATGCATATTTCCGGCCTTGGCCAATGGTCATTATTGTAACTATTCGTCATGTAAACCAACCTCTGACCAAGGTTTGACGTGTTTAATAAAGGATTAGGGTTGATGTCCAAGCAAGACAAATCAAACGGCCCTGCCGAAGCAAAAGATCGCCATCAAGGTATTGTAAAGTGGTTTAGTGAAAAACGCGGTTATGGTTTTGTTCAAATTGGTGAAGAGGAGGTTTTTATTCACCGGTCAACGTTACTGGCTTTCGGTATTGCCAAATTGCAGAATGATGATGTGGTGACAGTGTCACTCGTCAAATCGGAACGCGGTCATATTGTTGATACGCTATACGGGGTTGAACGCCCCCCATCCCGCCGGAGTTGATGTCAGACACCCCCGCTGAAGGTGAGGTGCTGGCCATTGTCAAATTCTTCAATAATCATAAAGGATATGGGTTTATCGTCACCGATGGGGTCGATGAAGATATTTTCATCCATTTCCGCGTGATTGAAAAGAACGGCTTTTCTGCTCTTGAACAGGGGCAAAAAATCTTGGTGCGGCTTGAAGATGGGGATCGCGGCAAGCAAGTCACCACCATTCGGCTTTACACAGGGGATGAAGACCTGAAGGATCAACCACGCCTCTAATATTGAAACCGCCTCGGTCAGCGAGTCGGAAGCAATTTCATTTTTAAGAATTTACCCCTTCATTTTATTTTGTTTTATTTTCTGCTTCTAACTCCTAAACTTAGGTTTAACCGATCAGAGGTCGTCTCATGACAAGCCGTGCCCTTATTATTCTCTTCAGCGCTTCCACGCTGGTGACAATCAGCCTTGGAATCCGGCAGGGCATGGGGCTTTTTCTGGGCCCCATCAGTCTTGATATGGGCACCGGACGAGAGGTCTTTTCCTTTGCCATCGCGGTTCAAAACCTGCTCTGGGGTCTGTCATCACCTTTATTTGGGATGATGGCGGATCGCATTGGCGGCTGGAAAGTCGCCTCCCTTGGCGGTTTGCTCTACGCCATTGGGCTGTTGATCATGACGGGGTTTGTCACGCCAAGCGGCATGATCATTGGGAATTTCATGGTGGGGCTTGGCTTGGGCAGTGCTGGCATGGCGGTGGCGCTCGGCGCGGTCAGCCGTTCCGTGCCTGATTCCAAAAGACCATTAGCCCTTGGGTTGGTGACCTCACTCGGTTCATTCGGTCAATTCGCGCTGGTGCCGATCACCCAAGTGTTGATCTTGGATTTCGGGTGGCAAGCCGCCATGATGGTGATGTCGATGATCGCCGCCAGCATGATCGCCATTGGGCTGGGGCTAAGGGGGGCGGAATCCTCCACCGCCGCTGTTGCGGAAGCCAGTCTCGGCAAAACAATCGGCCATGCGTTTAAATCCCGCGATTACATTTTACTGACAATTGGATTCTTTGTTTGCGGGTTGCATTTGGTCTTTATCACCACCCATTTGCCGGTGTATTTGCGGGATAACGCGATTGACCCGGGCATCGCGTCTTGGGCGTTATCCTTGGTGGGGCTGTTTAATATCGCCGGCGCGTTGTTCTTTGGCTGGATCGGCGGGGTGACGTCGAAAAAAATGCCTTTGGCGCTGATTTATCTGGCGCGAACCGTGATTATCGCGGCCTTTATCACCTTTCCGGTGTCAGGCACATCGGCATTGATTTTCGGCGCGGCCATGGGGTTCTTCTGGCTTGGGACAATTCCGCTGACCAGCGGTTTGATCGTCACGTTCTTTGGCCCTCGGTATTTGGCGACGCTTTATGGATTCGTCTTCCTATCGCATCAGGTGGGGTCATTCATGGGGGCATGGCTGGGCGGCAGGCTTTATGACACGCTCGGCAATTATGATGTCATGTGGGCGATTAATTTAATCGCGGGGCTGGCGGCGTTCTTCCTGCATATCATCATCCGTGAAAAACCAATCCCCATGACGGCAAAACCCGCCTGATGGCGGGTTTCGACCTTCAATAAAATTTGTGTTGGGCTATTCTTGCATCCCCAACCAACGTTCCGCATCAAGGGCGGCCATACAGCCCATCCCCGCCGCGGTCACCGCTTGGCGATAGATTTTATCGACACAATCCCCTGCCGCGAACACCCCATCAATTGATGTTTTTGTGCTGCCAGCATCAGCGGTGATATAGCCTTCATCATCCATGGCAAGCGCGCCTTTAAAGGCAGATGTCGCCGGATCATGGCCAATCGCAACAAAAATACCATCAACGGGAATCGAGACCGTATCTTCACCCGTGGTGGAGGCCAATGTCACGCCAGTAACGCCGCCGCCCATGCCTTCATCGCCGGTGATCTCTTCAACCGTCCGGTTCCACATCACTTTAATATTTTCTGTTTTCAACAAGCGGTCTTGCATGATTTGTTCCGCCCTCAGGCTGTCACGGCGGTGGATCAGCGTGACGGATTTACAGATATTGGCCAGATAAAGCGCTTCTTCAACCGCTGTATTGCCGCCGCCAACAACCGCCACATCTTTATCGCGATAGAAAAACCCATCACAAGTCGCGCAAGCGGAAACCCCGCGGCCATTAAAAGTCGTCTCGCTTTCAAGCCCCAACCAACGGGCTTGCGCGCCGGTGGCGATCACCACGGTTTTGGCCTGATAGGTTTTGCCGCTATCGCCTTTGATCGTGTAAGGCTTGGATGAAAAATCAACATCCATGGCCAGATCATATTCAATCCGCGCCCCAACATTTTCAGCCTGCGCCTGCATTTGCTGCATCAACCATGGGCCTTGCACCACATCAGCAAACCCGGGGTAGTTTTCAACATCGGTGGTGATGGTCAATTGCCCGCCGGGCTGAAGCCCTGCCAGAACCAGCGGATTCAAATTCGCACGGGCGGCATAAATGGCAGCGGTTAAGCCCGCGGCTCCGGTTCCGATGATGATGATATTTTCGATTTCTTCTGACATATGCTTCTCCGATTAGGTTGCTTTTGGCGCTTAGGCGTTTGCGATGTTGATGTTGCGGTGTTGATAAAGACGTAAACCAATCACAGGCTTGGGGTTAAAGATAAAATCATGATACTTGCAATTCCGGACGATTGCGGAAATTCTCCAAGGCTTCGGGGTTGGCTAAGGCTTCGGTGTTTTTAATCGGGCGGCCTTCGACCACATCACGCACCGCAAGTTCAGTGATCTTGCCGGAACGTGTCCTTGGAATATCATCAACCGCCAGCACAACAGCCGGAACATGGCGCGGTGTCGCGCCTTGGCGGATGGCTTGCTTGATGCGCGTTGTCAAATCTTCGTCCAAAGTGGCATCCGCCGCCAAGCGAACAAACAGCACCACCCGCACATCAACCGCGCCGTCTTCTTCGATGGATTGGCCAATCACGAGGGCTTCGACAATCTCATCAAACGCTTCCACCTGCCGATAAATTTCCGCTGTGCCAATTCTGACCCCGCCGGGGTTTAGGGTCGCGTCGGAACGGCCATGGATAATCAAGCCATCATGCGGCGTTAGCGTTGCCCAATCGCCATGCCGCCAGACCCCGGGGAAATGTTCAAAATACGCGGCGCGATATTTCCCGCCATCATCATCCCCCCAAAACCCTATGGGCATGGAGGGGAAGGGCTTGGTGCAAACCAGCTCACCTTGCTCGCCTCTGATGGACTGGCCTTCATCATTCCAAACATCCACCGCCATGCCCAACCCACGGGCTTGAATCTCACCGGCATAAACAGGTTTAATCGGGCATCCCAACACAAAGCATGAGATTAAATCTGTCCCGCCTGAAATGCTGGCGACCTGAACATCTGATTTAATCGCGTCATAGATAAAGGTAAAACCATCGCTTGAAAGCGGCGAGCCGGTGGAGCAAATCTGCTTGAGATGGCTAAGGTCAGTGGCTTGCCCCGGGCGATAACCGGATTTCCTGACCGCATCAATATATTTCGCGGATGTGCCGAACATGGTGATCTGTTCATCCGCCACCATCTCCCAAAGACGTTCCGGCCCGGGGTAGAACGGATTGCCTTCATACAGCACAATCGCCGCTTTCACCGCCATGGCCGATACCAACCAATTCCACATCATCCAGCCGCAGGTGGTGAAGTAAAACACGTGATCGCCTTCATAGGTATCACAATGCAGGCGATGTTCTTTAATATGCTGGATCAGGGTTCCCCCTGCCCCATGGGTAATGCATTTCGGCGCGCCCGTGGTGCCCGACGAATAGAGAATATAAAGCGGGTGATTAAACGGCATCCGGATGAAATCATTGATTGGCGCGGCGGTGAGCGCATCATCCCAAATCGTGGCATTATCAATGCCCGCGCAATCAGGGGCATCCGATAAAAACGGAATGATCAACACCTGTTCAATCGACGGCACCGCCGCCAGCACATCACGGATAATCGGCATCCGATCAAGCGGCTTGCCATTATAGCGATAGCCATCCGCCGCCATCAGAATTTTAGGCTGAATCTGGCCAAACCTGTCTTTGACGCCGCCGAAGCCAAAGTCACTTGAACACGATGAAAAAACAGCCCCAATGCTGGCGGCGGCCAACATGGTGATCACGGCCTCAGGGATATTTGGCGTGTACGCCGCCACCCGATCCCCGGGGTTAACGCCTTTGGATTTCATCCAGCCCGCCAGTGCCATGACCTGTTTTTTAACGTCAGCACGGGTCAATTCACGTTTTGCGTCTTGGGGGTTATCGGCTTCACGATGGGCAATAATCGCCAATCGGTCATCCGCTTCGGTCAGCATGTTTTCAGCGTAATTCATCTGGCCGTTGATAAAAAACTGCCCGCCCTTCATTTGATCAGCATCGGCAAGAACAACATCACCTTGATCGCCAATCACCCCATGCCAATCCCATAGGTGCGACCAAAATTCTTCGGGCTTATCGGTGGAATATTGCCATAAATCTTCATAGCCGCCGTCCCAATCAAAACCTGTCTTATCCTTGAGATAAGCGGCGAATTCAGCAATTTGTGTTTCATCGCTATTTTGAGGCGTCCAGAGTAACGAAGGCGGCATGCTGGTCATCAATCGATTCACAAAAATGATTTTGAAGGTTATTATTTGCCCTATAGCATAACGTATAATGCGGACTGGGCAAGCCTATGGTTCGCGCCTTAGGGCGGAAAATGAGATTCTTTTTGGAGATGGATATGATGCTTTTTTTAAAGGCGTGTTTTCGTTCAATTTTATTAAAAGGCATCATCATCACAACCTTCTTATGGCCAGTGGCACAAGCCCAAGCGATTGAAATTTTAAAAGGCGAAGCCATCCAAGGCGGGTTGTTGGTGATCAAAACCGCCCCTGATTCAAGCCTCACTCTTGATGATGCCCCGTTAATGGCAACGCCAGATGGCTTAGCGGTCATCGGTTTTCACCGTGATGATACCGACCCCGTGATGGTGGTGGCCACCGCCCCTGACGGCACGGTGACCCGCCAGCAATTCACCCCCCAGATTCGCACCTATGAAGAACAGCGGATTGAAGGCCTGCCCCCTAAAATGGTGACGCCGCCCGATGAAGTTGTCGCGCGCATTAAGCGTGACCGTCAAATGGTGGTCATGGCCAGAAGCCCCGCCACGCCATTGCCCTATTTTTCAGAGCAATTTATTTGGCCCGCGAAAGGGATTATCACCGGCGTTTACGGCTCACGCCGTATTTTAAACGGCAAGCCAAGGTCACCGCATTACGGCATTGATATTGCCGCCCCAAAAGGCAGCCCTGTTGTCGCGCCACAAGGCGGGATTATCCGCATGGTTGCTGATCTTTATTTCACCGGATGGACGATTATTATCGACCATGGCCATGGCGTTAGCTCCACCTTTCTGCATCTTGAAGAAACAGATGTTATCCCCGGGGATCAGGTGGAAAAAGGGCAAGTGATTGGCACGGTCGGTTCAACCGGCCGATCCACCGGCCCGCATTTGGACTGGCGAATCAATCTTTTTGGCAAACGGCTTGACCCGCAATTGCTGGTCGGCGCGATGCCGGAATAACATGAAAGAGTGTTTAAGCGATTTGGCTTTTATGATCTTTCGTGGCCGCTTCATAACTGTTCTTCAGCGATGAGACCAAATCATAGATCATCTTTTCCGTATGCAGGGGCCCCGGGGTAATGCGAAGCCGTTCCGTGCCTTTCGGAACCGTGGGGTAGTTAATCGGCTGGATATACATATGGTGATGTTCCAACAGATGGGATGTCACCGCCAAGCAAAGCCCAGGGTCACGCATCATCACCGGAACGATATGGGTATCGCCGGGAAGAATCTCAAACCCTTCTTCAACCAGCAGTTTTTTCAGCAAAGCAACATTCTTCTGCTGGCCTTTGCGCTCAACATCACTTTGGCGAAGATGCTTAATCGACGCCAGCACACCCGCCGCCAAACCCGGCGGAATCGCGGTGGTGAAAATAAAGCCCGAACCATAACTGCGAACAGCGTCACAAAGCTTGTCCGATGACGCGATATAACCGCCCATCACTCCAACAGCCTTACCAAACGTGCCTTGGATCACATCAACGCGATGCTGCAAGCCCCGTTCTTGCGCCATGCCGCCGCCTTCAGAACCGTACATCCCCACAGCGTGGACTTCATCAAGATAGGTAATGGCGTTATATTTTTCCGCCAAATCACAAATTTCAGCAATCGGCCCTGTATCACCATCCATGGAATACACTGATTCGAAAACAATCAATTTCGGGCGATCAAGAGGTTCCGCCGCCAGCAATTCTTCCAGATGAGCAACATCATTATGGCGGAAGATCACTTTATCAGCGTTGCTGTTGCGAATCCCGCTGATGATGGAGGCGTGGTTCATCGAATCGGAGAAGATTTTCACATTCGGCAGCAATTTCGCCAGCGTTGAAATGCTGGCTTCATTAGCGACATAACCAGAGGTGAAGATCAGCGCGCGTTCTTTGCCGTGCAGATCCGCCAATTCATGTTCCAATGCCACTAAAGGCTGGGTTGTGCCGGAGATATTGCGAGTGCCGCCCGCGCCCGCGCCTTGGGTCTTAACCGCATGGGCCATGGCATCGGTGACAACATCTTTCTGCCCCATGCCAAGGTAGTCATTGGAACACCAGACAATAACATCCTGCGGCCCGTCTGGCGCGTGCCAACGCGCAACAGGATGGCGACCAGCCATACGCTCGATCTCAACGAAATACCGATAGCGGTTTTCCGACCGAAGCGTATCTAGGCTTTGTGCAAAAATGTCATCGTAGCGTGATGTCAAGATGTAACCCCCACATGAGCCCCTATTATAAACAGGAATTAGTGGGTAATGCCACGCAATCTTTCATTCCTGCGACGAAGTAGCTCAAGTGTTGTAAGCAGAAGAATTGAGATCAACACCAAACACGTTGCCGCGGCAAGGATTGTTGGGCTAATCTCTTGTCTTATGCCAGACCACATCTGACGTGGCAAGGTCACTGTTTCAGGACCGCCCATAAACAAGACAACAACAACTTCATCAAATGACGTGATAAAGGCAAACAAACCGCCCGAAATCACCCCGGGGAGAATCAATGGCATCTGCACCTTAAAGAAGGTTGTGAAGACATTCGCCCCAAGATTCTGTGATGCTTTCACCAAATTGCGATCAAAACCTGAAAGCGTGGCGGTGACGGTAATCACAACAAAAGGCGTCCCCAAAGCCGCGTGGGCAAGAATCAGACCTGTGTAGGTGCCGATCAAATTGACCTTGGCATAGAACAAGAACATCCCTGATGCGGTGATGATCAACGGCACAATCAATGGTGAGATCAAAGTCGCCATGATGATTTTGCGGAAGGGCATCAATGGATTCGACAACCCAATCGCCGCCACGGTCCCCAATCCAGTGGAAAGAGCGGTTGCGGCAACAGCGATAATCGCTGAGTTGATCGCCCCTGTTTTCCATTTATCGGAACACATGGTTTTAATCGAAGGATCGTTACACATCCCCAGCATGTTCTTATACCATTTCAGCGAGAACCCTTCTGGATCAAGCGACAGCATTTCAGGCGTGAAAGACAAGAAAACACCGCTGGTGAACGACAATGGAATCACCACGATCAACGGCGCGATTAAGAAGAACAATACAAACGCGCAAATCGTCAGATATGTGTAATGCCAAACTTTCTGGCCAGTGGTTGCGTAAATCGGTAATGCCATGACTTAACCCATCTTCATGTTGTCGATGCCGACAATCTTATCGTAGAGCCAATAGAGAATCAGAATACCAGCCAAGAGGATAACCCCCATAGCGGCAGCAAGACCCCAGTTCAGCGTGTTTTGCATATGGAACGCGATAAAGTTACCAATCAAGCGGCCATCTTTACCCCCCACCAATTCAGGGGTGATGTAATAACCAATGGCAACGATAAACACCAAGATTGATCCCGCGCCAATCCCCGGCAGTGTTTGCGGCATATAAACCCGCAAGAACGCCAATGTTGGCGTCGCGCCGAGATTTTGCGCCGCCCGCATATAGCTTGGCGGAATCGTCTTCATCACCGAATAAATCGGCAAGATCATAAACGGCAGAAGAATCTGCGTCATCACGATCAACGTTCCGGTGAAGTTATACATCATGGGCAAACGCCATTCTTCCGGCAGGCCAAAGGCCACCAGCGTATCGTTAACCACACCTTCTTGTTGCAACATGACCATCCATGAAACAATCCGCACCAGAAGCGATGTCCAGAACGGAATCAACACACAAATCATCAACAGATTGGATTTGCTGAGCGGCAAAGTCGCCAGCAAATGCGCCACCGGATACCCCAACAGCAAACAGAAGACTGTCACCAACAGGCTGACCAGCAAGGTTCGTTTCCACAACAGGTTATAGACCTGACGTTTTTCCGGCTGCTGTTCGATTGATTTGTTATAGCCGTATTTTAAATCCACAGAATTGAGGTAATAGCCCAATGTGTAAGGGTCTTTCATGGCGGTCAATGACTGCCAAAACTCAACCTTGCCCCAACGCTTATGGATTTTAAGCATTTGTTCTTTATAAGGCGGGCCGTCGATATTTTTCATCTTACGTGATGTTTTCTTCAACAGGCTTTTCCACCCCGACTTTTCATAGTTCATGCGGGTTGAAACACGGCCAATTTGAATTTTATCGGCGTTTTTCAAATCCATGAACATGGCGGCAAACATTGGCTCACCGGGGACATCTTGACCGTCCCAATTTTTTAACTCTTCAAACGTTAAAGGCAAAACCTCATTGACGAGCGTGTCGTCAACAGAACGTGTAAACAGGCTGCCAATCGGCACGATGAAACTGATGAAAATAAAGGCCAAAAGCGGGAAGACCAACATAAAGGCCCGCATTTTCGACCGGCGCTGTGACCGTTTCAGGCTGACCTTAAGCGGCACGCCATCTTGGGTCATTAAGGTTTGGTTTTGATCAACACTGGACATAGGAAAGTCTCTCTTTTCTTTGATCAACCAACGAAATCAAGCGCGCGGCAGTCTTCAGTTTTCCAACTGACGTGACCTTTAACCCCGGGCTTGAGATCTGCGCTCAGGCTTGAGTTTGGAACTTTGACAATAAATTCATCATTCCCCGCAACATCCAAACGGCAGCGGATATGATCCCCAAGATAGATCAATTCCAGCACTTTTGCCGGCAATGATGGCTTGCTGGCCGCGGGCTTCTTGGATGAAAATTCAATCCGCTCCGGACGAAGGGAGACGGTGGTCTTATCACCTTTGGAAACATTAACAGCGGCGGCCTTGATAGAGCCATGCTTGCCAAGATCAACGGTTGTAACCCCTTTTGAGATCGCCCCAACCGTACCGCTCAACTTATTGTTTTCACCAATGAACTGCGCCACGAATGAATTTTCAGGCTTTTCATAAAGAGTCACCGGATCCGCCAACTGCTGAATAATGCCGTCATCAAAAACAGCAATGCGGTTTGACATGGTCAAGGCTTCGGATTGGTCGTGGGTCACGTAAACAACGGTCACGCCAAGGGATTCGTGAATATGCTTGATTTCATATTGCATATGTTCGCGCAATTGTTTGTCGAGCGCGCCCAGAGGCTCATCCATCAGCACCAGTTCAGGTTCAAACACGAGAGCCCGCGCCAGCGCAACACGCTGCTGCTGGCCACCGGAAAGCTGACCCGGGCGGCGATCACCGAACTGACCCATCTGCACCATATCAAGAGCGCGGCGGACTTTTTCTTCGGTATCGGCTTTGCCCATCTTGCGGACAGAAAGAGGAAAGGCGAGGTTTTCATTCACCGTCATATGCGGGAACAGCGCGTAGTTCTGGAACACCATGCCAATGCCGCGCTTATGCGGCGGGATGTTATTAATCGGCTTGCCATCCAGCATAATATCGCCATGGGTTGCGGTCTCAAACCCTGCCAACATCATCAAACAGGTTGTCTTCCCTGAACCTGATGGGCCAAGCATGGTGACAAATTCACCCTTTGCAATATCAAGGTTTAAGTTTTTTACAACCAGCGTTTCGCCGTCATAACTTTTTTGAACGTTTTCGTAACGAACGAATGGTCCTGAAGATCCCATAATTTACCCCAGCCGCAATCGCGGTTTAAAAAGTTTGTTCTCATTATGCTCTAATACATAACAAAATAAATGAAATCATGATAGATACTGGCAAATTATTTTGTCTTAGACCGACAGGTACTACACTCTAAACCATCTCTGGCTGATCCAGATCATGTTCTTTGATGATAAAGCATCCGGCCAATGGTATTGAGCAAAATTTGAGCCGCCAGCGTCGCCGTTGACCCTGTTTGATCATAATCAGGCGCCACTTCCACCAAATCTAGACCAATAATTGACCCTTGTTTGGTCAGCCCATCCATCAATTCAAGAATTTCATAATAGAGAAACCCGCCATGGCTCGGCGTGCCTGTCCCCGGGGCGATGGACGGATCAAACCCATCAATATCAATCGTCACATAATAACGCTCGCCTTTGGGGATTCGATCCAGCACGGCTTCAACCCCCATTTTGCGGAATTGCCGTACCGACATAATATCACTGCCGAAAGACCGAGCGTCGTCATAGCCTTCTTTGGCGGTGGACGAAACATTGCGGATACCAATCTGGCTGAGCCCTTTGACGTAATCTTTTTCCGCCGCCCGCCGCATCGGGTTGCCATGCCCCGCCGTCACGCCGTGGCGAACATCAACAAAATCAAGATGGGCATCCACCTGCACCAGATGAAAAGGCTCTTGGTCACTAAACGCGTTGATGCACGGAATATTGACCGAATGATCACCCCCCAGAACAATGGGAATCGCGCCCGCGTTCAAGATAGCCCGCACGCCCTTTTCAATATTGGCATGGCTTTGTTCGGTATCGGTATGGATAATATCAGCATCACCAATATCAACAATGCGGCCTTGGTCTTCGGTCAGGTAAGTAATGTCATCTTCATGGTCATAAGCCCCGGCATGACCGAATGAAAATAACGTTGAAGCTTCACGGATGGCACGAGGGCCAAATCGTGCGCCCGGGCGGTATTGCGTGCCAAAATCAAAAGGCGCGCCAAGGATGGCAATATCAGCGTCAATCGCGTCCCAATCCCCTTGATAAGGGTATTTGCCAAAACTACACAGCCCCACAAAGGGCAAATTAAGACGGCCTGAAGCGTAACCATGCGATGACATTATGTCCTCCTGAAACATCCCATCCCATATCCAACGCTGATAAACCAAAAAAGGCAAGCCTGAATGCTTGCCTTTTCTGATGGGGTGATGGCCTTCTTTATTTTTCCCTGAAGGCGATTTGCTGGGCGCGTTCAATCGGCGACAGGATATATTGCAAGACCGTTCTTTTGCCACCGATCACATCAATAATCGCGGTCATGCCCGGGGTAATTTCAGGTTCAAACCCTGAATTGGGATAAACCGGATCAGGGATTTTGATCATGGTGATGCAATCGGGGCTGTGATGGCCTGCTTGCTGAAAAAGGTTGGAATGCGGCCAATGGGTTCTCCTTAGGTCTAACACATATCGTTCAAACTGATTTGCTGAATCACCAACCGGATAGGATGATGATTCGGATGTGAGTATAAGAAGAAGAGGTTAAATAATCGTTAACACATTGAAAAAAAATACATTTTAATAATTTGTTAACCTTTTGACCTTGATAACTCGCCCTTTTTGGCCTGCCCCCACCGCCCAAGACCTTCCCTTTTTTGGCGCAATCGGGTACATCCAATGGTGCATGACGACGAATGGGGGGCATCATGCCAAACGATCAACAACCAGAACATCAAACCGTTGCCGCGCTTTATCATTTCACCCGTATTGATGATCCGGAAGCGCGCCGCCAACCTTTGCTTGATCTCTGCCTTGCCCAAGGTATTCGCGGCACGTTATTGCTTGCCCATGAAGGCATTAATGGCACGGTGGCGGGGCCTGAAAGCGGCATTAATATCTTGATTGATCACCTGCAATCTTGGCCTGAGATCAATGATCTTGAGGTGAAATATTCCACCGCCACAGGGCGCGGGTTTTTGCGCATGAAAGTGCGGCTGAAAAAAGAGATTGTCACCATGGGCAAGCCTGATATTGATCCGCTCAATGTTGTTGGCACCTATGTTGAACCAAAAGATTGGAATGATCTGATCGCCCGCCAAGATGTGATGGTGATTGATACCCGCAATACGTATGAAACGCGCATCGGGATGTTTGATCGCGCGGTTGATCCTGAAACCAGAACCTTTCGCGCTTTTCCTGAATGGGCGGATGCGTTGAGCGCTGATCCTGATCGCCCAAAAGCAGTGGCGATGTATTGCACCGGCGGGATTCGCTGTGAAAAAGCCTCCGCCTATATGAAGCAGATCGGCTTTGAAGAGGTTTACCACCTGAAAGGCGGCATTTTAAAATATCTTGAAGAAATCCCCGAAGAAAACAGTATGTGGCAAGGGGATTGCTTTGTTTTTGATGAGCGCGTGTCGTTAAAACACGGGCTTGTTGAAGGCGATTACGATATTTGTTTTGCTTGCAAAGACCCGCTCTCCGAAGATGATCGCGCCATGCCCGGCTTTGAAGATGGGGTCAGCTGTCACCGCTGTATCGACACCTATTCTGACGCCCAAAAAGAAAAGTTCAGAGAACGCCAGCGGCAAATTGCACTTGCCGCCAGCAGAGGCGAAGACCATCTCGGCCAAGATACAGTGTCATCACAACGCCGCCGCCGAAAATCCAGTTAGGCAACCCCCCTTAAGACGATACGCTTAAGGGGATTTTCCAAAACCTTATTGTTGCGGGAAGTAATCCTCACACGTGCCTTCACGGTAAACATCGGCCGTGCAGCAATGCAACCCGCCGCCAAAGGCATAGGCATCACGAAGATCAACTTCAACAACATTCATGCCCAATTTATCCATCTGTTCCGCTTGATAGACTTCCGTCTTTTCAACACAAACGGTTTTTGGATCAAGCACCAGAACATTCATCGACAACCAAACCGATGAATAGCAAAGCGGTGGTGGTGAGTTATGGGCAGGCTGTGCCGCGTCAACAATTTCCCATCCGTTCTTTTCAAACAGTTTGCGCTGTTCATCAGGCAACCGGCGCTGAGGGTTGTTCAAGATCAGCCCCGGGCGCAATGGCGTGAACGTCGCATCAATATGGATCGGGTATGGATCGCCAGGGAAATTAACGGCATGGACACGATGGTCAGGGAAATGGCGTTGCAACCAATCAATGCCTTTCAGATTGGTGGTAAAGCCATGTTGCACCACAAGGTCTTTACCAAAGCGCAAGACATCCGCCGCGTCAAACAGAGGTTCTTCTTCGGTGGTGACAAAGAATTTATCGGCGGTCCATTCAAGGCGTTTTTGTTCACCAATTTTATCAGACAAATAATCAGGGCGGTAATCTTCATCGGTCAGCCGCGGTTTTGGGGCTGATTCATGCCGCATCTTTGGGTCTTCCATATAATACTGCTGCAGCAATGGACGATAGCAAAGATATTCAAACCAGCGGCAGCGGTAGCTCATGGTGGCTTCCAGCATTTCTTTACCAACGGTCAGCAACACATCACGCGGCGGCATACAACCAAACATGGTCTCAACATTCCAATCGGGCGTGCCTGTGGGCTGATTGAAATCAAGCGGCGTGGGGCGGTCAACACGGATGCCCATGCCTTCCAATTGGCGGGCGAAAGCATCAAGCTTTTCATTCGCCAAATCCACCGTGTCTTGCGGACGAGGGCCAAATTGGCCACGCATATCTGAATCTTCAGGAACTTTCGCATCAAGGGCTGGCTCAGGGGCAGGGATACAGGTGCCATCAGCACGGCCAACAATAACGTGTTTCAGCGGATCCCATTCGTTCCAACTGCTGACAATAGTTTTAGCATTTTCAGACATGATTTACCTCAAATAGAAATGTTCATCCCCGATTTAACCGTAAAGGGGGTTGGCGGCAAGTGGAATCAAGCAAAACGCCCATTGCGGAAATCATCCGCCGCTTGGAATAATTCTTCGCGGGTGTTCATCACAAAAGGCCCCATTTTAGCGACCGGCTCACCTATGGGCTCACCCCACATAAAGAGCATCCCACATCCTTCTTCACCGGCGGTGATTTTAACCCCTGTGCTGCCACGGCTAAGCACCCCCAATTGATGGGCTTCGGCTTGGCGGTCACCGCTGATGGCACTGCCTTCATAGACAAAGGCCATGGCATTGGCGGTTTCAGACAGGTCATGATCAAACACCGCGCCAGGTTCAAGTTTCACATCCAAATACCCCACTGGCCAAAGCGTTTGGGACGCGCCTTGAATGCCATGCCATTCACCCGCCATCAGGCGAACAAAAATCCCATCGCCTTGATATTCAGGGATGCCATCGCGTTGAATATCCTGATACCGCGGCTCAACCATTTTATCTTTGGCGGGCAGATTGACCCATAGCTGATACCCCCAAAGCAAGCCTTCGGTTTGTTGCGGCATTTCAGAATGGATAATGCCGCGCCCCGCCGTCATCCATTGCACGCCGCCATCTTCGATCACGCCTTCATTGCCGACGGAATCGTGATGCTTCATCTTACCGGCTTTCATGTAGCTGACGGTTTCAAACCCGCGATGCGGATGATCCGGAAAGCCCGCAACATACGCCCCGGGGTCTTCGTTTTTAAACTCATCAAGCATTAAAAACGGATCGAGAAAATCCAGCTGTTGGGTGCCAATCACCCGCAATAAAGACACCCCTGCCCCATCAGAAGCGGGCATCCCATCGACCACCCGAATAAACCCACGATCTTGTTCAGCACCTGCGGCCATCATCAACTCCATTAAAAATTACTGACCTTGATATAGGAGGTCTCAATCATTCTGCAACATCCCCCAAAAACACAA
>CALFYS010000040.1 GCA_937952245.1 uncultured Alphaproteobacteria bacterium | reverse complement strand
GCGGCTTGTCTTTAACAGCCTTAAACAAATATCCAACTGAACGTTTGGCATATGCCTTGAATCGCTTATCACGATCACGGCCTTTCATAGAGATATAAAGTTCTAGTGCTTCAGACATAAGGGGGGATTTTAAATGATGGGTTGGTTGAGGCCTTGCCTCATGCAAGGCTGGCTTACAATAGATTGAAGAAAACTCTTCAAGGCGAATAGATGCCCAGTAAGCATCTAGTCGCTGTGCAAACTGTGCTGAAAGAGTGACTGCATCTGCCTTTCGTGTTGTCCGTAATGATTTAATGATTTTTGGGGCCTGATAATGAGCGCTAAGGTCCTTTGGGATGCGTCGCTCGAAGTAATAAATGCCCCTCTTTTGGAAGAGGTATTTGGCCAAAATGTCCTACCGTTTGTCCTACCCTTTGCGTTTGCAGTAGGAAAACTCTTGGAACTCTGCGGGTTTTTGAAGAGAAATGGTGCGGCTGAGAAGACTCGAACTTCCACGGGGTATTAGCCCCACAGCGACCTCAACGCTGCGCGTCTACCAATTCCGCCACAGCCGCACCGAGGGATGGTCAGCCTGTAGGCTTGCCATCGTTCTGGTGCATTGTGACTAGCAAATCACCGCCATCATGGCAAGCCCCATCTGCGATCCCACGCAATTCAAAACAACAATTCATAGCAACAATTCATCACCCCAATCCACCGCCGCCGCAATCCATCACCCCAATCCCTCACCGCCATCTGGGGATTACACCTGCCCTTAACATCCCTCTTGCCAATATGGGGGCGTGGATTATGCTAACCCCATGACATCGCAACACCCGAAACCGCAACCCAGCCCCCTTGCCCTGCCCTTGGAATGGCGCGTCAGCACCGAACGTGTTGATTATGACCACGCTTTGGCCGAAATGGAGGCGCGCGCCCATGCCATCCGCCAAGGCACAGCGGGGGAGTTGATCTGGCTGTTGGAACATCCGCCTGTCTATACCGCGGGCACTTCCGCCAAAGAAGATGATTTGATCAACCCCAAGGATGCGCTGATCCGCCAGACAGGGCGCGGCGGCGAATGGACGTATCACGGCCCCGGCCAAAGGGTTGTTTATATTCTGCTGGATGTTGAAAAACGCGGGCAAGACATCCGCCGTTTTATCCATGAAGTCGAAGGCTGGGCGATTGCGGCTTTGGGGCAATTGGGGATTACCGCTGACCGCAGGCAAGGCTACCCCGGGGTGTGGGTGAATGGGGGTGACAGCACGCCGCCCCATGAAATCCCCCCAAATAAAATTACCGCCATCGGCGTGCGGTTGACAAAATGGGTCAGCTGGCATGGCATGGCGATTAATCATGACCCTGATTTGGCGGCGTTTGACGGCATCATCCCTTGCGGGATTCACGATGGCGGCGTCACCAGCATCCGGCAAATCGCCCCCGAAGCCTCGATGGATGATTTGGATGACGCGCTGGCGGCAACATTTGCCGCGGCGTTTCCTTTTGAAGCCTGATTAATTTAGAGTTTAATTACTCCCAAAACCAGATTACTCAACGCCCCAAACCAAGAGATCAATCGCCTCGATCACGGTTTTTAAGGCGCGATCCGCGTCACGGGCGAGGCTGACATCACTGTCATCGCCCATCAAGCCGCCCTGCCCGCCTTCGTAATGAACAATCCCATTGCGGCGTTCCCGCAACCAAAAGGCATCGCGGCTGTCACGGGCGGCGGCCAGATCCATTCCATCGGCATCAAAGGGGCGACCCGAAGGCTCCCTCAACATCACATCCAAGACCGCGCAGGCTTGGATAATCACCGTGGCATTGAGGCCTTGCCGCGCCGCTGAGACCATTTCTGCCATCAGCACCCCGCCATGGGGCCCTAAATGATGGCGTGCCGCCTCCAGCCGTTTTAAAACCGCGGGATCAGCCATGGTCTCCATCTTCAGCCGCGTCATCAGCCCCATCATCGGCAAAACTCAAGATCGCCTGATCAACCATCAGGTTATCACCTTCCGCCGCGTGAATTTCAGCAACCACGCCGCCAGCGTCAGCCTTCAAGAGGTTTTCCATCTTCATGGCCTCGATCACCGCCACATCATCGCCTGCGTTGACGCTATCGCCTGCTTTCACCAACAGTTTTGTCAGCAAGCCCGGCATTGGCGCCACCACTTGCTTTGCGCCAGCGGTATCATCGCGAACCGGCATCAAAGCTTGGGCGGCGGCGGCGCGAGCGGGCAAGACCAAAACATCCAGCCGATCAGCCGCCATCATCATATGGACGGTTTCGGCACGGCGGCGATATTGGATTTGTACCGTCTTGCCATTGATCGTGCCTTGGAACAGGCGGGCGGATTGGTCAGGAAGGTCTTCAAACTGATAATCCGTGCCATCAATGCTGATGGTGATGGCATCATCAAAACGGACGGACGCTTCAACTTCACCGCCATCATCATAACAGCGGAATTGGGTTTCAACCTGACCCCCGTTATTGCTGCCTCCAATTTTGGCAACGCGCGCCATGCGATCCGCCACCAGCAGAACCGCCAGCGCCCGCATCTGCCCCAACGCATCACCACTCGCCACCGCAGGGGTATAACCATCGGGATAAACCTCGGCGATAAACCCTGTCGTCATATCACCTTTCCGGAAATCCGCATTATCACAAACATGGCGCAGGAATTGGCGGTTATGCCCCAGACCATCAATGACATATCCATCCAGCGCCCCCGCCAGACGATCAATCGCCTCATCGCGGGTTTTGCCATGGGTGATCAATTTCGCGATCATCGGGTCATAGAACATGGAAATCTCACCGCCTTCGGCGATCCCACTATCCACACGAACACCTTCGCCTGACGGTTCTTGGTAACGGGTCAGGCGGCCAATAGACGGCAAGAACCCCCGTGAAGGGTCTTCGGCATAAACCCGGGCTTCCATCGCCCAGCCATTGGGTTTGATCTCACTTTGCTTCAGGCTCAGTTTTTCACCGGCGGCAATACGGATCATCCATTCCACCAAATCAAGCCCATAGACAAGTTCGGTCACGGGATGTTCAACCTGCAGGCGGGTGTTCATTTCAAGGAAATAGAAATCTTCATCCGCCCCCACAATAAACTCCACCGTGCCCGCGGAACGGTAATTTACCGCTTTCGCCAATTCCACGGCTTGCTGCCCCATGGCCTGTCTTGTTTTATCGCTGATAAACGGGCTTGGGGCTTCTTCAAAGACCTTTTGATGGCGGCGTTGCAAGGAACATTCACGCTCCCCAAGATAGACGACATGGCCATGGGTATCGGCCAGCACCTGAATTTCAATATGGCGAGGATTGGTGACAAATTTTTCGATAAAGACACGGGAATCCCCAAAGGAAGACGCCGCTTCATTCTGGGCTTGCGGCATGGCAACGCGCAATTCCGCCTCATCATGGGCAATCCGCATCCCTTTACCGCCACCACCGGCGGATGCTTTGATCATCACCGGATAACCAATCTCCCCTGCCCGTGTTGCCGCTTCATCAAGGTCTTCGACCGCGTCCGGTGTCCCGGGCACGGTTGAAACCCCGGCTTTGTCCGCGATATTCTTTGAGGTGATTTTATCCCCCATCGAGGCAATGGCTTCTGTATCAGGGCCAATAAAGACCAAGCCTTTGGCTTCAACCGCCGCAACGAAATCAGCGTTTTCCGATAAAAACCCAAACCCCGGGTGAATGGCTTCAGCCCCCGTATCAAGGGCGGCTTGAATAATACGATCCGCCTGCAAATAACTTTCAGCCGATGGCGGCGGGCCAATCCGCACCGCTTCATCGGCCATGGCAACGTGTTCACCATTGGCATCAGCATCGGAATACACCGCCACCGTGGCAATCCCCATGGCTTTTGCGGTTTTCATAATACGGCAAGCGATCTCACCACGGTTGGCAATCAGAATTTTTGAAAACATTATCGTCTCCTGTCTTATAGCGGCAGGTTATCGTGTTTGCGCCAAGGGTTTTGCAGCTCTTTGTCTTCGAGCATGGCAAACGCCCGCGCGATCCGGCGGCGGCTGTTGCGCGGCATAATGACATCGTCAATATAACCCCGACCCGCGGCAATAAACGGATTGGCAAATTTCTGGCGATATTCTTCGGTCCGTTCTTTTAATTTATCGGGGTCTTCAGCATCTTTCCGGAAGATAATCCGCGCCGCGCCTTCTGGCCCCATGACCGCGATTTCAGCCGTCGGCCAAGCGTAATTGACATCACCGCGCAAATGTTTTGAGGCCATGACATCATAGGCACCGCCATAAGCTTTGCGGGTAATCACCGTCACTTTAGGCACGGTGGCCTCAGCATAGGCATAGAGCAATTTCGCCCCATGGTTGATGATCCCGCCATTTTCTTGAGCCGTCCCCGGCATAAACCCAGGCACATCCACCAGCGTCAGGATAGGAATGTTAAAGGCATCGGCAAACCGAACAAATCGTGCCGCTTTCCGGGATGCGTTAATATCAAGACAGCCCGCCAAGACCATGGGTTGATTGGCGATCACCGCCACAGACCGGCCATCAATATGGGCAAAACCGGTGATGATATTGGCGGCGAAATCAGGATGAATTTCAAAGAAACTATCTTCATCAACAATATGGCTGATGACTTCCGCCATATCATAAGGGGCGTTTGGATTGCTGGGGATAATGCGATCCAAGGCCGGGGCGGGACGATCCGCAATATCACGGGTTTCAAGCCGTGGCGGCATCTCGCGATTGGATTGCGGCAAATACGCCATCAACGCCCGAACCCCCATGAGGGCAGCCACATCATTATCATAGGATTTATGCGCCACGCCTGAAGTTTTGGTATGGGTGGCGGCACCGCCCAATTCATCATGGGTGACGGTTTCATGGGTGACGGTTTTGACCACATCAGGCCCCGTCACATACATATAGGATGAGCCTTCCACCATGAAGATGAAATCGGTAATGGCAGGGGAATATACCGCCCCGCCGGCGCAAGGCCCCATGACCACCGATATTTGCGGCACGACCCCTGATGCGGTGGCGTTGCGTTGGAAGACTTCAGCATAACCACCAAGAGAGGCGACCCCTTCTTGGATGCGCGCGCCACCGGAATCATTAAGCCCGATCACCGGCACGCCATTCTTAATGGCTTGATCCATCACTTTGCAGATTTTTTCAGCATGGGTTTCAGACAAAGACCCGCCCAAGACGGTGAAATCTTGGGAGAACACAAAAACCGTGCGGCCATTGATACGGCCAAAGCCCGTGACCACGCCATCACCGGGGATGGTGTTGTCTTCCATGCCAAAATCATGGCAACGGTGTTCAACAAACATATCCCATTCTTCAAAACTGCCTTCATCCAGAAGAAGATCAAGCCGCTCACGGGCGGTTAATTTCCCTTTGCCGTGCTGGGCGTCGGTACGGCGTTCGCCGCCGCCTGCCCGAGCCCGTTTGCGGCGGGCTTCTAATTCTTCGATGATCCCTGTCATGTTATTCCCCCTGACATTAAAGCATCTCCAGATATTGATGCGCGTGTTGAAGTAGCAATTGATGATTTTTCAAACGCTGATCGGTTTCAGCATCATAACCCCATTTCTCTTGTTGCCACAAATCATCTAAAAACGCGGCTTCAAAAATTGTATCAATGGGGTGGAGTTTTTCTTTCGCGGCAAGACCCAAAACCAAAGACCCTGAACAGGTCACCATCGTATGCAAGCCTGCCAGCGCAAAGTCATCATGCCGATCGACCAAATCAACCATAGCGTTTTTCATATCTTGCGCCTGATCGCCGGGCATAATCCCTGAAAACACCTTTAAGGTGATGGCGTGGGTTTGTTCCAGCCAATCCAGATAAGGCTGCCATGATTGATGTTGATGGGCGGAAAGCCGTTGATCATTTTCTTCCCGATAACACAACAGATCATTCGCCCCGTAATTCGCCAATTCATGGACAATCGCCGCGCGTTGCGGGGTGACCCTGTCAATCGCGGTGACGGTGAATTTAAACATCGGCATGGCTTCAGGGTTAATCTCTTGCTGTTGGTCATCCCATTCTTTGCAAATCGCCTCAGCCAGAGGGCGTTGCGGGACGCGCATCGCGCTGCCTTGCGGGGTTTTAACCTCACGCCCATCAAGGGTGATGATATAGCCGTTATCGCCTTCTTTCAGGTGGGTTTCTTTCCAGAACCGCTTGGCCTTTGGTTTTTCATCGGATGGGATTTTATCAATTGGGGTCATGGTGATTAATCCTCAAAACAATCGGGGTCAGAGGCGCGATGAAAAGCATCATCAGCATCAAGACCAAAGAAATCAAAAACACGCCGCATATCATCAGGGATTGGCGCGGATACAAAAGACCCATCGGCCATTTCAAATGAAGCCGCGTGCAGACAAAGCCGCGTCACCGCCTCATTGGGGAAAGCTTCCGCCCCGCCGTATTTGCCATCCCCTAAAATCGGGCAACCGATTGACGCCAAATGCGCCCGCAATTGATGGGTGCGCCCTGTCTTGGGGCGAAGGGCGATTAAACTGACCGACCGCCCCATGTAATCCAAGACTTTATAGAGCGTCACCGCCGGTTGGCCATCCTCATCAATCGTCATGCGCTCATGGCCTTTGCCGCCTGTTTTCGCCAGCGGGGCGTTGATCACCCCTGCTTTGATTTTAGGTTGCCCTAAGGCCAGCGCCAGATAAGTCTTGGCATGATCCTGATGTTGAAACCCTGCCGCCAGCGCGCGGGCAGACGCCAGATTGGTCGCCACCACCAACACCCCTGATGTATCGCGGTCAAGACGATGCACCAAGCGCAGTTTTTCTTCATCGGGAAAGGCCATGGGTAATGCGCCATCAACGTGCTGGCTGGTGCCGGAACCGCCTTGGGTCGCCAAGCCTGATGGCTTATTCAGGGCAATCCAACCATCACCACGGCTGATCACCGCTTGTTGAACCGTTTTCACCACTTCAGGGTTGATGTTATGTTGCGGTTTGGGCTTTGAGGCTTCGGTCATGATCACCGCCGGCATGGTGACAATCTGGCCTTCAGCGATACGGGTGGATGATTTGGCTTTCGCGCCATCAACCCTGATCCCGCCACCGCGCAGAAGCTTTTCAATCCGCCCTTGATTAATCATCGGGTGATGACGGCGGATAAACCGATCAAGCCGACTGCCCGCGTCGTCGCTGGTAATCTGATGGTCGATTTTTTCCATATGCCT
>CALFYS010000039.1 GCA_937952245.1 uncultured Alphaproteobacteria bacterium | reverse complement strand
TCTGGCACGGGGCAAATCTCCAGCCTCAATAATACCGCCAGCATTGTTATTGAAGATAATGACAATTCTTCCATCAATGTCAGCGCGCCAAGTTCAGTCAACGAAGGCCAGACCGCCAGTTTCACCGTCACCTTGACCGCCGCTTCCAGCACTGACACCACCATCACCTATACCGATAATGGCACGGCCACCAGCGGAACGGATTACACCGCCCCCACCGGCAGTTTGGTGATCGAAGCAGGCGAGACCAGCGGCACGATTGATATTGCTGTCTTAACCGATGACGTGACCGATGATGGGGAAACGCTTTCCATCACCCTTACCGCTGTCAGCGGCATGGGCAGTCTTGCCTCAACCCCAACGGCATCAACCACGATTAATGATGTCACCGATGTTGAAAAAGAATTAAGAGAAGCGGTGATCGCCACCCGCAAGATGATCCGCGAAGATTTAGCCACCAGTCTTGATGATACCCGCCGCACGGCCACCAATTTAATCCGCGGGGCTGTCAACCGCTTGAGTGATGAAAACAGCCATGATTATACCGAACATTGTGAAGATGATGGCAAACCAAATGGCGATATAAAAGTCGAAGGCAGTGACCAAGCCATTGAAGGCTACGGCAAATACAATAAAACTGATCGCAAATGTTTCACCAATGATGTCAGCATTGCCAGCGTCGATGTCGCCATCACCGATGATGGCGATGGCGCTGAAACCTTAAATATGAACACGGTTTATGCCAGCGAAACCACCAGCGATGACCTCTACAGCAAATATGGCTATTACTTTGAATTGAGCGTTCGCAACCGGGAACAAACCAAAGATAAAGGCGAGATGGATACCATCCGCGTCAATATTGGCAGCTATTTAATCTACCGCAGCGCGGCGCAAACCTATCTCAGCAGTTACATCACCTTTGGGGCGTCCAGTTCAGATTATGAATTGACCCATAATAATGTTCAGGCCAGCGGCAATTTCATGGCGTATAACATGGGAACAGGGCTTGGCTTTACCGGCGAAGCCCGCAGCCGCTATGTCAAATTCCAGCCCAGCTTTAACCTCGATTTATTCGCCACGGGCTATCAGAGTTTTGACGGTGATTTCAAATTAAACGGCACAACCTATAAGCGCCAGATTGACCAAAGCATCCTGCATAAAGCCACCTTGAGCATCTCACCGGTGATGAATTTCTATTCATCATCCAATTTTGCTGAGGCCAATTCGGTCACCACCGTGGCGCCATCTATTTTCTGCACCAACGGGTCTTTTGAAACCGATTGCGGTTTCAGCCTGATGGTGGAGAATATCTCGCGCAATATCTTAGGGTCTGACCTGACCACAAAATTGAGTTATGAAAGCATTGGCGATACATCAACAACCGCGTTAAGCCTGAACGCCACCACCCATCTCTTTGGCAATAAGTTCATTAAAATGAGCAATAAAGTCACGGCGAAACAGGCGGATACCAGCACCAGTTCTTCAGCATCCACCAGCGGTGATGTTGATGTCTCCTATAAAGTCTTCATCGAAATGCTATATTAGAGGGCATGATGCGTTTTCTTTACATGATGATCATGATCACCTTAGGCCTCACCGCTTCGGCGGAGGCCACGACCGTCAAGGAAATGCGCCTGATGTGCGCCGATTATCAGAAAAACAACTACAATGTTGTGACCAAACCTCATGCCTATTGCGCGGGGTATTTCCAGGCGCAAATCCAAACCGCCGAAGCCTTATGCAAAACATTGAAAATTCTTTACCAGAACAAACCCCAGCATCGCGATATGATCATGGGAACATCCACCCTCTTTGCGACATCCGCAACTGCCGCCGATTATCGTGAGGTGATTTCGCAATTCGTCACTTGGGCGGAGGGCAAAGAGCAGTTTGATAAAAAGAACCCATCCATTTTCATGAATGAATATCTGCCCAAAACATGGCCATGCGATCCATCATCGCCGCTGGAAAAAGACAGTGAATAATCAGGATTTATCTTTCGGCAGATAATCCATCGCCCAATCATTATAATTGCCATCACCGCGATAATAGCGGGTGTCATCTTCCGCGCCAGTGTCGTAATCCCAATGCGGCGGCTGGCCAATGGCATGGGCATCAAGCACCAAACGGCGACGGCGTTGGCTGAGCAATATTTTTTCAACCAAATCATCGGAATCCCATTTGCTATAGGCTTCTTCGCGCATCGCGGCCAATCGTTCAGCCTCTTTAGGATCATCGGCAAGATTGACCCGTTCATCAGGGTCATTGATCAAGTCATAAAGCAAATCAGGATCACCTTTGCTGGTGATTAATTTAAACCCATCACGGCGGATCATAAAGATCGGCGCCAAGATGCCTTCGCTTAAAAGTTCAGCATAAACAGGGCGATCATAATCGGCTTTGCCCGCGATGGTGATCAGGCTTTCGCCATCCAAATCTTCAACCGCGTCTTGCCAATCATTGCCCGTCGCCATCGCCCCAAATGTTGGCAATAAATCCAGCAATGAAACCGGGGTTTTGCATCGCCCGCCTTTGAACTGGCCCTTTGGCGACATGATGATCAGCGGCACTCGCATGGCGGCTTCAAAGAATGTTTTCTTTAACCACAAGCCGCGTTCCCCCAGCATTTCGCCATGGTCGGAGGTGAAGATCACAATCGTGTTGTCGGCCTGCCCGCTTTCATCCAAGGCCGCCATCAGCCGCCCAAGATTATCATCAATATAACTGACCGAACCGCAATACGCCCGCCGCGCTTGCGCCACCACATGATCCGGCACATTGGCATCGGCAAAACCATGCTGGTTCAACACCCGAATGCTATGGGGGTCATTTTCATTATGCGGCAACATCCCTGTTCTGGGCAGGGGAATTTCAACATCATCATAAAGATCCCAATGCTGTTGCAAGCAAAGATAAGGGTCATGGGGATGGGTATAGGACACTTGCAAGAAAAACGGCCGGCCATCAGGGGCGCGTGCCGCGTCATAAATCTCTTGCACCGCTTTATGGGTCACGTCTTCATCATAATCAATCTGGACATTGCGGCGGCATACCCCTGAATCCGTCAACACGCGCGTATCGGTCGCGCCGTGGAATCCGGTGGTGGACCAATCCGGTGTCCACGCAAAATCGCCGGGGTAAATATCAGTGGTGGTGCGGCGTTCAAATCCATGCAATTGGTCAGGCCCAACAAAATGCATCTTGCCTGAAAGGCAGGTGCGATACCCTAATTTCCGCATATAATGAGCATAGCTGGGGATGGTGGCTGGAAATTCACTGGCGTTGTCAAAAGCCCCAACTTTAGACGCCAGCAAACCTGTCGCCATGGACATCCGCGACGGCGCGCATAAAGGAAAATTGCAATAAGCGGTTTCAAACACTGTGCCTTTAGCGGCCAGCGCATCAATATGCGGGGTTTTCGCAATCGGATTGCCGTAACTGGCCAGCACATCAATGGTAAGCTGATCAGTCTGAACAAAAAGAATATTCGGCTGATCACCCATTGTCATCAACCGCCAAGTTCAGATAATTCGCGGTGACATTCAATCACGTGCTTATTTTTATCGACACGCTGTGGCGGGTTGGTGGTATCGCAAGTCCCTTTGATGGCCAGCGGACAGCGCTCAAAGAACGGGCAACCGACCTCGGTTAATTGCACTTGTCCGGCGATTCCTGCTGTTGATTCCTGCCGTGCCATCGTGTCTTCCAGCCAACCAACGCGAGCTTCTGGCACGGATGAGACCAAAAGGCGGGTGTATGGGTGATACGGCGGCGACAAGACCTGATCCGTTGGCCCTTGTTCAGCAACACGGCCCGCGTAAAGCACAACAATCTCATCAGCGAAAGATGCCACCGTTGAAAGATCATGACTGATGAAGACATACGATACGCCGGTCTTCTTGCGCAGCCCTTTCAAGAGTTCAATAACATTCGCGCCCACAATCGTATCCAAAGCTGAGGTCACTTCATCACAAAGCACCACTTCAGGATCAGCCGCCAATGCCCGCGCCAGATTAACCCGCTGTTTCTGCCCCCCTGATAATTCATGGGGATAACGATCAGCAAAGGCCAAAGGCAATTCCACCATTTCCAGCAATTCATTGACGCGGTCGCGTCTCTGTTTACCGGAAAGCCCTGAATAAAACTCAACGGGGCGGCCAAGAATATCTTTAATCTGCTGGCGAGGGTTAAGCGCTGTATCCGCCATCTGATAAACGAATTGAATCTTTTTCAATTCTTCACGGCTGCGGTCTTTCAGATCAGGCGCCAAGCCCTGACCATCCAGCATAATCTCCCCTTCCGATGGCGGCAGCAAACCCGCAAAGACACGTGCCAGCGTTGATTTCCCGCAACCCGACTCGCCGATAATGCCAACGGTTTTGCCGCGTTCAATCGCAACATTCACATCCTTCAGCACCATGACTTTCGGCTTGCCATCAGACGATTTGCCATAACCGGCATCAATATCTTTGACTTCCAAAACAGGCGCGTCTTTTAAATAATCATCGGATGAGCCATCCCCTTGACCCGCTTCAGGCAGAGGTTTAATCGCCGCCATCAAACGTTTGGTGTAAGGGTGTTGCGGGCTGTTGATAATGGTATCCACGGGCCCGGCTTCTTTGATCTCACCGTTATACAAGACGACAATATGGTCAGCGATCTGCGCCACCACGGCGAGGTCATGGGTCACATAAATCGCCGCCGCGCCTTCTTCTTTGATCACGCCTTTAAAGGCTTTCAACACCTCAATCTGGGTGGTCACATCAAGGGCGGTTGTCGGTTCATCCAAGACCAATAAATCCGGCTCACCACACAGCGCCATGGCCGCCATCAAGCGCTGCAATTGCCCGCCTGAAACCTGATGCGGATAACGACTACCGATATTTTCAGGGTCCGGCAATTCAAGGGCTTTATAAAGCTGCAATGCTTTTGCATCGGCTTCTTCTTGGGTCTTGGTGCCGTGCAACACTGGGGCTTCTGTTACCTGTTCATTGATCAGGATCGACGGGTTAAAGGTCGCGGCGGCGGATTGCGCCAGATACGCGACTTTTTCACCGCGGGATTCGCGCAATTCTTCGGTGGTTTTGCCGATGACGTTTTCACCCATCAATAAGGCTTCCCCGCCAGCAAATTGCAATCCGGGCTTACAATACCCTAACGCGGATAAAGAGATGGTCGTCTTGCCAGAGCCAGACTCACCAATCAGAGCCACCACTTCACCACGGCGAACTTTGAAATCCACCCCTTTTACGATGGGCAATTCTGAGCCATCATCCCGAATGGCATGAATCCGCAAATCGCGGGCTTCAAACACCACGTCATCCATATTGCGTTTGGATTTAGTGGCCGATGTTTTCGCCGCTGAAGCTTTTGCCTTTGTTGCTGTATTCTTCTTAGCGGCTTTTGAAGCAACTGCTTTTTTAGCCGTTGCCTTTTTTGCCGTTTTCTTTGCTGATTTTTTTGCCGCAGCCATGATTACAGCCTCTTGGATAGTTTACCGCCGCTATGGGCAGAAATGTCATCAACCACCAGATTGATGGCAACCGTCAATGTCGCGATGGCCAAGGCTGGTGCTAATACAGGAATGACCGATTGACCATAGGACAACGCCCCTAGGTTTTCTCGAACCATTGACCCCCAGTCCGATTGCGGTGGTTGCACACCCAGACCAAGGAAACTCAAACTTGAAATGAACAAAATCACATAAATCAAGCGCAGGCCGAAATCGGTCAATAACGGCATCGCCGCGTTTGGCCAAATCTCACGGGTGATGATCCACCAACGCCCTTCACCACGGACTTTTGCCGCCTCAACAAAATCCATCACCATAATCTCTTGCCCAAGCGCGCGCGCCAATCGGAAGACAACCGTCGCATAAATCACGCCAGCGGTGACAATCAACACCGGAATTGATGATCCCACAGCCGCCACCACAACAAGACCCAGCATAATCGTTGGCAAGCTTAAGAACGCGTCATTAATTCGGCTGACCACCATATCCACCCGAGGTGAGGAAATCGCCGCGCCAATGCCCAGAATAACGCCAATGAAATAGGCCAATACCGTGGCGGCAAAGGCGATCCCGATGGTCCGTCCCGCGCCATACATCAGACGGCTTAAAATATCACGGTCGCTGACATCTGTTCCCAACCATGCCCCTTCACGTGGCGATTGAAATTCAGAATAATCATCAGGGAACGGCAGATCATTTTCACCCAATGGCGCTAAGGCCGGGCCGAAAATGGCAATGAACACCCAAAAGGCGACAATGCTCGCGCCCAGCCAACCCGACCATGACAGCCGAAATCGACCCGTTGGTTCTGAATCAGGAAGTTCATCAAAACTGACGCCTTCATCATAGGGCGCAACGTAATGTTCAATCTCTTGTTTTTTTGTCATTTCGGATGCCTCAATCTTGCGTTTGATGCATAGGCCGCAATATCCGCGATCAACATCAAAATCACATAAGTTAGACAGAAGATCATGCCCAGGCCTTGAATCAACACATAGTCACGGGTCTGCACCCCTTGGACAATCAGTGTCGCCAAACCATTATAGCCAAAATACACTTCAACCACGATCACGCCTGTGACCAGATAAGCCAAGTTCAATGCCACCACATTCACAATCGGGCCAATAGCATTAAGCAACGCGTGGCGGAAAATAATCCGGCGGCGGGAAACGCCTTTCAGGATGGCCATTTCAATGTAAGGTGAGCTCATCACATTCAAGACAGCCGCGCGGCTCATCCGGATTAACTGCGATGCGATGACAAAACATAACGTGGTGATCGGCAGGGCGAAATGGTCAATCAATTCAAACAAACCCTTGCCCTCGGTTGATCCCACCACAATGGCATTGCCTATATCCAGCACAAAGACGAAAAAGATCACCAGCAAGGTTGCGGTGAAAAATTCAGGCGCGGCCACCAAAGACACGGAAATCAATGTCAAGAAACGGTCATAAACCGTGCCAGGGTACATCGCCGCCAAAATGCCAAGCCCCAATGAAATTGGAACGCCAATCGCCGCGGTTAATAAGGAAACAATAACGGTATTATGATAACGGTCAGCGATCAAACTGCTGATCGGCACATCACTGGCCAGCGACGTGCCCAAATCACCTTGGATAAAGTTTTTAAGCCACGCTAAATATTGCACAATATAAGGTTGATCCAACCCAAGGCGCGCACGGAAAGCGGCAACATTTTCAGGCGTTGCGGATTGCCCTAATCTGATCTGCGCTGCATCTCCAGGGAGGATTTTTGTGCCAAAGAAAATAATAAGTGACACCGCCAAGACGGTGACCAGACCAATGCCTAGTCGCTTGAGAATCAATTGTGTCATTTCAGGAGTCCCCAATAAAGGAACAGGCCCTGAAAACAGGGCCTGTTCAACTTTTGGTGTTTAGGCGTCGTCAACCCACATGGTGACTGGTGATTCCGCACCACCGAAGTTATTCAGCGGCACATGAGTCAAGCCCTTCACCCGTGAAGACACGGCATCAACATAGTTCCGGTAAAGCGGAATGATGCTGCCGTTTTCATTGTGAATCTTCTCCTGCAGGACGTGATACATTTCCTTACGCTTAGCCGCGTCAGTAACACCACGTACCTCAACCAGAATCTTATCGAACTCAGGATCCTGGTGATAGGTTTCGTTCCATGCAGCGTCAGATTTAAACGCCAATGTCATCATCAGGTTAGCGGTTGGACGCATGTTCCAAGCCACAACACACATTGGGTCTTTCAGCCATACGGAACCCCAGTACCCATCGGTGGTCACCTTGTTAACGTCGATATTCAGGCCAATCTTGGCGGCTTCACGCTGCAAGAACAAGCACTGATCAATCGTACCCGGTGCCACTTCAGCCGCGGTAATCGGAATACGTGTATTGCCGATACCTGACTTATCGAAGTGATACTTCGCCTTTTCAGGATCCATCTCACGCTGTGGGATGTCTGGGCTGTGGTCAAAATAAGCCGGACCGATCGGATGGTCATTACCGATTGAGGCCTGGCCTTTGTAAACACCTTTTACGAGACGCTTACGGTCCATCAGGTATTTCATCGCCATGATCAGGTCATGGTTGCCAGATGGATCCATGTCCTTACGGCAAGCGATGTTGATAAAGGCAGATGATTCAAGTGACCAAATTTCCTTACCAGCAGCGGCTTCAACCTGAGCAATCGCCTTTGGCGGCAGGTTCACCATACCGTCAACGTCACCAGCAAGGAACGCGTTCAGACGGGCAACAGGATCACCGATACCGAAGTGTTCGATCTCATCAAGGTAGCCACCTTCGCCCCAGTAATTGTCAAAGCGTGCACCAACGGCGCGAACACCCGGCTTAAATTCTTTGACCTTATAAGGACCTGTACCAACAGCGGTGGTGAAATCAGTGGTGCCTTCTTGAACGATCTTAAAGTGGAATGTCCCCAATGCGATCGGCAAGTCAGCGTTTGGTGATGACAGGACAGCCTTGACTTCATAGTCATTGACCTTTTCCCAGCGATCAACCATCGCCACCATTGATGAGGCGTTAGAAATTGAATCCGCGCCCATATGACGGTTCATGGTGTAAATCACGTCATCAGCGGTCAATGTCTTGCCATCGTGGAATTCAACACCTTTACGGATTTTGAAGGTCCATTCGGTCGCCGCGTCATTTGACAGAATTTCTTCAGCCAATTCTGGCTCATAACCAAGGTTCTTGGTCAGGCGTGTCAATGAACCGTAATACATCCGGCCACGGAAGTAATCAGCGGCGGAGGTGAACAGCGCAGGGTCAAGCGTATCGTTTGGACCATGCTGGTCAGCGGCCATAACAATACGGCCACCACGCTTTGGCGTTGCGGCCCAAGCATCAGAAATGCTTGAGAACATTGTGCTAGAAGCCGCGGCAGTGGCGCCGGCAGCCATCAAATAGCCCATGAATTCACGGCGGGATGCGCCCTTTTTCACCATGGACATATAGAGTTCACGATCAGCTGGTGACAGCATCTCGAAAACAGGATTGTTTCTCTTAAACAAGGATATATCCTCCCATTAATTTTATTAATTAAAAATATCCTAACATATATTTTTATCTTGGCTAGATGGTTTAAGTCATTTTTTGAACATTTTGTCGCATTAAGGCTAAAGTCTATTTTTATAGGATTTAACCCATTATTTGATAGAAATCCGGCGGCAAAGGGCGCATCATCAACTCTATGAAATTCACCGTCTTTGACCACCCCACCCAAGATCGCCCTATGATGGCTTTGACCTTATTGCTGATCGGCGTTTTAGCATTGGCGTTGCAAGATACATTGGTCAAAGTGGCCTCACCGCAAACGTCTTTCTGGCAATTTCAATCCATCCGTTCCTTTTTTAATATTATTTTGGTGGTCAGCATCGCGAAACTCACCCTTGGGTTTGATGTCTTACGCCCGCGCCAGCCTTGGCCTGTTTTTATGCGCGCCCTTATGCTTGGCATTTGCATGGTGTTTTTCTTTGGCGCCGCCCCTCAAATCAGCGTCACCCAAATGGCGGCCGGGCTTTATACCTACCCGCTGTTTATCACCATCATGGCAGGCCCAATTTTAGGGGAAAAGATTGGCCCATGGCGGCTGGGGGCTTTGGCCTTGGGGGCGGTCGGTTCGATCACGGTTTTAAACCCGTTCAGCGAAAGCTTTAAATGGGTGCAGATCATGCCCATCATGGCGGGGTTTTTCTACGCCTGTAACGTGATGATTTTGCGCAAATATTGCCGCAACGAAAGCCCCTTATGCCTGACCTTTGTGGTGGCTTTGTTATTCTTTGTTCTTGGGTCAACAGGCGCGATTGTGATGACCATCTTCCCGCCAAGCGCCACCTTGGCCGAAGCCGTCCCCTTTATCTTTTCAGGTTGGCCGACCTTAACCGGGCTTGTGATCGGCCTTTGTATTCTGGCGTCACTGCTTAATCTCACCGGTAATATTTGTTTGAGCCGTGCTTATCAAACCGCCGATAGCAGTTGGCTCGCCCCCGTTGATTTCAGCTATCTATTATTCGCCACGATTTGGGGGAAAGTCTTGTTTGATACCGTCCCCACCCCTATGGCGATGCTCGGCATGGTGATGATCGCAAGTGCAGGCATTATCACCGCCATTCGTGAACGAAAACGGAGCGCTTAGAGGGGCTTACTTGAAGGTCACTTGCCAGCGGTTGATGCATAGCGTTTCGCCATCCATCCGCTGAGCCGATAGGTCAGAATAAAGATCAAAATCGCCAGAACAAAGGCCACAGCCGCCCGTTTATCACTGTTATAAGACAACACCCCTAAGATCATCGGTATCGATGCCAGCGGCAAAATAATCAACGTTGCCAGTGGGTTTGCCAGATGGCGGCGGTGCCGACCCAAGATGGTGATCTCAAGGCCGCGCATTACCAATTGGTGAA
>CALFYS010000038.1 GCA_937952245.1 uncultured Alphaproteobacteria bacterium | reverse complement strand
ATTGCTTGTCTTCTGACCGCGCCGATAGGGTATCGTCCTGTTGCTGGTCTTGAGGCGCGCCTTCCATGGCCGCCATCCGGCATTCCCACCCCATCAGCAACACCGCTTGCCCAAGGTTTAAGGATGAAAACTGCGGGTTTAATGGCACGGTGATGATAATATCCGCCAAGGCCACCTCGTCATTATCAAGGCCGGAACGTTCCGCGCCAAAGAGCAATGCGGTCTTGCCGCCGCCCTTGGCATGGTCGATCAATTTTTTGGCGGCATCACGCGGGGATAAAATATCCTTCATCATGCCGCGCCGCCGCGCCGTGGTGGCGGCGATTAAGGTGTAAGGTTCCGCGGCTTGCCGCGTGGTGTCGTGCAATTGGGCTTGATCCAAGAGATCACCCCCGCCTGATGCCATGGAAACCGCCGCAGGGTTAGGCCAGCCATCACGGGGATTGACGATATGCATGGTGGTTAAACCGCAGTTTTTCATGGCACGAGCGGAAGCGCCAATATTTTCACCCATTTGAGGGTTGGATAAAATCACCGATGGCAGCAATCCTGCCCAATCGCCATCTTGATCTGTAGCCGCCATGATCCAGCCCTTAAGCCCGTCTTTAAACCCGCCCGCTATTCAGCAGGGGCAGAAACACCATCTTTAAACAATTTCCACGTCATCGCATCGGCCAGCGCCATGACAGAAGCGTCAATGATATTGGTGGAAACACCAACCGACGTCCAATCTTGGCCTTGATCATCACGACATTCGATCAACACACGCGTCACCGCGTCCGTGCCGCCATGTTCGTTGGAGCTTTGCAAAATCCGGACTTTATAATCGACCAAAGACACGCCTGAAAGCTGAGGATAGGCGCGGGTTAAGGCTTTGCGGATGGCGGTATCCACCGCGTTCACCGGGCCATTGCCAACCGCCGCTTCGTGGAAGGCTTCATCACCAACACGAACGGTGACCGTGGCTTCTGATTCAACCACCAAATCCCCTTTGGCGTTAAAGCGGCGTTCATCCATGACGCGGAAACGCCCAATCATGAAATAATCCGGCACTTCACCCAAGGCACGGCGCACCAGCATTTCCATGCTTGCTTCCGCGGTATCAAACGCCCAGCCTTTAAATTCTTTGTCTTTGACATCGGTGATCAAAGCATCAAGACGACTGTCATTTTTATCAACCTTAATCCCGAAATCTTCAAACCGAGCGAGGAAATTGGCTTTGCCCGATTGATCGGAGACAATATATTCGCGGGTGTTACCGACCGTCTCCGGCGGGATATGTTCATAGGTGCGCGGGTCTTTTTGGGCGGCGGAGGCGTGCAGCCCCCCTTTATGGGCAAAGGCCGCGTCCCCCACATAAGGCGCGTGATTATTCGGCAAGCGGTTGATCCGGTCATCCAACAGCCGCGATAAGGCTTTTAATTTCGGCAAGCGATCATGGGGAATCCCTGTTTCATAGCCATATTTCAGCATCAGATTAGGGATAAGCGTGATCAGATTGGCATTGCCGCAACGCTCACCAATACCGTTAATTGTGCCTTGAATTTGACGCGCGCCCGCTTCAACCGCCGCAATAGAATTGGCCACCGCCAAGCCGCAATCATTATGGCAATGAATACCGATATTCGCCTCTGGCAAGGCTTCTTTCACCGCCTTGACCCCAGTGGCGATGTCTTCAGGCATGGAGCCGCCATTGGTATCGCATAAGACGATCCATTCCGCCCCGCCTTTGTAAGCCGCAACAGCGGCGGAAACAGCATATTCAGGGTTGTGTTTAAAGCCGTCAAAGAAATGCTCACAATCAAACATTGGCAACCGGCCACGTTCTTTTACCGCCGCGATTGAAGACGTGATCATCTCAAGGTTTTCATCAAGGCTGACCCCGAGCGCGGTTTCAACATGAAAATCCCAAGTCTTGCCCACAAGGCAGGTGGAATCTGTTTCGGCGCTCATCACCGCCACCAGCCCCGCGTCATTAGAGGCGGAACGGCCACCGCGGCGGGTCATGCCAAAGGCCACGGATTTCGCGGAATTGAGCTTGGGGAAATCGGCAAAAAACTCATCATCCGTGGGGTTCGCGCCCGGCCAACCGCCTTCAATATAGTCAATTCCCATATCATCAAGGGCGCGTGCAATAGCAATTTTATCCGCCACAGAAAAATCGATGCCGCGGGTTTGGGCACCGTCACGAAGCGTTGTATCAAAAAGCCAGATGCGTTCACCTGCCATGGGATTATCCTTAAATTCGTCTTTTGTTTTGGTCTATGTCTGCATCTATAGCCCAGATCAGGCGAAAGGGAAAGTCCAGCCCTGTTTTAATCGAAAGAGGTCATACGGATTGGTGTGGATTGGTGCAGTTGATAAGGGCAAGGCTTTAGACTCGCCGCCAGATTGTCCCATGCGGTCCATCTTCCA
>CALFYS010000037.1 GCA_937952245.1 uncultured Alphaproteobacteria bacterium | reverse complement strand
AAGACTTTGTGGACGCGTTCCGCACCGGATCAAACACAGGTAATGTTGAACAATTAGGCAATATGCTTGCTGATGACTTTAATTGGGTCACGTCAGCAATGGATAAAGACGCGACCCTTTCATGGACGTCAAACACATCTTTTAAAATTAACGGTGAAGCCGAAACCTTTTATGAAAACGATGAGGTGATCGCGGGCACACATCCTGTTTTGGATGATGAAGGCAAGCCAAACATGGTGATGGGGGTTGCCCGCCTTCGGGATGGGAAGATTTATCGCTATGACCATATGCGAAAATTAACGGATGAATAAAAGGGAGGTTGTTATGCCCAAAGGATATTTGGTCGCTAACATCAGGGTTAGCGATGCGGAAAAATTTCAGCAGTTTTCTGGAATGGCTGGGCCGGTCATCCAACAATTTGGAGGCAGAATACTGGCTAAAGGGCCGGGCGCTGATCGGCATGAAGGTGATCTTTCCGGTGTTGTCATGATGATAGAGTTTGAGAGCAAAGAAAAAGCAGAACAATTCTATTTCAGTGATGAATATCAGGCGGCAAAAGCGGTTCGGGATGAATGCGCTGATACTGACCTGATGATTATTGAAGGGATGGAGTAAAAAATATTGCTCTTTAATGAAACAAAGATATTAGGTTTTTTTGAAAAAGGCCTTCTTACCATTGTGGCCATGTTAACAGTGGTGGCAACGGTTCAAGAGTTGTTTGCAATTTACATCGCCCAAAAAGTTCAATTGGCTGATCTCTTGCTGCTTTTCATCTATGCCGAAGTTCTGGGGATGATAGGGGCTTTTTATAAAAGCAACAAAATCCCCATTACCTTACCGTTGTTTATCGCAATGACCGCTTTGGCACGGTTGATTATTTTGCAAGGCAAAGAAATGGAAGCCATCACCTTGCTTTATGAGGCTGGGGCTATCCTTATTCTGGCACTCGCTTGCCTTGCCATCCGGTTTCGGCCGGGGAAAAACGATTTAGAAGAATAAAAGAGCTAGGGGTTAGTTTTTTGTCATTTGGAAACCGGAATAGTTTTTTTCCATAATGTCATCACAATAAGAACGGTAATTTTCAAGCCCCCCCACATAAGGCATAAACACCCTTGGTTTCCCCGGTATATTTGCTCCTAGATACCATGAGTGATTTGCTTTTGGCAGAAGCGTCTTATCCGCGGTTTCAATGACGTGTTTCGTCCAATTGACCATGGCTTCATGTTCCGCCTCGATTTTTGAAATGTTATTGGTATGGGCGAAGTCTAAAACAGAAGAAATCCAATCCACATTCTGTTCAATAGACCGCGGCATATTTGTTAATACAGAGGGGCTGCCCGGGCCTGTTATGATGAACATATTGGGGAAGCCATGAACGCCTAATCCAAGATAGGCTTGCGGGCCATCTTGCCAGGCTTCTGATAGGGGTTTGCCGTCACGTCCCACAATACCCATTTTCAATAAAGACCCTGACATGGCGTCAAAGCCTGTTGCGAAAACAATACTATCGGCAGGGATTTTTTTGCCATCAGTTAACCGGATGCCATCTTCGGTAAAACAATCGATGGGGTTTGAGCGAATATCTTCAAGGCAGACATTATCGCGGTTATAGGTTTCAAAATAATGGGTGTCGATGGGCGGCCGCTTCGTGCCAAAAGGATGGTCTTTCGGTAACAGTTTTTCTGCCGTCTCCGGGTCTTTAACAATATCTTTAATTTTCTGGTGAATAAACGCGGCCATCACATCATTGGAGTCTTGATCCAATAGAATATCTTCAAAACTCTCTCGAAAGCGCAAGCCGCCAATCTTCCAAGCTTCTTCAAGAATGGAAAGACGTTCATCTTCAGGTGTTTCACATAACTTTCGGGGCGGCGCAATCCAAGGGTGACCATGCCTTGATTCCAGCATTCGTTGTCGCCAATCATCAATATTTTGGCAGAAAATGTCGTGAAATTCAGGATCAAGAGGCTTGTTATGCGCTGGCACGCTGAAATTAGGTGTTCGTTGAAGAACGGTCAGTTTTTTAGCGTCCTCAGCGATAACAGGGATGGCTTGAATGCCTGTTGAGCCCGTGCCAATCACGACCACCGATTTGCCCGTAAAATCCACACCGTCATGCGGCCATTCCCCAGTATGATAGGTATCGCCTTTGAAATTCTCGAGACCATCAATCTGAGGGTGATTGGCCGAAGACAGGCAACCAACGGCGGTGATCAGATAGGTGGCTTGCAATTGCAACCCTGTTTCGGATGTGATTTGCCAGCACAAAGCGTCTTCATCCCAAACCGCGCTTTGAACTCTTTGGTTAAAATAAATATCTTGTTTTAAATCCAGTTTGTCGGCGCAAAAATTCAGATACCTCAGGATTTCTTCCTGCTTTGGATAACGCTCGCTCCAGCGCCATTCTTCCAGTATTTCTTGTGAGAAATAATAGCAATAGGTATGGCTTTCGGAATCGCATCGCGCGCCCGGATAACGGTTCCAATACCACGTTCCGCCAACACCGTCGCCCGCTTCCAGCACAACCGCGTTTAAGTTCATCTTTTTTTTCAAAGAATATAATTGATAAAGTCCGGAAAACCCCGCGCCAACAATAACCGCATCAAGTTTTGGTGTTCCCTTGAGTTGGGCTGTGTTTTCTTGAATTGCCGTATTGCTGGTATCTTTGGATTGATGGGAAGTCATTTCAAAAGGCCTTATGCAAAAACAATTAACATTCTTTATTCATGATAGATAAGCCATGGAATGTTGAGATCAAATCGAAAGCTTATGAATTTTGATAGGTCTCATAACGTCATAGCCCCAAAATGTTATTCATTTTTTGACGTTAAAACCAGCGCAATTGAAATAATAATTGTGGTGAGGGCATAAATTATTTGCCAGCTCAACACTTCATCCAAAAAAATAATTGAACTCAAAACTCCGACCACCGGCGCGATTAAGATTGATATAGATGCGATTGTTGTTGGCAGTTTAGACACTAAAAACGACCACAATAAATAGCACGTCACCATTGGCCCCAACACATGAAACCCAAGCGTTGCCACGACATTAAGACTGGGCCAATGTTGCGCCTCAAGCGGTTCATAAATAAAAACCAACGGCCACGCGATTAAACTGGAAAAGACGAAAAACCACACGGTAAGTGGCAGGGGTTGCAACCGCCACTGAACCGATTTCAACCCAACATTCCCGATGGACCATGACAGTGCCGCTAACACCATGACGATAGGACCCATCGGGTTTTGGGTGATTGAAGCGATGTCTTCTGACACCATCATCGCAAGGCCCGTCATGGCGATCAGTAAAGCCCAAATGGTTTTGGGTCTTATCCGTTCCTTTAGATAAAATGCCGCCAGAATTGCCGTTATTGATGGCATTGTATAGGCGAAAATCGTGGCTTTTGACGCTTCCACAATCATTTGCCCCAAAGCCGTTAAAACATTGAAACCAAATATCAAAAACGCGCCAACGATTGCGGTTGGAATGATTTCATCGCGTTGCAATCGAAAGAATTGTTTTGACCGCCAAACCACGAACGCAAGGATGATTGCCGCCGATGTAAACGAGACAGCGCGCATGGTTAGGGGCGGCACTTCGGTTAAGACAAATTTGACGGCAGGCCAATTCAGCCCCCATAAAAAACCAACCGTTAAAAACGCCAGAAAATAGCCATGCTGCCCATTGGCGGTTTTTTTATCCATGATCATCAAAACGTTTCATTTACTTCAATTCTATTTCGATAAAACTGAATGGGGTATCACTGCTGTTGATGATGTTATGATGAACGCCTTCTGGACGGTTATAGGATTGGCCAGCGGTTAACTGATTGGTGACTTGAGTGCCATCAGGCAGTTCAGCGGTTAATGTCCCTGATGTTAATGGAACAACAATGTAATCCATTGAATGTTGATGCCACCCTGTTTCGGCGCCGACTTCAAAATCCCATCGGACAACACGCACGCGATCATCATCAATTTGTGATGTTGCTGTTGCTTTTAAACGTTCCATAAGCCCCCCCTTAAGGTTTCAAATATTCAGGTTTAAGCATTCATGTTTATTCATCATGGGCGGAAATTTCAGCCATATTCAAGACAGCATGATAGAGAACATCGGTGCTAGCCGTTGCCCATTCTGAGGTAATCTCTTCGGCCTCATTATGGGAAAGCCCGCCGACACAAGGGCACATAATCATGGCCGATGGCGCAATTTTGCTCACCCAAAACGCATCATGACCCGCGCCAGAAACCAAATCTTTCGACGGATAGCCCAATGATGCTGATGCCTCTTTCAGATGGTTGATCACATCATCATCAAATGCAATTGGTGACATATTGCTGAGTTCTTCAAATTGAATTTCAAGGCCAATCTCATCGGCAATTTTATTGGCCTGGTCGTATAAATCTTTGACCATGGCGTTGAGTTGGTCTTGATCAGGGTCGCGCATATCAACGGTTAAAATGGCTTGCCCGGGAATCACATTGACCGCATTCGGGTAAACATCACATTGGCCAACCGTGGCGCGGGCATTGGGTGCATAACGTTGGGCAATATCATCGACACTGGCGATAATGCGCGCCATGCCTAAACCAGCATTCACCCGGCGATCCATTGGCGTTGAACCCGCATGAGATTCCTGACCCACCAGCGTGATTTTTGTCCAAACAAGGCCTTGTCCATGGGTGACAATGCCAATAGGCACATCTTCATCTTCCAAAATAGGACCTTGTTCAATATGCAATTCTAAATAGGCTTTAAGTGGGTGGTCGCCGACCTTTTCATCACCAATCCACCCGATGCGCTCAATCTCTGATCCAAAACGGTAACCGTTTGCATCAGTACGGTCATAGGCCCATTCGGCATCATAAACACCGGCAAAAACGCCAGATGACAGCATCGGGGGTGAGAACCGGCAGCCTTCTTCGTTGGTCCAGTTCACAACCTCGATAGGATGTTTGGTTTTAATATCCAAATCATTCAGACTGCGGATGATCTCAAGCCCTGCCAAGACGCCCAAAACGCCGTCATATTTACCGCCTGTAGGTTGTGTGTCGAGATGACTTCCCACCATAATGGGCAGGGCATCAGGATCAGTTCCTTCACGGCGGGCAAACATATTGCCCATGGTATCCGTGGTCATGGTCAACCCAGCATCCTGGCACCAATCTTGAAACAGGTGACGGGCTTGGCCATCTTCATCGGTCAAGGCTTGGCGATTGTTACCGCCAGCAACACCCGGCCCAATTTTCGCCATCGCCATCAGGCTTTGCCATAAACGGTCACCATTAATATTCATATTCTTGATTGCTTGGGACATGATCAAACACCTTTAGAATTAATGATTTCAGTTACTTTTTTACATATTCAACAGGGCCACCTTGCTTTTCCCAAGTGGAAAACCCTTCTTTGAGATGCGCCGCATCAAAGCCCATATCCAAGAGAGTTGCGGTTGTAAGCGCAGACCGCCAACCAGAAGCGCAATGCAATACATAGGTCTTGCCCTCTCCATCAAAAATATCTTTAAAATAAGGGCTGTCAGGATCGACCCAGAATTCAATCATCCCTCGGGGGGCGTGGAAACTGCCCGGGATAAATCCGGAATGTTGCCGCTCACGAATATCGCGAATATCAACAATCACTAGATTGGGGTCATCCATCATTTTAATGAGATCAGGCGTTTCAATTTCAACGATTTTCTGACGCGCTTCAGCAACCATTTCGGCTGAGGTTTTTTTCAATTTAGGCATTTCTACAGCCCCCATGACTCTCTTTTGACGTAGACTTAAACCTTATCACAAAATTGACACAACAATATCAATCGTGCAATCGTCACGGCTAGAGGCTTGATGAAAGACAACTGAAGGACAACGTTTATGTTACCTAAAGATGCGATTTCTCTCTGGGATTCCTCGGCTGTTGAGGCGGATTATAAAGCTCCATTTTCTGACGCGACGGTTGATGTTGCGATTGTTGGCGGCGGTTTCACTGGCCTATCAACAGCGTTGCATTGTTCGGAAAAAGGGCTTTCTGCCCATGTTATTGAAGCTGAACAAATTGGTTTTGGTGGGTCAGGTCGCAATTGCGGTCTTGTAAATGCCGCCCTCTGGCTTCCGCCACAAGATGTGCGGGAACAACTTGGCCAAGTCTATGGCCCTCGCTTTATTAAAAAATTTGGTGGCGGCCCTGAATATGTTTTCTCGCTGATTGAAAAACATCAAATTCAATGCGAAGTCACGCGAACAGGAACGATCCACGCCGCCCATGGCCCAAGCGGTTTTGAAGAACTGAAAGAACGCCATAAAGAATGGCAACGCTTAGGGGAACCTGTTGATTTGATCTCGAAGGATGAGATTAAGGATATGATTGGAACAGATCATTTCCATGGCGGGTTGGTTGATCACCGATGCGGTACGATTAATCCCATGGGATATTGCCGTGGGTTGGCGCGAGCCGCCCTAGGCGCTGGCGCCCAAATCAGCACAGGTGTGCGGGCAACCCAATTAAAGCGCGATGGTCAAGGCTGGGTGGTTGAAACAACCCAAGGGGTGATCAAAGCAAAATACGTTATTCTAGGGACAAACGCCTACACCGATGATCTTTGGCCGGGCTTAAAGCGCATTTTTACCTTGATCCATTATTTCCAATTGGCGACCAAACCTCTTGGCCCTGAGGCTGACTTTATCTTGCCCGAAAAACAAGGGTTATGGGATACGGGTAAAATCATGTTCAATATTCGGCGCGATAAGTTCAACAGGCTGCTTTTGGGGTCTATGGGCAAGATTGTTGGAACAAAAGATAAAGGCTTGTCTAAACGATGGGCATCAAAACAAATTGCCAAAATCTTTCCCACGCTTGGGCCTATGGAATTTGAAGAAGCATGGCATGGCAAGATCGCGATGACGCCTGATCATCTGCCGCGAATCTATGAATTGGATACCAATTTATTCACGCCAATTGGTTATAATGGCCGCGGTATTACAACAGGCACAATGTTCGGAGAAACCATGGCGGGTCTGTTGACAGGCGTGGCGCGTGATGAATTGCCTCTGCCATTCACAGACCTTAAAACGGTGCCAAGCGCGCCGATTGTCTCTCGGTTTTATCAGGCGGCATTTACAGCGAATAAGATGCTAAACGCTATTTAAGCGCATCAATTTTGCCCATCATCATTCCCTAAAAAAGGTATTAAAATACAATGCTTTGGAAAAGGGCTTTGTTGGCGCATTGATGTTCTGAAAATGTAATTCCACCAAAAAATACTACCCAATGCTGTTTTTTCATGTATCATTTTTGTAATGGCTCAAAAGAGGCCTGAATAAATAATGCATAAAATAAACATTGGAGGAATATCATGAAAAAAGTTTTCGCAACTATGTTCATGGCTGGATCCTTGATGGTTAGTGCCTTTGCAGCGAAAGCTGAAAATTATGGAGGAACACTCTCTTTCTTGGTTCAACCGGAACCACCAACATTAGCATCATATGTCTCAACATCAGGGCCAATTGGTCTTGTTATGCCCAAAATTTATGAAGGGCTTTTTGACTATGATAATGACGGCAAGATGATCCCAATTCTTGCTGAAAGCTATTCAATGAGCGCTGATGGTAAAACGGTAACGTTTAAACTGCGTAAAGGCGTTGAATGGCATGATGGTAAGCCTTTCACCTCTGCTGATGTGAAATTTACCATTCTTGAAGTGCTGAAAAAGGTTCACCCACGTGGACCAAACTCATTCAGAGAAGTGAGCAGCATTGATACACCAGATGCTCATACCGCTATCTTCAATCTTGATAACCCAGCACCATATATGATGCGCTCGTTCTCAGCGTATGAATCACCAATGGTGCCAAAGCACCTTCTTGAAGGTCAGGATGTGAAGTCAGCACCACTTGCCAATAAGCCAGTGGGTACAGGTCCATTTAAATTTGTTGAATGGAAAAAGGGTCAGTACATTCGTTTGGATAAAAATGAAAACTACTGGCAGGAAGGCTTGCCTTACCTTGACCGTATCGTAGGGCGTTTTATTCCTGATGCCTCAACACGTACCGCCGCCATGGAAAATGGTGAAGTTCTTTACGCGGCCTATAATGCTGTGCCGAATATTGATGCTGTGCGCCTGAAAGAACGTGATGATATTGACGTCACCACTGATGGTTATTCAATGATTAACCCAATGGCGTTGATTGAATTCAACACCAAAGAAGGTCCATTTGTTGATCCGGCTATCCGCCGGGCTATTTCGACCGCCATTGATCGTCGTTTCATGATTGATACGATTTTCTTCGGTTATGGGAAGCCTGCAACAAGCGCGTTGAGCAGTAACTTCAGCGCCACCAATCTGCACGCTAAAATGGCAAACTACCCAGAACGTGGTGATGTGGATGCCGCAAACGCTATCCTTGATAAGGCTGGTTATGCGAAAGATGGCAATGGTGTTCGGATGAAGGCCACCCTTGACATCATTCCTTACGGTGAAGACTGGCGTCGTGCTGGTGAATACCTCAAGCAAGCCATGGGCGACATTGGTATTCAGCTTGATCTTCGTTATGAAGACGTCCCAACTTGGTTGAAGCGCGTTTATCACAACTACGATTTTGAGATGAATGTGAACTATTTCTACCAGTTGCCTGATCCAGTGCTTGGTGTGCATCGTCATTACGGCACCAACCAAATTCGTCAGGGTACGCATTTCGTGAACTCTTCACGTTACAGCAACTCCACCTTGGATGCGCTGTTGGATTCCGGTTCAAAAGAACCTGATGCCGCAAAGCGGACAGCAACATACAAGGAAATCCAGACGATTCTGGCCAATGATATGCCTGTCGTAAACTTGTTCGAACTTGAGTTCCTGACCGTTTACAACACCAAATTAAAAGGTGCTTACGGGTCTGCTATGGGTGCCTACGGTTCGTTCAGAGAAGCGTATCTGGACTAATCTGGAATAGAAACATTGTCTTGGGTCGGGTGTATTCTCGACCCAAGATACCCATTCTTTTTCAAACTTTAGCGATTTTATTTCCAAATGGCTCGATCAAATAAAATTATGAAATATGTGGTGAAACGTCTTGTTCAGGGCGTTCCCATCATTTTAGCAATTGTCGTTATTAACTTTTTCTTATTGAACATGGCCGAAGGTGACGCGGTTGATGTGTTGGCCGGTGAAGCAGGTTCAGCGACGCCAGAATATATGGCTGAGTTGAGAAAAAAATTCGGGTTGGATCAACCTCTTCCTGTCCAACTCATGGTTTATCTTAAAAATGTGGTTACGCTCGATCTAGGCTATTCGTTCCGTCACGATATGCCGGTTAATGAGCTGATCTTTGATCGTTTCAGTGCCACCGCATTGTTAATGACCAGCACTATTATTCTTGCTGTTGGTTTTGGCATTTTGCTGGGTCTGTTGGCGGCAATGCGCTTGAACACTTGGAAAGATGCTGTGATCACAGTATTCGCGCTTATTACCTATGCGACGCCACTTTTCTGGGTGGGGCTGATGATGATTGTTGTGTTTTCATTGCAATTGGGGTGGTTCCCAACAAGCGGCATGGAAAATGTCGCTGCCTTTTATGAAGGCTGGGACCGTGTTGTGGATATTGCCCATCACCTCGTCTTGCCGACCATCACTCTGTCATTATTCTATCTTGCGCTTTACACACGAATGATGCGGGCATCAATGCTTGAACAATATGGGCAAGATTACGTTGTGACGGCGCGCGCTAAAGGCCTTACCGAACGTCGGATTACCTTTGTTCACGTGCTTAGAAACGCGTTGTTGCCTGTCGTGACCATGGCTGGGGTGCAGGTTGGCGCGTTGATCGGTGGGTCGGTCATCGTTGAATCAGTCTTTGCTTGGCCGGGACTGGGGATGCTGGCCTTTGAATCTTTATTCGCAAGAGACCTTAACCTTCTGTTGGGGATTTTCTTGCTTTCATCAATCCTTGTCGTCGCTGTAAATCTTATTGTGGATATTATTTACTGCTTCCTCGACCCAAGAATTGAGGTGAATTGATATGGCTGATTTTTGGAGCAGATATAAAAGAAACCGAATGGCGGTTTTAGGTTTGTTCATCATTGCTGTTATTCTTGTGATGGCCGCAACCGCCAGTTTGTTCTACCCAGAAGATCCATTTCGTTTGGTCGGCAGACCATTGTCAGGTCCGTTTGAAAATGGCTTCCTTCTTGGCAGCGATTCCTTGGGGCGTGATGTTGCTTCTGGCATTGTCCATGGTGCCAAAACATCATTACTAATCGGGTTGATCGCAACGCTTGTTTCCATCTTCATTGGCATCTTTTTTGGTGCTTTTGCCGGATATTACGGCGGTAGGATTGATGATATTCTGATGCGTGTTACTGAAATTTTTCAGACAATTCCTTCCTTTATTTTTGCGATTTTGCTTGTGGCTATCATGAAGCCTTCAATTTCAAGCATTGTGATTGCTATTGCTGTTGTGTCATGGCCGGGTGTTGCGCGGCTTGTTCGGGGTGAATTTCTTTCCCTTAAGAACCGTGAATTTGTTCAGGCTTGTCACACCCTTGGGATGGGGGATTTAAGGATTATGTTGCGGGAAATTCTTCCCAACTGCCTGAGCCCAATTATTGTGATTGGCTCACTGATGGTGGCGACAGCAATTTTGATTGAAAGTGGTCTCGCCTTCCTTGGTCTAGGTGATCCTAATATCATGAGCTGGGGCTTCCAAATTGGCGCTGGCCGCACCATGCTTCGTTCGGCGTGGTGGGTCTGCACATTCCCTGGTATCGCCATTCTTATTACTGTACTGGCCATTAATCTGGTTGGTGAGGGGCTTAATGATGCCCTTAATCCTCGCCTGAAGGAACGCCAATGAAAAACTTACTTTTATCCATTGATGACCTTTCTATATTGCTGCCTGAAGGCTCAGATCGTGACTATGCTGTTCAAGGCGCAAGCCTTCAATTACACGCTGGTGAAACCGTCTGTATTGTGGGTGAAAGTGGATCAGGCAAGTCACTGACGGCGCGGGCGGTGATGGGGCTTTTGCCCGCCCCTCATGTGCGTGTTGGCAGTGGGGCGATTAATTTTAATGGCGAAGATGTCACAAAAGTAAGCGCTGAACGTTTGCGCGGCATCAGAGGCAGTGAAATCTCCATGATCTTCCAAGAGCCCATGACAGCGCTGAACCCTGTGATGTCCATCGGTGATCAGGTTGATGAGATTTTCCGCTACCATGTTTCAATGAGCAAGAAGGAACGCGCCGAAAAAGCCATCCAATTGATGGAAGATGTGAATTTACCTGATCCGCATCAAATCATTAACGCCTATCCGCATGAGCTTTCTGGCGGACAAAGACAGCGGGCGATGATCGCCATGGCGCTTGCCCTTGGGCCAAAGATTTTGATCGCTGATGAACCCACCACCGCGCTTGATGTAACCACCCAAGCGCAAATTCTTGATTTGATCAAGAATATGCAGAAAAGGCTGGATACTGGCGTTCTCTTTATCACCCATGATTTTGGTGTCGTGGCTGATATTGCTGATCGTGTTGTGGTGATGCAGGAAGGTAAAATTGTTGAAACAGGAACAGCCAAACAAGTGCTGAACAAACCGCAACATCCTTATACCAAATCATTGATTGCCGCTATTCCGAAGTTGAACCCTCGGAAAGCCCGCAAACGTTCAGATGATATTGTCCTGAAAACAGATGAAGTGAGTAAATCGTTCGGCTCTGGCATCAGTTTTTTTGGTCTGGGTAAGACTGGCCGTGAGGTCAAAGCCGTTCGTGAGGTCAATGTTGAGCTTCGTAAAGGGGAAACCCTCGGCATTGTTGGTGAAAGTGGTTCAGGTAAATCCACGCTCGCGCGCTGTATCATCAAATTGATGGAAAGTGATCAAGGCCAGATTGAACTTGATGGCGTCGATATTTCTAAATTAAACCGCAACAATATGCGGGCTTATCGCAATCGCATCCAAATGGTTTTCCAAGATCCGTTTGCGTCGCTTAACCCAAGGTCACGCGTTGGTGACATTATTTCCCAAGGGCCAATTCTGCAAGGCGTGGATAAAGATGAAGCCCATGCCAATACCCGCGAATTGCTTGATATTGTTGGCCTGGACAACAAGTCTTTTGATCGCTTCCCCCATGAATTTTCTGGGGGGCAACGGCAACGGATTGGGATCGCGCGTGCCCTTGCGCTAAAGCCAGATATTCTTGTTGCTGATGAACCTGTTTCAGCCCTTGATGTTTCCATTCAGGCGCAGATTTTAGAATTGCTGGATAAAATCCGAAAACAGATGGATTTATCCATGCTGTTCATCACCCATGATTTGCGGGTGGCCGCACAGGTATGTGATCAAGTGGCCGTCATGCAATATGGCAAAGTCATTGAAGTGGGCCCCACGGCTAAACTTTTTGCAAACCCTAAGCATGAATACACTAAGGCATTATTGGCCGCTATTCCGGGAAAGGATTGGCATTTCAGCAAAGTAAATTCGTAACTTTTTGGGGATAGGTACAGCGAAATGTCAAAACCATCCACTTATACCATTTCAGGGCTCAGCAAAGCTTACCGTCAAGGCCAAGCATCCCCTGTTCAGGTTATTGAGCATTATCTTGATGCTATATTCAGCCATGACTCCCATCTGGGGGCGTATCAGGAAGTATGGGCTGAAACCGCCTTGAATATGGCTTTGGCTTCAGAAAAGGCGTTATCATCAGGCTATGATCTCGGCCCTTTCCATGGCATCCCATTTGCCTTGAAAGATATTTTCCATGTTCAGGGGAAGGTGACGACGTGTGGGTCGGCGGCGATGGTTGATCATGTTGCGGGCGAAACATCGACTGTTGTCAGCAGATTAATCGAAGCTGGCGGGATTATCCTTGGTAAGACAAAAACGGTGGAATGCGCCTTTGGTGGTTGGGGAACCAATCAGAAAATGGGCACGCCTAAAAATCCATGGGATATGAATACGCATCGTGTCCCCGGCGGGTCGTCATCGGGCAGTGCTGTGGCGGTTGCCGCAAAAATGGCGGTTTGCGGTGTTGGCAGTGATACCGGCGGGTCAGTTCGGCTTCCCGCTGCTTTTTGTGGGCTTGTTGGATTGAAGGTCACCGCCAATCGATTGCCATTAGATGGCATTATGCCTTTATCGCAAACATTAGATACCCCGGGGCCGATTGCTCAAACGGTTGAAGATGCTCTCATTATGTTTGAGGCGATGGATGGCCAAGAAGGTTGGAAAATCCTCAAAAACCTAAATCAAAGAACAGGCTTGTATGCTCAATTGCATAAAGGTGTTGCGGGTTTAAGGCTTGGCAGCATCACCCCCGAAGAACGTCAATTATGCTCACAAGATATTCTCAACGCCTATGACATGGCGCTTGAACGGTTGGCGTCATTAGGGGCTGTTATTGAGACATTCCACAACCCCATTCCCTATGGTGAACTGGCCGATGACAACGGGTTAATCACCGCTGTCGAAGCCTATACCAATCATGGTTCGTATTATGAAGATTTAAACCTTCCCATGGATGAAGATGTCCGTAAAAGAATGCTGTCGGGCAAAACCCATCTTGGCCATGAATACGCAACACAGATTGAGAAACGAAAGCGCCGCATCGCTGAATTTGAAATGGCCTTGAATGGATTTGAGGGGCAGGGGTTTGATGCGCTTGTCACCCCAAGTATTGTTGATGTGGCGCCTGCAGTTACCGATGCTGATCAGGGGTTTGCCCCGGGCTATTTTACTCGCCCGTTCAATTATCTTGAAATGTGCGGGTTATCACTGCCAATAGATTTGAATAAAAACGGGTTGCCCACCAGCCTGCAAATCATTGGCCGCGCCCATGATGAAGCCATGGTGTTGAGAATTGGCGCAGCCCTTGAAAAAGACCTGCCGCCAATTGGTTTGCCTGATTTAGGGTGATCAAAACCCTTCTTATTCACCCCGAAACTTTGTGATCACATTGCGCAATAAGGTTGAAACATTATTGTCGAAATTATTCCACGGCAATGACCCGCAAAAGGTGATGGAACCAACGCTAAAGACTTGGCCACCTGATGCTGTTTTGAAATAAACCATATCAGCGCGTTTGACCTGTTCTTCGGGGCCGCCAGAAAGATTGGTCAGATGGGTGAGAATTTCTTCTGGCACAAGGATGAACTGTCCGTCTTTGTCAAATGACTGCGCCAGAATAGTGATGTCTTCACCTTCGTCTAATTTTTCATCACAGCGATCCAGCTCAAACCCAGCCGCGCCATTACCGCTCAATCCAAAATCGCCAAAAGTATCGGTTTCAATGCCTTTAAAGACCCAATCAAATGCAGGGTCGTGGCAAACTCTTTTATAGGGCATCCCGACAAAATTGGCTTGGGCGGTAAAGCCAATGCCAACCAATTGCTGTGGCGGGCGTCCATTGCGGCGCCATAACCCGCCATAACTGCCATCAAACGCGTTGTAATATTCGCCAGGCTCAGCGGCCCATGCCCTCAGGCCATCTTCTGACCGTCTGATTTCGATCAGTGATGGGTCTTCACCATGCCGCGCGATACGCCAATAAAACCCATTGCCCCCAAGATAGATCAAGCCACCGCCACCATCTCGATATTGTTTCAAAGCATCAAGCATTTGGGACGTGTGATATTCCGGATGGCTTCCTGTTAACACCATCTTGTAAGATGATAGCGCCTCAACCCCATCACGATCGAGTTCATCATCGGTAATGAGATCATATTCAATATTTTGATGATGAAGCCATGCCAGCAGATGGCTATCGGCTTGGAAATGGCGCAACCCAGAACATTCAGCATCGCCAAAGGTGATGTATCCCGGTCTTAAATTAAACAGCACTCGTTTATGGGAAGCATGGCAAATGCCTGAACCATCGGTATGCGTGTTATAAGTCGATAACCCATAATGTGGATATTGCGCGGGATTATATGGGTACGCGTCCCATTCTTTCATGCGGGTTAGATATGATGGGCTGAAATCAGGGCGGGCATGATTGCCATAGACCGTATAGGTGAAGGTTGAAACCAGCACACAAATATCAGATTTAGGGCGATTGAGCGCAGGGCAAATAAAGAACGGAATGGCATCTTCATTGCCGTCAGCATGGATGCGCATGACATAAACACCTGACGGCATATCATCAGGCACGACAAATTCAAAATCACAATCCCAATCAAAATCATACACATCATCATCATGAAAATGGATCGCCGCGTAATGGTCAGGTTTATGTTTCCAGCTAAATTCAGACGCGTCCCATTGCCGGCCGGTCACCCCTCGGGTGGGGGCGTTTTTCAAGATCAAATCAGGGCCCATCACGGCTTTGGCGGTTAATGATGAAATGTCTTTTGAAAAATCCCATTCAGCAATGGTGGTTTCATTTTCTAGAATTTGAGGGGCTTCAATTCTGCCATTAAAACACATCTTATCTTTTGCAAAACCCGCCGCCAATCTGATGGCAGCACCT
>CALFYS010000036.1 GCA_937952245.1 uncultured Alphaproteobacteria bacterium | reverse complement strand
ATCAAGTTCAGCGTTCAGTTCTGCATTGAGTTCAGCAAGAGCTTTCAGCCGTTGCCCCATCAAAACCCCATTGGGGGAGACGCGATCATAGGGCAGACCATCCCACGCCGGAAAGGTGAGAATATCTGTTGATTTCACCCCGACCAATTCAAGGGAGGCCTGCATCCGTGCCATGGCGGCATCATCAACCGCAACAAATACCGCTTTTCCGTCATGGGCTTGAGCCAGATGCTGCAAAGCAAAAGCATCCGCCCCTTCGGGCAAACCCCAAACCATGCCCGATTGCTGGCAATTCCATTGATTAAAAAAGTCGATCATTCGTTAAAACCAATTAAGACGCCTCAGTTAAGCCCGTGACTTAGGATCGGGCATTGCACCAGCGGATTAAATGATCAAGCGCGACATTGGAAACATTGGCCGGCGGCTTGACCTGACCACTGGCCCAAGACCAAATCGCCGGATCACCATATTCAAGCAGTTCTTCATAGGCATCGAGACCCGCGTCATCAAGAGTGGTCAGCACTTCGCGGGAAAACGCGCCTAAAATCTGATCGGTTTCTTTCGTGCCAGTATAGCTTGACCGATAAATCAGCCGCCGAATACGGTTTTCCCGTGTTTCATCTGAAGCAGGTGATGATTGATTTTCATCAGACATGATGGCGATCACTTTCGGCAAACGAGGGATGCAAGATTATGTGATATGATCTATCATGACCGGATGAAATTGCAAGGTGCTGTTTCTTAAGTTTTGCTTCCTAAGCATTGCTTCTTAAGTGACGGCGTAAAGGAAAGGCGAAAGAGTGAATCCAGAAAGCCGCTATAGACGTTTTCAACGTCCGGAAGCGCTGTTTACGCTTTTTGCCCCTTTGGTGGCCTTGCCCGGTGTTGGCGATAAACTGGCAGGCTTGCTGAAGAAAAAAATCGGCAGTCATGTGGTTGATCTGCTTCGGCATTTGCCCGTGGGGGTGATTGACCGCACGAAACGCCCCGCCATCCCGAATATTGAACATGGCGCGTTGGTGACGCTAGAAGTGCTGGTGACCAAACATGACAAACCGCCTCGGCAAAGCCGCCGGCCATGGCGTGTCTTTGCTGAAAATGAAACAGGCCAGATTGAAATCATCTTTTTCCGAACAAAAGGCGATTATGTTGAAAAACTCTTACCCCTTGGCCAGAAAAGGATCATCAGCGGGCGGGCGGAATGGTTTCAACATAAAGTTCAGATCGCCCATCCTGACCATGTTGTTGCCCCTGAAAAAGCCGGCCAATTGCCGATGTATGAACCCGTGTACCCCTTAACCGCCGGGCTGACCCCCAAAATGATTCAAAAAGCCATGCAGGGCGGGCTTGAGCGTGTCCCCGCGTTGCCGGAATGGATCGACCCATCCCTCTTGGCGCGGTTTCAATGGCCGACATGGGACCAAGCCATGCAAAAGGTGCATCGCCCCGAACGCGCCCATGATTTGATGCCCGGCAGCCCTGAACGGGCGCGCTTGGCCTATGATGAACTCTTGGCCAATCAAATGGCCTTGGCGATTGTCCGCCATCTTTCGACCCGTGAGCAAGGCCGTGTCTTTGCCGGCGATGGGCAATTGCGGCGGCAATTGATTGAACACCTGCCCTTTACCCTGACAGGCGCGCAAGACCGCGTCATCAGGGAGATTTTAACCGACCAGCATCAATCCGACCGGATGTTGCGATTGGTTCAAGGCGATGTGGGCGCGGGCAAAACCCTTGTGGCGCTGATGGCGATGCTCAATGTCATGGAAACAGGCGCTCAATCCGCCCTGTTGGCGCCAACTGAAATTCTGGCACGTCAGCATTTTGCCTCTATTTCCGCCATGCTAGAGCCATTGGGGATTAAGCCCGGGCTGTTGCTGGGCAAAATGAAGGCCGCCGAAAAGCGGGAGACGCTGGCAGGCATGGCCAATGGCGGTCTTCCGATTGTCATTGGCACACACGCGCTGTTAAGCGATGGCGTTGAATTTCATGATCTTGGCCTTGCGGTGGTTGATGAACAGCACCGTTTTGGGGTCAGGCAGCGGTTGATCTTAGGTGAAAAAGGCCAAGGCGTTGATGTGCTGGTCATGACGGCAACCCCCATCCCCCGCACGCTGGCCATGACCGCTTATGGCGATCTCATGTCCTCACAAATTGATGAAAAACCCCCGGGGCGCAAACCGATCACCACCACCAGCCTGCCGATTGACCGTGCCGATGATGTGATCGCTCGCCTGAAAACAGTCTTGGCGGAAGGCAAGCAAGCCTATTGGATTTGCCCATTGGTGGATGAAAGCGATGTCTTGGATGTGCAAGCCGCCGAAGAACGCTTCACCATGCTGAAAGCCGCCCTGCCCCATGCCAACCCGCAATTGGTCCATGGCCGAATGGATGCGGAAACGCGCGATGCCGCCATGGAAGATTTCCGGTCAGGTGAGGCGAAATTGCTGGTGGCCACAACGGTGGTGGAAGTGGGGGTTGATGTGCCGCAAGCCAGCATCATGATTATCGAACACGCGGAACGCTTTGGCTTGGCGCAAATGCACCAATTGCGCGGGCGTGTTGGGCGGGGGCATGATGCTTCGAGTTGCCTGCTTCTCTATAAAGCGCCGTTGAGCGAGACGGCCACAGCACGGCTCAACATCATGAAAGACAGCAATGATGGCTTCCGGATCGCCGAAGAGGATTTAAAACTGCGGGGGCCCGGTGAAGTGTTGGGCCGACGGCAATCCGGCGACCCTGAGTTTACATTGGCGGATTTGGCGTATCACGGGGATTTGTTGGAATTGGCTCGTGATCAAGTCCACCGAATTTTAGAAGAAAACCCCACGCTTGAAGGCACGGAAGGCGAGCGTATTAAATTATTGCTGGCCTTATTTGAACGTGACCGTGCTGTGACTTATCTGGCGGGCGGGTGATCAGGCTTTTTTTGCCGCTTTTTTCTTGGTTGTTTTTTTCTTGGCCGCTTTTTTCGTGACAGCCTTTTTCTTTGATGCTTTCTTGGCCGATTTTTTAGCCGATGGATTTTTAATCGCTTTGGCTTTTGTCAAAGCAACGGCTTTGCGGTCAGGCTTAACGTCTTCAGGGGTGACAATCCCGCCGGAAACCACCATTTTCACCGCGTCTTCAACCCCCATATCAAGGCTGATGGCATCCCCACGGGGGATGAACAGCAAAAAGCCTGATGTTGGGTTCGGGGTGGTTGGCACAAAAACATTGATCAACGTTTCTTTTGAAATGTTCTGAACCTCACCTTTTGTTGTTCCGGTGACAAAGCCAATAACCCAAATGCCTTTGCGGGGATATTCAAGCAAGACCACTTCACGGAAAGCGTCAGACTGGCTGGCCATCACCGTTTCCATGATTTGCTTGGTGGCGCCATAAACAGAACGAACAACCGGCAAGCGGCCGACAATATTTTCACCGATGGAAATTAAGCTGCGCCCCAACAATCCTGTCGTCAGCCCACCAATGGCGATCACCATCAGCGCGCCAATAATGATGCCAAACCCGGGCAGGTCATAATTTAAATAGGTTGAAGGCTGAAGATAACTTGGCAATAAGCCCGATACATAGCCATCAATCAGATTGATAAACAGCCATGTGACATAGACGGTCAGCATGATCGGGGCTGTCACCAGCAAACCCGCGAAGAACCAGCGTTTTAAAATTCCCATGACAGTCCTCAATGGTGTTTATCGTTGTGTTGAAAACAAAATTAATGGTCAAAACATTGCCCTATGACCATACCCCGTTATAATTCAATGCGAAATCAAAGCAAACCAATACGTTACGATTGGGTCAAGAATATGTCATCTGAAGCTTCTCAAACAAATAAAGCCGAAACCCAATTAAGGGCGTTAATTGATGTTATGGCAAAATTACGTGACCCTGTTGATGGCTGTGCTTGGGACTTGCAACAAGACCATGCCAGCATCGCGCCCTACACGATTGAAGAAGCCTATGAGGTGCAAGACGCGATTGAACAGAATGACATGGAAGCCTTGCGCGATGAATTGGGGGATTTACTGCTTCAAGTTGTCTTTCAAGCGCGGATTGGTGAAGAATCAGGCCATTTTGACTTTGCCGATATTGCCCAATCCATCACCGATAAAATGATTCGCCGCCATCCCCATATTTTTGGTGATCATGAATATCGAAGCGCCGAAGAACAGCGGCAAGCTTGGGAAGATCTTAAAGCCGAAGAACGCCACGCGAAAAACGCCACGCGATTGCTGGATGATGTCGCCACCACCCTGCCCGCCATGATGCGAGCGTTCAAATTGCAAAAGCGGGCGGCGCGTGTTGGTTTTGACTGGCCAGACAGCCAACAAGTGTTAGCAAAAGTGAAAGAAGAACTGGCCGAAGTGGAAGCGGAATTAACCCCTGATCAGATGGACCAGCACCGTGTGCAGGATGAAATTGGCGATGTGCTGTTTTCGGTGATTAATCTGGCACGAAAATTGGATGTTGACCCTGAAGAAGCGTTAAAATCGACCAATAAAAAGTTCACAAACAGATTTAATTATGTTGAAGAAGCCATTGTTTCTAATGGAAATAATCTAAAAAATACATCATTAGATGAGATGGAAGACCTATGGCAGCGCGCGAAAGGCGAAACGCCTTAAGACAACCCCTATCCTCCCATCACCCGCACCCTGATTGCCCCGAATTGAACGCGCAACAATCCCCGCCGTTCGATACTGCACCTGCCCAATCGTCTTTCATCAAGAATTAAATTTTACTGTTGATCAGCACTATCATCCAAACTCACAGGAATGGATGGCATAATGGTTGAGATCGCGTGTTTATAAACCAGTTGAATATGCTGGTCACGTTTTAACAATAAAGAGAAATTATCAAACCACGTGATAATTCCCTGCAATTTAACGCCGTTCACTAAAAATACCGTAACAGCTATATGATCTTTCCGAACCGAATTCAGGAAAACTTCCTGAAGGTTTTGTGTCTTCTCAGTAGAAATAACTTCATCCCCCAAATATTATTTTTATCATATCCTATTTTCAGAGAATTACAATTAATCCTTTGTAAAGGTTTTCTGGCGGTTTTTTAAAGAGGGATGAAAGCAGGGTTATTCCGCCGCCAAAGCCTTAACATGGTCAAAATACGCTTGCCGCAAGGCCAAGGCCACAGGGCCTGTTTCGCCATGACCAATTTGGACATTATCAACCATATAGACAGGGGTGACCAATGATGTGGCAGAGGACACAAAGACTTCAGCGGCGTTTTGCGCTTCTTCAACAGTAAAGCCGCGTTCAACAATCTTCAAATTACGCTGGGCGGCAATATCAAGAATAGCTTTGCGGGTGATGCCCGAAAGAATGTCATAAGTGGCTGGCCTTGTGATCAGCTCACCTTGATCGGTGACAATCCAAGCGTTAGAACTCGACCCTTCGGTGATCAGCCCATCGTGATCAACCATCAAGGCTTCATAAGCGCCAGCCTCCAAGGCTTTCGTCTTGGCCATGCAATTCGGCAGCAGTTGCAGGGTTTTAATATCCCGTCTTTGCCAACGCTGGTCCGGCACGGTGATGACTTTTACCGGCTCAATCATCTGCTTGGACAATCGCGGCAAGGTTTTGGCGGTCATTACCAATTGCGGCTTTAACATCGCGTTAAACGCATGGTCACGGCGCATCACCCCGCGGGTGATTTGGAAATAGATCAACCCATTGGTGATTTTATTCATGCGGATCAAATTGCCGATGACAATCTTCATGGCCGCCCGCGTCATCGGCATGGGAATGTTTAATTCAGAAAGTGAATATTCCATCCGATCCAAATGCCATTCCTGATCCGCCAATTGGCCGTTCATGATGGACACAACCTCATAAATGCCGTCGCCGAATTGATAACCACGATCATCAATATGAATTTCCGCGTGATCATGGGGAAGATACTGGCCATTTACATAAGCAACACGAGACATGGATAACCTCAATTAGAAAAAGTCAGGGCGGACAGAGAGCATTTTTTCAACATCATTAATCGCTTGTCGGGCGGCAAAGATAATCACCCGGTCTTGCGGTTCAATCACCGTATCCCCGCGTGGGGCGATCACCTCCCCTTGCCGCACAATCGCGCCAACGGATGAATATTTCGGCAGATTGGCTTTGCGCAACGGCACGCCAACCAAAGGCGACGATGACAGGGCTTCAACCTCCATAAACTCCCCACGGTCTTCGATGATGGTGTGAATATCACGGACACGGCCACGGCGAACATGACGCAGAATGGAGGACACGGTAATCGCTGGCGGGTTGATGACCGAATCAACCCCAAGGGTTGAGATCAATGGCACGAAACTGGCCATATTGACCAGCGCAACCGTATGGGTCGCGCCAAACCGGCGGGCAAGAAGCGAAGACAGCACATTGACTTCATCATCATTGGTCAAGGCGACGAATGTATCTGCTTTCGCGACCTCACCTTCGGCCAGAATATCAGGTTCCAGCGCATCACCATTGATGATCATAATATCGTTTAATTCTTCTGCCGCTTGATGGGCTTGGGCTTTGCTGGCTTCGATCATGATGCAATTCGAATTATCAATATGATCACGGGCTTCGGCCGCCACCATTTTGCCAATCGTGCCCGCGCCAGCGATCAAGACATTCCGACTTTCCGGTTCTTCATGGCCAAAAGATGCCATCGCCCGTGCCATATGGCTGTCTTCACAGACAAAATAGACCTGATCCCCTTCCATCATCTTGCCACTGCCATCGCGGGGGACAATAATTTCATTACCACGGAGAATGGCAACAATGGTGATGGTCAAATCTTCAAACAAATCGGTCAGGTAACGGATGGGCGAGCCTAAGATTGGGCAAGACGCGGTGCAGCGCACGCCGACAATCCGCGCTTTACCCGCGCACATATCCGCCACATCAAACGCCCCGGGGACTTTCAAACGGCTGTTCACCGCTTCTGACACTTCCGCTTCCGGTGAGATGATATGGTCAATCGGTAAGTTTTCAGGGCTGTATAAATCCCCCATCATCGGGTCAAGGTAAGACCGCGCCCTGATCCGAGCGATTTTCAACGGCGTGTTGTAGATCGTATGCGCCACTTGGCATGACACCATATTGATTTCATCGGAATCCGTCACCGCAATGATCATATCCGCGTCTTTTGCGCCAGCCTGTTCCAGAATATCAGGGTGAGAGGATACGCCAATCACGCCGCGCAGATCATGCAAATCAGCACCGCGCTGAACCTTTTCCGCATCAACATCAATGATGGTGACATTATTGTCCTGTGCCAAATGCCCGGCGATGCTGGTTCCCACCTGGCCTGCCCCACATATGATAATGTTCATTCGCCATCCTCCAGGTTGTCACCGTGATCAGGATTAATATCGAGACTTTTCATCTTCCGGTGCAGAGCCGACCGCTCCATGCCGATAAATGACGCTGTTTTGGAAATATTGCCATTAAACCGCGACAGTTGCGACAGCAAATATTGGGTTTCGAACCGCTCACGGGCGGCTTTCAGCGGCAGGCCAACGACATTATCCAAATCAGAAGCCGCTTGATCCGCGGATTTCCCTGAAATTTCAGGCGGCAAATCGGCATCGGTAATGATGTCTTTATCGCACATGATCAACAGCCAATCGATCATATTCCGGAGCTGGGTGATATTCCCCGGCCAGCTGTAAATCTGCATCATGGCCAGCGCATCATCCGACAAGGTTTTGGCCTTGCCCTGCCCATTGTTCATGGAGCGCAAGAAATGTTGCGCTAAATCAGGAATATCTTCACGGCGTTGAGACAATGATGGGATTTCAATCGGCACAACGCTAAGCCGATAGAATAAATCTTCGCGTAAATTGCCGTTTTCAATCTCTTTCTGGAGATTGAGGGTTGATGCGCTGATCACCCGCACATCCACCGTGACTTCGGTACTGCCGCCAACACGGCGGAAGCGTTGGTCTTGCACCGCCCGCACCAATTTGCCTTGGGTTTCAAGCGGCAAATCACCAATTTCATCAAAATAAAGCGTGCCGCCATGGGCTTGTTCAAACAGCCCAATAATCCGCTGGCGACCATCACTGCCTTCGGTGCCAAAGAGTTCAGCCGTCAGAAGATCAGGCGATAATAACGCGCAATTGGCCAAGACAAACCGACCATTGCGGCGTTCTGATTGCGCGTGGATATTCCGCGCCACCAATTCTTTGCCACTGCCCGATGGACCGGTGATCATGACACGGCTATTGGATTGGGCAATACGTTCAACCGATTGCTTTAATTGGCTGATTTGCGGTGATCGTCCCACCAATTCGGTATCAATTGATGCGGTTTTGCGCAAATCATCATTTTCAGCGGAAATCGCCGCCATTTTCAGCGCGCGTTCCACCAACAGCAAGAGGCGGTCAGATTTAAATGGCTTTTCGACAAAGTCATACGCCCCGTCTTTCATGGCTTGCACCGCGGTTTCAATATTGCCGTGGCCTGAGATCATGATCGCGGGAACATTCGGATAAAGCTGGCGGATCCATTTCTGCAATTCCAGCCCGTCCATATCCGATTTGTCCATCCAAATATCCAACACAACAAGGGCGGGCGGATGTTCCTGCACAATTTTTCGCGCATCTTCAGCGTTTGACGCCATCCGGCAAGCATAGCCTTCGTCTTCCAGAAGAAGACTGACCATTTCCCGAATGTCTTTTTCATCATCAACAATCAGAATTTCTGGTTTGATCATGAGGTTATTCCAATTCTTTTCATCACGAATGCATCGGTTCTGTTAGGCGGAAGGCCGCTGGAAGATTAATTGAATGACAGCACCATCAAGATCATCGTCATGGCCAGCGTTGCCAAGCCGCAATTCCCCTGAATGATCTTCAATGATTTTATTCACAATCGCCAATCCAAGCCCTGTGCCCTTTTCACGGAAGGTTACATAAGGTTTTGTCAAATCATCAATCTTATCTTCGGGCAAACCCGGGCCGTTATCACTGATCTTGATGGTGATATGGTGGTCATTTTGAAGCAATTCAATGTGGATCGACTTATTTTTGACACCCGCTTCGACCATGGCATCAATGGCGTTTTGCAACAAATTGGTGATCGCTTGCCGCAACAACCCATCATCGCAAATCAAAGCCATTTCCCCCGCGTCATGATCATCGAGTTTAAACTGAACATCGGTATGCCCGGGCTTGAGCAAAGCGATTTGCGAGCTGATGATTTCAATCAAATCATGCTGCGCCATCACCGGAGCGGGCATTCGCGCGAAAGCTGAAAACTCATTGACCAGTCGGCCAATATCATCCACCTGCCGAATAATCGTATCGACATAGGTTGAAAAGGCTTCTTTTTCCTTATCGCCTTCGGGCTTGTATTTCGCCCCCAAGCGTTCCGCCGCCAGCTGAATAGGCGTTAATGGATTTTTGATCTCATGGGCAATGCGGCGGGCAATATCCGCCCAAGCGGCTTTTCGTTGAGCATCCAGCAAATCAGAGACATTTTCAAAGGTCACGACATAACCCACAATCCGCTTCGCCACGGTTTCTGTGGTGACCCGCGCCAAGAGGTTGAGCGTTTGGTCATCGCGAATAATCTCAATATTCTGTTCGCGATTGCGGCGGCCAGGTTTATCAACATTGTCGATCAGATCGCTAAATTCAGGGATAACATCCACCAATTTGCGCCCCAGCGTTTCATGGCGCGACAGCCCCAACATGGATAGCGCCGCCAGATTGGGCAAGGTGATGACTTTATTTTCATCAATCCCGATCACCCCTGATGACACCCCCGCCAAAACCGCTTCGGTAAATTCACGGCGTTTATCCAACTGGCGGTTGGCTTCCACCAATTCTTCCCTGTTTTTATTGATCTCATCCAACATACTGTTAAACGAATGGCCAAGGCGAGAAATCTCATCATTCGAAGGCAGCGCGGCCACGCGTGAGGCCAAATTGCCTGAACGCACCTGTTCCGCGGCTTGAATAACAGAACCAAGGGGCAAGACGATCATATTGGCAAAGTTAAGCCCCACCCAAATCGCCCCAAGAAGCAATAACAACGCCACCATGCCAAACATCAAGGCAAAGCTGATTTTCAAATCCAATTGCCGAATATCAAGGGATTGATATTCAGATGCCGCCAGTTCTGTTCGTGCCACCGCGCCCGTCACATTCGGGTCGATAAACCGCCCCACCAACAGATAGGCATCAACAAATTGATTAAGCCGTACCCCTGCCCTGATCCGGTTCGAAGCATCCGACCGCGCGATGGCGACATCACCGTCTCTTGCGGTTTCAAAGAAATTCTCCCCCAAACTGCTGAAGGTCACGGCATAGGCAAAACGTGAATTTCCGATCACCCTGCCGTTTGAATCCATGACCAAGGCTTCGGACAAGTTTCGAACCCCCGCCTGATTGGTCAAAAACGCATCAAACCGCCGGCGATTGCCTGAAAGTGAGCTGGCTTCACGGTTAATATCATTGGCCATGGCCAACACCTGACCACGGACAGAAAGCACGTGTTCTTCTAAATAGGATTCAGCCACGGTGACGGATTCATTCACCGCCGTTGAAATCCGGTCATTGAACCACCCTCGAAGGCTGAAATCCAAGACAAAGACAGAAAACGCCACCACAATAATAGCAGGGATCACCGTAATCCCCGCAAAGAGCGTCACCAATCGCCAATGCAATTGATACCCCGCCAAACGGCGCTTCCGTTCACTGATCAATTGCATAATCTGGCGGCTGATAAAGACCAGCAAAACCGCAAGGGCGATAATATCAACCCCCAGCAACGCCGCCGCCCATTCGCTTTCGCCCTGCAAATAGGCTTCACTGGACAACAGCCAATAGGTCACCATCCCTAAACCAAGGGCAACCAGCACCGAAAGATAGGCATAGACCTGCTCATTAAAGAGCATGGCCTTCAGGCGATCAAAACCTGTTGGTGTCATCTCATCGGGTACGGCCTGTTTGGCCATGGTGTGATCGTTGCTATTGGTCATCGGTTGATCTTAGAGGATTACGCGCATCTGCGCCAGTTCATCATCAGGTTTTATCTCAGGTTTCTCACGCGTTTTTTTGGGGAATAGGCATCAAAACCTTACCGCCGTAACAGGTCTTTTAAATCATGATCAAGGCCAAGGGTGGTGATTTTCTTCCGCAAAGTGTTGCGATTAACCCCTAAAACTTCAGCCGCTTTGATCTGATTGCCTGATGTCGCCCTGAGCGTTGCCATAATCAACGGCTTTTCCACTTCTTCCATGACACGCTGATAAAGGCCAGAGGCGGGCAAATCCCCATGGTGAGAGGCGAAAAATCGGTTGATATGAAGGGCGGCAACATCCATCAATCGTTGAGCATCTTGCCC
>CALFYS010000035.1 GCA_937952245.1 uncultured Alphaproteobacteria bacterium | reverse complement strand
GTAAAATCTGGGTACGATTACATTATTATTGGGGCAGGTTCCGCGGGATGCGTGCTGGCGGAAAAACTTTCGCGTAGTGGCGAATTTGACGTTTTATTGATCGAGTCTGGCCCTAAAGACCGCAACTTGATGATCCATATTCCGGCAGGGGTCTATAGCGCGTATCGCAACCCCAAGATCAATTGGAATTATGACAGCGCCCAAGAAAAAGCCTTGAATAACCGTTCGGTTTGGACGCCTCGGGGTAAAGTTCTTGGGGGGTCTTCGTCGATCAATTCGATGGTCTATATGCGCGGCCATCCCGATGATTATGATCATTGGGCAGAAGGTTTTGACCTCAAGCCATGGCGGTTTGAACATTGCTTGCCGTATTTCAGGGCAGGTGAGGCATCAGACCGTGGGGAGAGCGAATGGCGCGGCAGCAAGGGGCCATTATCCGTCAGCCAAAGCCAGCATCAAAGCCCTTTGATTGATGCTTTTCTACTGGCAGGGGCTGAATCAGGACAAGGCAATTCCGATGATCTCAATGGCTATAACCCCGAAGGCTTGGCAAGGCTGGACGCCACCATTGGCAATGGCCAGCGGTGTTCCGCGGCGGTTGCCCATCTTCGCCCCGCAAGAGGCCGCAAAAATCTGACCGTCTTGGTGGGGGCTTTCGTTGATCGTTTTACCATCAAGGGCAATCGCATCACCCATTTAACGTTTCGGATGGATGGTCAAGCGCATCAGGTGGAGGCCAAAAAAGAATTTATTCTTTCGGCAGGGGCGATTAACTCCCCACAGATTTTGTTGAAATCAGGCATTGGGCCTGAAGACCAATTAAAAGAAGCAGGGCTTAAAACAACGGTCAAATTAAATGGTGTCGGCCAGAATTTGCAAGACCACGCCACCATGGTGTTGCAATTCAAAAGCCTGAAATCATTTGAAATGCACCGCTTGAACAACCCCATTAAAAAACTCACCACAGGGATAAACTGGCTGACCAGAAGGCAAGGGGTGGCGACATCGCATATCTGGGAAGCAGGGGGGCTGATCCGAAGTGAGGATGGCGTCAGCAGGCCGGATATTCAATATCACTTTGGCCCCACAGGATTTGAAGAAAAAGGCGGGCAATTTAAAGTCACCCAAGGGTTTTCATTTCATATTGATCAGCTCCACCCAAGAAGCCATGGTCATATCCGCCTCAACCCCCATGACCTTGATGGCGCGCCTTTGATCACCTTTAATTATATGCAGCATCCCGATGATCTCACCATCATGATGAATGGCATCAAAAAAGCCCGTGATTTGATCGCAAGGCCAGCGTTTAAAGGGCTTACAGGCGGTGAAATTGGCGCTACCGCTGAGGCTAAAACCGATGATGAGATTAAAGACATCATCAGGGCGGAATGCGCCACCGATTACCACCCGTCATGCAGTTGCCGCATGGGGCATGATGCTGATGCCGTGGTGGATGAATGGGGGCGGGTGCATGGCATTGGTGGGTTGCGGGTGGTGGACGCTTCTATTATGCCGAAGATTATCAGCGGCAATTTAAACGCCCCTACTCAAATGATGGCGGCGCGCATTGCGGATCATATTTTGGGGGCAGAACAATTGCCGCCAGAACACGCGGCCTATAAATTCCGGCAGGAAGAAAACCCACGGTAACCCGTTATCCCACGGCAAAGAGCATTTCATTTTAAAATAATCGCATCATATCACATCACGCACGCCTTCAACCGATCATAAAACGGTTGGTGATGGGCTAGATAATCGTGAAGCACGGGCATATTTTGGGCGGCGGTTTCAAACACCTCATCAGGATCACGGGTGTCTGGCGAGGCAAAACCTGTGCTGTTGATGCTGCCTTGATGCCAGGCTTGTGTTTGTTGCCAATCATTGGGCAAGGCATCCGCATCCCATGACAACGCGTCTTGATGAAAAGGGATGCCGATATAATCACAAACACGTTTCATGGCGGATTCTGGTGAGGATGTGATGGTGCTGGCATCAATCACCAAGGGTTCAATGCCCCATGATATTAACATTTGATAATGTTTCCATTGGGCTTCTAACCCGCCTTCTTCACAGGTAAATTGTGGGTCAAGTTTGCTGTATGATGCCAGACTCATCTTTGGGTCACGAATCAAAAAAACGGGAACAGTTTCCCGCATCATTGCCTGCAATTGGCTCAAGTGATCGGTGATATAATAACTCATATCCTTAAAGAAAATATGTTGATGCGGTTTGGCGGCATCAAGTTCAGTCGTCACCATATTGGCTATATCATGGAGGTGACGAGGGCGATCATCTTCAGGGTCAAATCCCGGGTAAGGCTGGCCATGTTTTTCCAAGTAATAGAAATACATGAAAGGTTCATGGTGGCACCAACAATCACCCCGTTCCCGAAAATATCGCTCAACGCTGGTTGACATGCTTCTTGGGTGTGACCATAAGGCGATGTTTTTTTGCCCTACCATTGCGCCCCACCTGTCATCAGAATATCCTCCCCTGTCAGGGCTTGCGGGGCATCAAGCGCAAGCCATGTCACCTGTTGGGCGATTTCCTGAGGAGTGATAATGCGCGCTTGGGGGTTTGAATCTTTGGCATCGGCATAAAGGCGATCAACCGATGTGCCAAGGCTTTGTGCTTGTTGAGTTAAACTTTCACGCATCATCGGGGTATCGACCCATGATGGGCTGATGGAATTGCACGTAATCCCATAGGGTGCGCCTTCTAGGGCGGTCACTCGGGTTAACCCCAAGAGACCTGATTTAGCCGCGCAATACCCCGCGTATTCAGCCATTCCCATATGGGCGGCGGTTGATGCGATGTTAATCACCCGGCCATGATGGGCGGCCACCATATCCGGCCAACACGCGCGGGTTGTTAAAAAAGGGCCGGTCAGATTAATCGCCATTGTGTTGGCCCAACCGTCAATGCTGTGGTCTGATAATGTTTCATGATGATAAACCCCTGCCGCGTTTACCAAAATTGAAATAGGGCCAAGGGTCGCGCGAATTTCAGAAGTTACGCTGGCAACGCGATCCGCATGACGGAGATCAAGCGAGATAAAAACCGCCTTTGCCCCGTGACGATCCGCCATATCCATAAGCTGAGATTGAGCGTCACGATGCTGATCGGCTTGCGATGAAACAGCGGCGATGTGAACTGAACGTTCTAGCAACATCAACGCGCTCTGAAGACCGATGCCTGATAACCCACCGGTGATCAGCGCAACCTGATTTTTATTAAGCGATGCTGAACGGGTCATGATCCTTATCTCAATCCATTTCATTTTATCCTAAACGAAAATAGCAATTTCACAAAGGCAGGACAGAATAAGGCTTAATGAACAAAGAATGGGGCGATCAGCTTTTTGGAAACAGGCAATTTTTTGTTTGATTGTTTTTATAAAATCGACAAGCCTGTTTGAAGGTGAGGTTAACATGGCAAGACGCAATCGACAAAAGCAGGCCGGCGCACGCCCTGTTGTGCCATCTTCTCCTTATATCAATCGCAATATTGGCCCTTTACCTGTTTTGTCAGAAGAAGGGTTGCAAACCATTGAAGCCAATGCCGACCGTATCCTGCAAGACACTGGCATGGAGTTCAGGGACGACCCTGAAGTCATTAAAATTTTTGCCGAAGCCGGGTGTGATATTGATGGCGAGCGGGTGCGATTTAAGCCGGGGTTCTGCCGTCAAATCATCAACGCTAATGCCCCGTCTGAATTTACACAATTGGCGCGCAATCCTGAACGGTCAGTTTCCATTGGCGGTAAATCTTCGGTGCTTTGCCCATCTTGGGGGCCGCCTTTTGTTCATGATCAAGACCAAGGTCGCCGATACGCAACGTATGATGATTTTATTCGTTTGGTGAAATTGCATCATACCATCCCTTATTTGCATCATTCGGGTGGGGTGGTTTGTGAGCCTGTTGACCTGCCCGCCAATAAGCGGCATTTGGATATGCTTTATGCCCATATTCGTTGGTCTGATCGACCGTTTATGGGGGCGTTTATTGGCGAAGAGCGGGCAGGCCACGCCATTGATATGGCGCGCATTGTCTTTGGTGCTGATGTTATCGAAAAGACACCCGCGCTTTATTGTGTATCGAACACAAACGCGCCTTTGGTGATGGATGCCCATATGTCAGGGGCGTTAAAAACCTATGCTAGGGCACGCCAGCCTGTTGCCTGCACACCATGGACGTTAACAGGCGCCATGAGCCCCACAACAATCGCCGGCACATTGGCGCAAGTTTTGGCTGAAGCTTTGGCAAGTCTTACGCTTGTGCAATTGGTAAACCCGGGCGCGCCTTGTTTGATGGGGTCTTTTGCCTCCACCATGTCCATGCAATCAGGGGCGCCAACTTTTGGCACGCCAGAGGCGGGGCAAATGGTGCTGGCCGCTGGGCAATTGGCAAGACGATTAGGGGTTCCGCTTCATACAGTGGGGACGCTTTCAGCATCAAAAACAGCAGACGCGCAATCGCAACAAGAAGGCACATGGGGCCTGATGATGAGTTTATTTGCAGGCGCGAATATCATCAATCATGCGACAGGCTGGCTGGAAGGCGGGCTTGTCACCAGTTTTGAAAAAACAATGATGGATGCTGATCTTTGCGGCAAGCTGTGTCGGTTTTTTGAAGGCATTGACCTGAGCGAAAATGCTCAAGCCATGGATGCCATTGCCGCCACAGGGCCGGGGCAACATTTTTTAGGCTCTGACCATACCCAGGCGAATTTTCTGACCGCGCTCTTTAGACCTGATTTGGCCGATAACAATTCCTATGAACAATGGCAAGCCGATGGCCAGCTTGATATGACCCAAAGGGCAAACGCGCTTTGGAAAGACCGTCTCGACCATTATCAAGACCCTGGGTTAGACCAAGATATTGATGAGGCTTTGCAGGATTATATCCGACAACGAAAAGAGGAAATGCCAGATGCCGATTTCTTCTGATTGTTATGATGTGATTGTCATTGGCGGTGGGGCGATTGGGCTGAGCACAGCGTATCATTTGGCGCATCGGGATGCGGGTAACATTCTTTTGCTGGAGCGCAATCAATTAACCTCAGGCACCAGTTGGCACGCCGCTGGCATTGTCGGCCCTTTAAGGGCAACACCAAATATGACAACACTGGCGAGTTACGCCACAACACTATTTCCGCAATTAAAAGAAGAAACCGGTCAAGATACAGGCTATCGCAAAACAGGCGGTTATTGGCTGGCACGGCAAGAAGACCGCCATGATGAATTGCATCGGATTGCGGCTGTTGGGCGGCATCAAGGTCTTCATCCTGAAATGATTGATAACCAGACCCTTTTATCAGCATTACCATGTCTTGATACAAGCGGCATTTCATTAACCATGTCGGTGCCCGAAGATGGCAGCGTCAATCCGGTTGATTTGTGCATGGCTTATGCGAAAGCCGCCAAGCAAATGGACGTTGAGATCAACGAAGGCATGGGGGTTCAGCGGCTGATTAAATCAGGGGATCGCGTCACGGGTGTTGAGCTTGCCAATGGTCAGCAGATTAAATCAGGGGCGGTGGTGCTGGCCACCGGGGCGTGGTCAAAACCACTGGCGGAAACAGCTGGATTAAAATTACCGCTCCAGCCTGTTGAGCATATGTATATCGTCACCGAACCTAAGGACGAATTTAGAGATTTTCCTGTCTTAAGAGACCTTGACCATAATTATTACATCAAAGGGGATGCCGGAAAATTGCTGATCGGCGTGTTTGAACCGGATGCGACTTGTTGGGATGCTTTTGGCCCACAAGGCGACACGCCTTTTCTGGAGATGGCCGAAAACTGGGATTGGTTTACCCCCTATATGGAAAAGGCTTTGGCGTTGATCCCGTCGCTTGCCGATGTTGGTATTCAATTTTACATGAACGGTCCTGAAAGTTTCACCCATGATACAAAGCCATTAATCGGGGCCGCGCCTGACCAAGATGGGCTTTATGTTGCCGCGGGGATGAACTCCCTTGGGATCATGTCATCGGCTGGGGTTGGCAAGACGCTTGCGGAATGGATTGTTGATGGCGCGCCTCAAGAAGACGCTTGGGAAGTTGATGTGGCGCGGGTTGATCCGCTTGCCGCTGATGATCAACATATGCAAGACCGCATGGGGGAAGCGGTATCTGCCTTGATGGATATGCATTGGCCGTATAAACAACCGCGTTATGGTCGTGATTTAAGGCGAAGCTCTCTTTATGATCAATGGGCGGCTGATGGCGCGCATTTTGGCGTAACGGCATCATGGGAACGGCCTTTGTGGTTTGCGGCTCATGCGGATGAACAACACTTGCCCTATGCCACCGGCCCGCAACCATGGTGGCCGATCACCGAACGTGAAGCCGCCATCATGGAAAAAGGCGCGGTGTTATTGGAGCTAAGCCCTTTCGGGAAATTCGATGTTTCAGGAAAGGATGCTTTTGCCGCCCTTGATCATCTGGCCAGCGCCAATCTTAACCGTCCCATGGGCAGCGCGATCTATACCCCATTGCTGAACGACCAAGGCGGGATCGAAGCTGATGTCACCATTGTTGAACGCGCCAAAGGGCATTTTAGAATAACCTCCGGCGCGGGCACAAGATGGCGTGATCGAGGATGGTTGCGGCGGCATCTTAAAGGTGAGGTCACCTTCAAAGACGTGACAGAAGATTTTGCGGTGATCGGCCTGATGGGGGCGGCAAGCCGTTCGATCTTGCAAGAGTTGGACCCTGCGTGGACGGATACAGGTTTTGGCCAAGTCACAATGATTGCGATTAATGGCATCACCTGTATTGCCACCAGATTAAGCTTTGTTGGTGAGCTTGGCTGGGAATTGGAAATGCCTATGGAGGACGCGCCTCAGGTTCATGCTTGTCTGCGCAACAAAGGGGCAAAATCCATGGGGCTTTACGCGATTGATGGCTGCCGATTGGAAAAAGGGTTTGTGCATTGGGGGCATGATGTTGGCCCTAAAATCACCCCGCTTGAGGCTGGCCTTGGTTTTGCGATTAATTGGGACAAACAGTTTGTGGGCAAATCGGCCTTGCTGGCGCAACGTCAAGAGGGGCTCAAGAATCAATTGATTATGCTTGAAGTGAAGGGGGAGCCGTTATTGCTGCACGATGAACCTGTGCTGGAAGATGGCCGTGTCATTGGCTTTACAACATCAGGGGGATATGGCCCTAGAACAGGTCTGCATTTGGCTTTTGCTTATGTGGAGGTGTCCGGCAAACCGCTTTCTGAACGCCAGTTCCATGTTGACGTGGCCGGAAAACGTTATCCTGCCGTGGCAAGGGGTAAACCTGCTTTTGATCCAAAACAGCAAAGGATGCGGTCATGACAGATGCGTCTGCATTGATTATTGGCGGTGGGGTGATGGGCGTCTCTTTAGCCTATCATCTGACTGAAATGGGATGGCGTGATGTTGTTCTCACGGAAAAAAATGACCTGACCCATGGCTCAACATGGCACGCGGCGGGGCTGTGCACTCATTACGCGCATAACCCGACCGTGCAGGAATTAAGGGCAACATCGGTGCGCCTTTATCGAGATATATTGCCCCAAGAAACAGGCCATGATTGTGGTTTCCATCCGTCAGGGGCGATGCGCATCACGCGCCAGCCTGACCGGATGGATGAATTTGCCCATGTTGCGGGACTGTCCGACTTTACAGGCTATCCCCTTCGTTTGCTGACGCCGGATGATATTGCTGAACTGCATCCGCTGACGCAGCTTGATGAGTTGATTGGCGGCATTTATGAACCTGATGATGGTCATGTGGATCCATCACTGGTGACCAACGCCATGGCCAGTATTGCCTCCTCAAGAGGGGCGGTGATCATGCGCTATAACCCTGTGGTTGAAATTGAATATGCACGCGATCATTGGATTGTGCGAACAGAAAAAAATGTGATTAAGGCCAAGCATATCATCAACGCCGCGGGGACTTGGGGTTGGGAGATTGGCAAAATGATGGGGCTTAATATCCCATCGGTTCCGGTGCTTCACCAATATCTAGTGACTGATACCGTGCCGGTTGTGGCTGACCGTATCAAATCAGGCGCCCCAGAATTGCCAATTATTCGTGACCCCGAAGAAAGCTGGTATGTCCGCCAAGAACGTGATGGTTTGATTCTAGGGCCCTATGAAAAAGATGCCAAAACATGGTCTGTTGATGGCGTGCCGCCAGAATTTGGCGCGGATTTGATGCCGCCTGATCTTGATGCTGTTGAACATATTATTGAAGCGGCGATGGCAAGAATACCAGCCTTGGGTGACGGCGGGGTGAAAACCGTGATCAACGGCCCCATCACCTTTACCCCTGATGCCAATCCACTGATTGGCCCCGCCCATGGGATCGAAAACGCTTGGCTGCTGACAGGGTCTAGCATGGGCGTGATGGAAGGTGGCGGGGCGGGGAAATTCCTTGCCCATTGGATGACCCATGGCACGCCCCCCATGGATGCGCTGGCGATTGATAGCAGGCGGTTTGGGTCTTGGGCGGATCGCCGCTATCGCGAAGACAAAGCTATTGAATGTTTTGGGCTGCAATTTGGGATTCATTATCCATTTGAAGAACGCCCCGCGGGGCGAAACCTAAGGCTGTCTTCTTTGCATGATCGTATGGTTGCGCGCGGTGCTGTGATGGGTTTTGCCCATGGCTGGGAAAGGCCAAATTGGTTTAAAAGCAACGAAGATCAAGACGCGATTGACACGTTCCAACGCAACACATGGTTTCATGCGGTCGCACGTGAAGTTGACGTGACCACCACCAAAGCAGGGCTTGCCGATTTATCGGTGTTTTCCTGTTTTGAGGTCATAGGAAAAGATACCGGCCTTTTTCTGGAAACATTGGGGGCGAACACTCCACCAAAAAGTAACCGCATTGGTTTGATCCATACATCAAATTCCAAGGGAACCGTATCATCTGAATTTACCGTGGCGCGGTTTGGGGAAGATCATGCCCTTTTAACCAGCGCCGCCGCCGCTGAAGAGATTGACGCTGATGTTTTGGTTGACCATGCCAAGGGATTGGATGTCACGGTCACGAATTCTTCAGAAAGCATGGGCGCTATTGGGCTGATGGGACCTCGATCACGAGATATTCTGCAATCTTTAACATCCGATGATTGGGTGTCGTCATTGCCATGGCTTCATTGTGTTGAAACAACATTGGCGGGGGTGGATGTCAAGATTCTTCGTGTTTCCTATGTGGGTGAGCTTGGGTATGAACTCCATGCCAAAATGGCAGATTTGCCTCCGCTATTTGATGCATTGGAAGAAGCGGGGAAAGCTTTTGGCATGGGTTATTATGGCGCATATGCCGCCAATAGCATGCGACTCGAAAAAGGCTATAGGGCTTGGGGCAGTGATCTGACCACGGAACGTGATCTGGTCGAAACAGGGTTATCGGTATTTTGCAAAACAGAAGGGCGAGATTTCCTTGGTCGTTCCGCCCTTGAAGACCGCTTGCAACAATCTGGCCGCTGGCAAATGAAATTACTGTCGATTGAAAGCGATCAACAAGACCCGTTTTATGCCCATAGTCTTTATGTCGGGGATGAACCTGTGGGGGTGGTAACGTCAGGGGGGTATGGCCATCGAAGCCAAAAGACATTGGCATTGGCTTATTTGTCCGACCCTGAAAAAGCAATAAAAGCGGACGCGGGCGAAGGACCACCATTGGAAATCCGAATCCTGAATAAACGGTATCAAGCCACCATCCTTGATGAGGTTCCCTTTGACCCTAAAAATGTGCGCTTAAAATCCTAATAAAAAGATAAGAGGAGGAGATAATGACAGGATTAAAAACAGATTGGGCGATTGATGCTACCGCCGCCAGACGGGATCAATATTACGCCGCGTCTCAACATAAATTTGTTCCTTTCAAAGACCCGATGGTTTTCAAAAAAGGGTCCATGCAATATCTCTATGACGCTGAAGACAGGCAATATATTGATCTTTTGGGGATGAATGTTTGCATTTCCGTGGGGCATTCTCACCCCAAGGTTGTGGCGGCTGCCCAAGAACAAGCGGCTGAGCTGACGCATTGCACCACCATGTTCTATCATCCTGTGCCAGCGCATTTGGCTGAAGAATTATCCGCAACCTTACCGCAAGGTCATGAATGGGTTGTCCATTTCACCAACTCAGGGGCGGAAGCGGTTGATTTGGCCATGACTATTGCCCGCACCTATACCGGTCATCTGGATTTATTGGCGTTGCGGACAGGGTATCATGGCCCCACCGCCGCCGCTCAATCCGTCACAGGGATTGCCAGTTGGCGTCACCCTGGTATGCCCGGCCATGTGGCTTTTGTTCCTGATCCCAATCAATATCGCGGTATCTTCGGGGAGAACGCTGGCGCCGCGCCATATTTGGATGAAATCGAACGAACCATCAGTTCAGCCACCGAAGGCCGTATTGCGGGAATGATTGTTGAATCCGTCCAAGGTTACGGCGGTATTATCGCCATGCCCAAAGGATATTTAAGCGGAGCGGCCGAACGTGTCCGTGCCGCGGGCGGGCTTTTTATCGCGGATGAAGTGCAGGCTGGCTTTGGCCGCACAGGTGACCATATGTGGGGGTTTGAAGCCGATGGCGTTGTTCCGGATATTATTGTCATGGCCAAAGGGATTGGGAATGGCTTCCCCTTAGGGGCGGTGGTCACCCATAAAAAGATCGCCGCACCTATGGCTGAAAAATTTATGTTCCATACCTATGGCGCTAATCCAACCAGTTGCGCGGCGGGTCGCGCGGTGCTTGAGGTGATCAAAACCGATCAGGTTCAGCAAAATGCCAAAATTGTTGGTGGGGCGTTGTATGACCGCTTGCTTGACCTTAAGGATAAACACCAAGCCATTGGTGATGTTCGTGGCAAAGGATTGATGCTCGCCATTGAAATGGTTAAAGACAGAAAAACAAAAGAACCTGATAAGGAAACCACCGCCGCGGTTTTTGAAAAATGCCGTGACTTTGGATTGATCCTATCCAAATCAGGACCAACTCAATCTGTCTTAAGAATGGTACCCCCCATGTGTCTTAGCCTTGATGATGTTGAAAAGGTTGCCGAAGGTCTTGATCAGGCGTTTTCTTCTTTAAGTTAAAGAGGTCCATTTATCATTATTAATTTTGGTGTGACACATCACCCTTTTGCAATATCTGTGGTGATAGTGTGGTGACACGGTTCTGATATATTGCTCCATGTTTAGGGTTTCGCTAAAAATGCAAGGCTGATCAGCGGTTGGTCGCAGGTTCAAATCCTGCCCCCGCAACCAACAATCTTTCCTTTAATAATTTCATAAGCCGCCTTCAATTTGAGGCGGTTTTTTGCAGCGATTAAAAAGACGTAACCCCTTGGGCAGGCTG
>CALFYS010000034.1 GCA_937952245.1 uncultured Alphaproteobacteria bacterium | reverse complement strand
TAACCGATCTGTTGGGCGATCATCTTCAGCCAATTTTGATGGCAGATTTTGTTAATCACCTCTTGGCCATAATCAGCGGCTTCCATCGCCGCGATTAATTTTGGCAAGCCCGCGGCATCACCAATATCTTGGGGGATGATCGCGCCATCAAAATCAGACCCTAACGCCACCCCATCCTCACCAAGATGATCCAATAAATAGGACAGGTGATCAATCATGATGCTGATGGGGGTGGTGGCGGTCTTCAACCCATCATCACGTAAAAACCCTGATGCAAAGTTCAGCCCCACCAAACCTTTTGATTCGGCAATGGCTTGCAATTGGCGATCGGTCAGGTTGCGCGGCGATGCCGAAAGGTGATGAACATTCGAATGGGTCGCCACCAACGGACGGGTGCTGAGGCGGGCGATGTCCCAAAACCCTTTTTCATTGAGATGGGATAGATCAAGCATGATCCCCATGGCATCACAAGCCCGCACCAAATCTTTCCCCGCCTCAGTCAGCCCTTGGCCTTGATCAGGGCTGCCGGGGAAGCCAAAAGGCACGCCATGGCCAAAGGCATTGGAACGCGACCAAACAGGCCCGATGGAGCGCAAGCCGCGGCTGTAAAAATCATCCAGATTGCTCAGGTCAGGGGCAATGGCCTCGGCGCCTTCGATATGCAATATCCCCGCCATCACGCCATCGGCCATGGCGGTTTGCACATCTTCGGCCGTATGGCATTCCCGCATGACATCACCATGGCGGGCCAAGGTTTTGAAAATATCCATCATGGCGTTGGTGGCGTTAAGGGCATCGGCCATGGCAACAGGGTCTGTGCCTAAAACAGCATCTCCGCTGGCGTTTTGTTGCGGCGTAAAAATAGCAAAGAACCCGCCAGCAAGCCCGCCTTTGCGGGCTTTAATGGCATCAATATGGGTGTCCATGCCTTTGATATATCCTGCCCCTTTGTCATCACCGGCAAGCCAAAGCCGCAACAGGACATCATTATGGCCATCAAAAATGTTGATCATGATCAGCCTTTCTTTTTGTCATGGCCAGATTGGAAATGAGGCGCCAGCAAAACAGGCAAGGTTTTGTTGATTCGCCATGGGCTCATCTCCCCTTTGAGCAAGAGTATATCCTGCCGAAGCCCCATCAGATAGGGATACCATTCACGCTGAAGGGGGGATTTCCACCGCCAGAGCAATTCATCCAACGCCTTGAGCATTTCATCAAATCGGTCAGGGTTGATGGGTTTGATGCCAAGCGTTTGCGCCGTGTCGTCAAGGTCATCATGGGGCGGCAACCAAAACGCCCCCGCCACATCAAAAAACGCATCAGGCACGCCGTGGTTACGGCAGGTGTCTTGCCAATGATCAGCCCCGTTCGCCATCTGGCTTAACAGCAGCAGATCAGTTTCAATCAATCCCGTGGGGTTGAGCAGAATATCCTGATCATCATGTCGCCCCCAATACGCCCCCAAAAACAACCGTCTGGGGCAATAATCATGGGCATAGAGATTGTCCCAGATCATCAGCTGGTCAGCGGCAAAACCGCTCTTGATCATATGTGTTTTGCTCAGGTTTGTGTCGGCGGCGATGATATGCGCGCCACAGGTGAAAACCTTAATGGATGGGTTGAGATGCTTGGCCATATGGGCAAGATATTTCCCATTTTTTTTGGCATCCTCTTGATAAATATTATCGGCGTAAATGCGGGGGGTTAAATGCAAAGGGCGGTCAAGATCCGCCGCCAGCCGATTGGCCAAAGCGGTATGGGCAGCGCCTTCATGGTCAAACCCGCCAGCATGACCGGGGAAGCCGGCATCAATATCATCCATCAGCAGCCCAATTTCCGATGCGCCATCATCAATCATCTGCTGGGCTTTTTGCATCAGAATGGCGTAATCACTTTCGCTTTTTTTTGGGTCTTGTTCTAATCCCGTGAAGTCAAAATCAATCCCCGGGGCGAGGCCAGCGCTGACGGTGATGTGGCGAGTTTTGGCATATTGAGCGAAATGCTGAAACGCCTGCCGCCATTCATCATCATATTCACGCCGCCATTGAAACCGATGAAAAGGGTCATCTTTCGGGGCATAGAAATAATCGGTCATCCCTAAATTGCTGAGGTGATCAACAATCCGTTTGCGATCATCCCATGACAACAGCCGCCCATAATACCCTTCGATATACCCACGGCGGGCATGGGGCATCCTTTGTTGGGGCGGTGATGGTACGGGTTGCGATAGCGGCATAATCAACCTTTAACATGATGGCGGAACGATAAGGGATTTATCCCCAAGCGTTTAGCCGATAAGATAACGATATTAGACTGGATTTTTGAAAGGATTTGAAGGTGTTAAATATCACGGCCTTGGGCGCGCATCCGGATGATCTTGAAATTTTTATGTATGGCTGTCTTGCCGCCATGAAAGCTCGTGGCGATCGCCTGACATTGATCGTGGCAACGGATGGCGCAAAAGGCGGGGCTGAACCCGGGGCGGCATTGGCGGCTCAACGGGCTGAAGAAACCCAGCAGGGTTTGGCCAAATTAGGCAAGCCGCAATTGCTGGGTCTGCCCGATGGCGGGTTATCGACAGCCCCGGATGCCATGGAAAAAATCAGCACGGCGATCACGGAATCCGCCCCTGATTTGATCATCACCCATGGGCTTGAAGATTATCATCCTGATCATCGGGCATTGGCCAAATATGTCGAAGATGCCGCGGGTTTTCGTTGTCCGATATTGGTGGCGGATACATTGATGGGGGTGGGGTTTGCTCCGCAATTCTATGTTGATATTACGCCGCATATGGATGACAAAACCAAAGCGATCATGGCGCATGAAAGCCAATCCCCCCATCGTTTTGTGGACGCGGCCAAGATCATGAACCGCTATCGGGCGGCGCAATGCAATGCCCCTGATGGCCATTATGCCGAAGCCTATCGCTTGTCCTCACGCTTTCCCTTTACCGACATCAGGGATATGGTGCCGCCCCCGCCGCCATATCGGCCGTTTTACGTGCCGCATTCCGATGCGTTGATTTAAATCTTTTTTGGAAAAATTTGGGGTTTATTTTAATCGTGGCCGCGCCATCACGCCGCCGGATAAGGCTTCCGCAACGCCCGTTGTTTCAGGGAACGTGAGGGGCAGGTCATGGAGATGCCGCGCCGCCAAGACCGCCATTAATTCAGCCTCGGTAAAGCGCGAATCAAACCCGTATTGATCTAATTTAGCGACATGAACATCAGGGAAAACTTGTTGGGCGTAATCCTTGATCATGGCCATTAAAACAGGGTTTTGGCATCCGCCGCCGGTGATGATAATCGTGTTGATCGCGTCGCTATTGGTCCGGATGCCATGAATAATGCTGGCGGCGGTCAATGCCGTCAGGCTGGCCAATTGATCATTGGCGGTAAGCGCCATCAACGGCGTTATATCAATCCAGTTGTAAAGCGCGGCACGGTCTAATGATTTGATGCCTTGTTGTTGAAAGAACGGGTGGTTTAAAGCGGTTTCAATAAAGCCTTGGTCAACCCGCCCTGTTTTCGCGCATTCGCCGTTTTCATCCATGGGCTTTTGCAACAAGCGCATCATGGCATCATCAATAAGCGCGTTGCCGGGCCCGCTATCAAAGCCTTTTAAATTTCTGCCATCCCAAAGGCTGATATTGCTGATCCCGCCAATATTGACCATGGCGGCGGGCAGGGTGAGGTTTAATTCATCCATCATCATTTGGTGATAAATCGGGGCTAAGGGCGCGCCTTGCCCGCCATGGGCAAGGTCATTTTGCCGAAACTGATGGATCACTGGCGCGGCAATGCGATCGGCTAAATATTGGGCATCGCCAATTTGCAGGCTAACGCCATGTTCAGGGTCATGAAAAACCGTCTGGCCGTGAAAGCCGATTAGATCCGGCATAGTGCCGCTGGCCACCATCACCCGTTCAACGGCATGGGCATGGTCGCGCGCCACCCAATTGGCCAGCTCAGGGTTGATGTCATTTGGGGTTTGCATCGCGGCAAAAATCGCCTCCCGTGTTTGGGGGTGATAGGCCACGGTTTCAGCAAAAGTGCTGCGTTTGAGCGTCTCCCCATCGGACCAGATTAACGCCGCGTCTATGCCATCGACACTGGTGCCGGCCATCAAGCCAATAATCGCCAATTGTTCAGCCATATCCTTCAGCCTTATTCGGGATGATCCCTTTTCCGTATCAAGGGTTAAGATGGTTTTGCATTTATATGGGTCAAAGGCTATCGTCAGGTATGTCTGATACAAATTCAACAACAGAATCGCTCCCTGATCAAAACCGCTGGCTCGATCAATTGGATGATGCTGATGCCATGGCGATTATGGCCGAAGACCAAGAATTGGCGGCGGCGGCGGTGAAAGCGGCGTTGCCATCTGTGACCGACGCGGCGCGGGCGGTTTATGAAAAACTCGCAAGCCATCCCCAAAGCAGGCTTTTTTACGCTGGCGCCGGAACATCCATCCGTATCGGTGTGCAGGATGGGGTGGAATTATCCCCGACCTTTGATTGGCCGGAAGACCGAACCGGATTTATCATTGCTGGCGGTGAGACCGCGCTGACACGTTCTGTTGAAAATGCAGAAGATGATGCCGAAGCCGCCGCCTTTGCGGTTCAACAAAACATCACCGAACATGATGTGCTGATCGGCATCGCGGCATCAGGGACAACAGCCTTTACCTTAAGCGCGGTTAAAACCGCCCATCGCCTTGGGGCACTGACCATTGGTATCGCCAATAACGCCAACGCGCCCCTGACGGCATCGGCTGATTATGGCATCACCTTGCTGACCGGTGCCGAATCAGTGGCCGGATCAACCCGCATGAAAGCAGGCACCGCTCAAAAAATATGCCTGAACCTCATCTCCACCATGGTGATGGTGCGGATGGGGCGGGTGCAAAATGGTGTGATGTCCGCCATGCGCCCCGCTAACGCGAAACTGCGCGATCGCCAAGAAAGAATTGATGCGTTTCTAAAACGTTAAGCTAACGGGATGTTTCACCCGTCTGTTGCGGCGGCTTCATCAATTATCATGACCGTATCCAATGCCAATAAAGGCAGGATGGCCAGCATATCATCACGGGAAATGGCGACACAGCCTTCGGTGTAATGGCGGCCTTCGTGCAAAATATGAAAGAAAATCGCGCTGCCCATCCCCGGCATTGGCGGCGCGTCATTATAACCAAGGGGAATGATCACATCATAGGCATGGTCGTGCCGCCACAGGGTTTCGTGACTGGCCTGAAACGGCAGATCAACCGCTTGGTTGTATTGCGGGTGATCAGGGTCATCGCACCACCCTAATCTTGGGGTGATGGGGATGGTTTCAAAAGGCGTGGGCGGTAAGGTGACGCGATCAGGGCGGTAATATATTTTCCTTAAAGCCCATGTGCCGGCGGGGGTTTTGCCATCGCCTTCTCTTTTGTCTTGAGCCAGCGTCACGCCACTTCGCCCCACTGCCGCCTTGACCATATGATCAGCAACAGCCAAGATATATTCACCATTTTGGAGGTTAATTTTTATTTCAGAGCGCATCGGGTAAATGTTCAATTCTGATATGGGTCTCAGGGTTTCATTTATTCAATCATGTCTTGCCTCTGATGTCTAAGCGAAAGGATCACCTATGGATCTGAGCAGTATTTTTAAAGGATATTATGATCGCCGGATGTTCCGAATTTTCTTGATCGGGATGATCAGCGGTTTTCCTTGGGTGTTGATTGGCTCTGCCCTAACCCTCTGGTTACGTGAAGATGGAATCAGCAGAACCGCCGTTGGTTTTGCGGGTTTGATTTTCAGCGTTTATGCCATCAACTTTCTTTGGGCGCCGCTCATTGATCGCATCAAATTGCCAATTTTGGGGGATCGTCTCGGCCATCGAAAAGGCTGGATTGTACTATTTCAATTGGCGATTATCACCGCGTTATTATTGTGGTCGCAATTATCACCAACACAGGATTTAACCTTGATTGTTGCCCTTGGGCTGGTGATTGCCATCGCGTCGGCCTCACAGGATATTACCCTTGATGCGTTCCGTATTGAACAAGTCCGCGCCAATGAAACCGCCAGCATGACAGCAGGGGCGGCCATCACCGTTATCGGCTGGTGGACAGGCTTTAAACTTGGCGGTTTGATTCTGTTGAATGTTGCTGATGCTTTTGAAACTTCAGGCGATGTCATGTATTGGCAGAACACATTTATTGTCATGATCGGCTTGATGGTGGTGATGAATATCGGGTTGATGTTGATCCCTGAAAACCCGCCTGAAAAACAAAACCCCTTGCCGAAAGATAACGCGGCAGCGGCGGCGGCGGTCTGGATTAAAGATACAGTCATCACGCCGTTAACAGGCTTCTTTGTGGCCAATGGCCTGAAGATCGGGATCGCGATCCTGGCCTTTGTCTTTCTGTTTAAGATTGGTGAAGCCTTTATGGGCAAGATGTCGATCGTCTTTTATAAAGAACTTGGTTTCAGCAAGTCACAAATCGGTCTTTATTCAAAAGGATTGGGTTGGATCACGACGGTGGTCTTCACGCTGATTGGCGGGTTTGTGGCGATGCGGTTTGGTTCGGTCAAAGCCTTGCTTTACGCGGGGATTGCCATGGCCTCGACCAATATTCTGTTCTCAGTGCTGGCGTGGGTTGGGCCGAACACAAGCCTCTTTGCCTTTGCCATTATTCTTGATGATTTGGCGGCGGCGTTTTCAAATGTTGCTTTTGTGGCGTTTATCTCGCTCTTGGTGGATCGCCGTTATACCGCCACGCAATACGCGTTGCTGGCATCCATTGGCACGGCGGGTCGAACCTTCTTTGCTTCATCTTCAGGTCTTCTGGTGGATAGCCTTGGGGGTGATTGGGGGCTGTTCTTTATCATCACCGCTTTGATGGTGATCCCGGCCTTAATCCTGTTGTGGAAATTGGGCCCTGTGCTGACGGCTAAAACAGAAGGATCATCCCAATAATAACGGGATTATATCCGCGCTAATCTGGTGATTGGCCCTGCCGCTTTTTCCAATCTGGGCAGGGCTGATCGCAATTCTTCTATCGCGGTCATGGCATGGTGCATATTGGCATGAAGCAGGCGCTGGCCATCAGCCATGATGCCCACGTGACCTTTCCAAAAAACAAGATCACCGCGCGCCAGATCGTCGATATGGTCAAGATCACGCCCGATTGTTTTTTCCTGATCACCGCTGTTCCGCATGACCTTTTGTCCCGCCGCCCCAAGGGATAATTGCACCAAAGCCGAACAATCAAACCCCATGCTGTCGCGCCCGCCCCAACGGTAAGGCGTGCCCACCATTTGTTCCGCCACGGCGACATAATCAGGGCAATACGCCCCGATGGGCAAGGCGTGATGGTGGGGGATATACCCTTTGATGCCGTCTTTGCCGATCACCGCCAACGCGCCGTTTTCTTCCGCGGCGTTCAGCAAAGCCCCCAACGGCAAATAGCCTTGCGCCGGTGATTTAATATCAGGGGTTAAAGTGATCAACGCCCTTGGGGCGATGATGTGATGGGTTGCGGGGGGCAATTGCCCTAAACAGTCTTTTTTGACCCAGGCTTGATAACCATCGGTTTCCAGCACCACTTCTGCCCAATCGCCCTTGTCTTGGATCAGGCGGGCTGTTTCACCATAAAGCGCGTCTGTCTCCCGCCCGGATAAAGCATCGGGTTTGTTCATCATGGCGGCGGATGGGGTGATGATCTGATAAGACGTCATGCGATGCCTCGTGTTTTGGCCCAAGCCCCCGCATCAAAATTAGGGCAGGTCTTTTCGGTATTGTCAAAATCACAATGGCCACGGATTTCAGCATCAGGATAGGTTTTCTTCCATTGCCGCAAGACTGTTTCCAACGCGTCCATTTGCGCAGGCGTGAATTGCGACCGGCCGATTAAACAAACCCCAAGGCTTTCGTGGTTGTGTTCATAGACATGGGCGCCAATCCAAAAATCAGGCCGCCCGTGTTCAATAACGCCATCGCGGGTAATCACCCGATGATACCCAACCCCATCCCAGCCAAAGCCCAAATGCATTTGATGAATATCAACAGCCGTCAGATGGTCCTCATCCGGCGTATCGGCGCAATGCACCACCAGATATTTAATCGCCTCTTGTTGAAGATATGAAGCTGTCGACATCACAGACCCTTTGCGGTGCGTTTCATATGACTTGCAAGTCAATCCCTGATCAGTCATCTTGCCACAAGCGTCTTCAAATGCCGATAGGGATTTATCATGTTCTTTCCGCCGACAGGCCTGCCTTCTGTTGTTTTAAGTGATATGGACGGGCTTTTGCTGGATACGGAAAAACTTTCAAAACAAAGTTTTGAACAGATGGTGATGAGCCATGGGCTGAATAATGGTGATGAGATTTTCCCGCAATTGATCGGCCGTAATAAAGCGGCGCATCAACAAGTCTTTGATCGCCATCTGCCTCCGGCGATTAATCGCCAGTCTTTCGCCGATGATTGGATGGCGTGTTATCTGGATTTATTGGCTGATCATGTGCCTGTCAAAGATGGGGCGTTGCCCTTGATGACGCGGATGAAAGCCCATGACATTCCTTTTGTGGTGGTGACATCTTCCGCCACGGCAAAAGCAGAAATGTTGTTGGAACGGGCCGGGTTATCAGGCTTGATCCACAGCATTATCGGCGGCGATCAAGTGGATGAAGGCAAGCCTGCCCCTGATATTTACTTGAAGGCGGCGGGGATGTTTGACCATCCGATCAGCAGTATGTTGGCGCTGGAAGATTCCAATAACGGCATTTTGGCGGCTTATCATTCTGGCGCGGTGGCGGTGCAAATCCCTGACCTTGCCCCCCCAAGCGCTGAGGCTCAAGCCTTGGGGCATATCATTCTTGACCATCTTGATGATGTGGCGGGGCATTTCGGCTGGCCGGATTAATCGGGTTGGTTTTGAACGGGATTGCCCTTGAAAAAATTCATCCTGACCCCAGATCAAAGCCATGAAAATTCAACGCTATATAACATTAATGATAACGGTTTTGATGATGTTTGGATCAGCCCAATCCGCGCAGGCGGCATCCGCCCATGATTTTACCTTCACCAGCATTGACGGCGCGCCCATGCCCTTGTCGCAATATCAAGGCCAAGTTGTCTTGGCGGTGAACACCGCATCGGCTTGTGGCTTCACCCCGCAATATGATGATTTGCAAGCGCTTTACGAAACCTATCAAGACCAAGGGCTTGTTGTTTTGGGCATCCCCAGCAATGATTTCGGCGGCCAAGAACCGCTTTCAGCCGATGGTATTAAAGAGTTTTGTTCGGTCAATTTTAACATCACCTTTCCGATGACGGATAAGACCGTGGTCAAAGGCGGCAATGCCCATCCGTTTTATCAATGGGCGGCCGAAGAATTGGGGATGATCGCCAAACCCCGCTGGAATTTTCATAAATATCTGGTGGGGCGTGATGGCCAGTTGATCAATTGGTACGCGTCAACAACATCACCAACATCATCCAAGCTTAAAAAAGCAGTTGAAGCGGCCTTGGCGCAATAAGCGGATTAATCTTCCACAAAAGGCACGGTGTCAATAATTCCATGCAGGAAAGATGCCGCAGAAGACCGTTGGGTTAACAGCAAGAACCGATCGCCTTCACCGCGTTTAGCCTTCTCGCGGCAGACAATGCCATTGACGTGTTCAATTGATGCCCGCATCACCGCGCCAACGGGGAAGGCATCAATGCTCGTGTCATTCAAGGAAACACGTTCCATCCCTTCATGAACACGGCTGCCAGCATATTCCAGCATCACCCAACCATCAGATTGATTGGTGACGGTGGCGTGTTTGCCCAGGCCATTGATCAATTTTTCTTCCAAGGTTTGAGGGTCGGTTTTTTCCACCACAAACACCTGATCAAGGGCGGAAGCAATAATGCGGGTCTTGCCAGCGGTCACCATGCGGTTTGGCGCGGGCGCGGCTTCCCCGAACAGTTTTTTCATGGCGGTGTTAAACCCGCGCTTGGCACCATTGGCCATGGTCACCGCGATAATGGCATGGCCAGAAATTTCGCGCAGATGCGCGCCATCAGTTTTGCGGTCAAATCCGCCAAGGGCTTGATCATGGGTCAGGCGATAGTTAGTCATGAAGCCGCTTCCCTTCTGGATCAACGAAATGGGGATGGACAATCTCAACCTCAATATCCGTGCCGCGAACAAAATCAGTGGCGCGAATAACATCACCGAAACGGTTATGGCCATCTTTGACAAAACCAAGACCGATAGATGACCCCACCATGGGTGAATATGCAACAGAGGTCATCCAGCCCAAGTCATTTTCACGGCGAGTGGCGGCACCCCGATCAAGGAAATGCGCGCCAGCGGTGAGCATGGCTTCAGGGTCAATTGTTTTCAGCCCCACCAGACGATAGCCATCGGCTCGCGTCAGTTCAGCTCGCCGTGCCAAAGTCGCGCCGATAAAATCTTTGGTCTTGGAGAGCATCCGTTCCATGCCCAAATGATGGGCTGAAATCTGGCCTGTTAATTCAGCGGCGGTGGGATGGCCTTTTTCAATCCGCATGACATTCAAGGCTTCCAGCCCATAAGGGGTCACGCCCAAATCTTCACCCGCCGCCATCAAGGTTTCAGCAAGGCTATTGCCATAGCCCGCGGGCACAGCCAGTTCATAGGCCAGTTCACCGGAAAATGAGATGCGGAATAACCGCGCGGGCACGCCGCCACAAACCGTCAATTCAGCCGCCGCCATAAAGGGAAACGCCTCATTAGACAGATCAAACCCATCATCGACAATACGTGAGATTAATTTCCGTGAATGCGGCCCGGCCACGGCAAATTGGGCAAATTGATCGGTGGTGGAAATAATCGCCACATCAAGTTCAGGCCAAAGCGCTTGCCGACAGAAATCAAGGTGACGGTACACCCCAACCGCGTTGGCGGTGGTGGTGGTCATGACGTAATGATGTTCCGCCAATCTTGCGGTGGTGCCATCATCCATGACAAAGCCATCTTCGCGCAACATCAACCCATATCGTGTTTTACCAACAGGCAATTTGGCAAAGCCATTGGCATAGATACGGTTGATAAACTCGCCCGCGTCTTTGCCTTTAATATCAATCTTGCCCAAGGTGGAAACATCACAAATCCCCACCGCGGAACGTGTGGCAATGACTTCACGGTTGACGCTTTCCAGCCAATGCGTCTCGCCGGGTTCAGGGTACCATTGCGCGCGATACCAAGGCCCAACTTCAATAAAGACCGCCCCGCGATCTTTTGCCCATTGATGCGATGGCGTCAGGCGGGTTGGCATATAATTTTTGCCCGTGGCGCGCCCCACAAAAGCCGCGATTGGAACAGGCGAATACGGCGGCCGGAAAATAGTGGTGCCAACTTCAGGAATGGTTTTTCCGGTGATTTCGGCCATCACCGCCAGCCCGGGGATATTGGCGGTCTTGCCTTGGTCGGTGGCCATGCCCAAAGTGGTGTAACGCTTCAGATGCTCGACCGCGGTAAAGCCTTCTTTTTCAGCCAGAATAATATCTTTGGTGGTGACATCATTCTGGAAATCCACCCACGCCCGGCCGTTCTTTGGCGGGATATGCCAGCAGGCTTCAATCCCAAATGATGGTTCATCTTCTACCTTCGGCAATGGGGTTTTCTTAACGGATTTTCCAAGATCACGCGCCAAGGCCGCCGCCGCATCATGGCCGGAGGATAAACATTCGCTCAGGCTGACCTCACCATTGGCGGCACCAGCCACAACCATCCCCATCGGCAAATCGCCTGAAGGCACAAACGCCGCGATGTCATCCCGCCAGCGGGGGCGTCCTCGCTGATGGCAGGTTAAATGCACGGTCGGAGACCAGCCGCCAGAAACCGCAATCGCATCTGTTTTGATGGTCTCACCTGTTGTGGTGGTCAGGCTGTTGACGCGCAATCGCCCTTTTGTCCCAGCAATGCCAGCACCGGTGATGACGCGGCAATCTTTGGGCGCGGATAATCCTTCGCCATCAAGGGGATGGTGACGGGTGTCGATAATCGCCGCGATATGAACGCCATGGGCGGATAAGTCATGGGCGGTGCGCCAGCCATCGTTGTTATTGGTGAAGATGCTGACATTGTCACCGGCGGCCACGGCAAAGCGATTGGCATATTGCCGAACAGCGCCAGCCAGCATAATGCCTGGGCGGTCGTTATCTTGGAAAGCGATGGGGCGTTCGATAGACCCCGCCGCCAAAATCGCACGTTTGGAATACACCCGCCACAGAATCTGCCGTGTGCCGGATTGGTCCGATTTATGTTCACCAACCCGTTCAAGCGCGCCATAAATACCATGGTCATAAGCGCCATAAATGGTGGTGCGTGTCATCACCCGAACATTCGGCATCGCGGCTAATTCAGCGCTGATCTCACGCGCCCAATCCGCGCCTTTTTGACCGGCGATAACATCATTTTCAGCATTAAGCCGACCGCCAAGACGGAAATCTTCATCCGCCAGAACAACCTTTAACCCTGCACGGCCAGCGGTTAATGCCGCCATCAAGCCTGTTGCGCCGCCGCCAATGACCAGCACATCACAATGCAAATAGCCTTTGTCATATCGGCTTGGGTCATCTTCACCGGATAACGCGCCCAGCCCCGCCGCGTAGCGGATAATCGGCTCATAGACTTTTTCCCAGAAAGCGGCAGGCCACATGAAGGTTTTGTAATAAAACCCAGCGGTCAAGAAATTGGACAGCCTGTCGTTAATTGCCATCAGATCAAACCCAAGGGGGCCGATATGGTTTTGGCTTTTCGCTGTCAGCCCTTCATAAAGCTCGGTCACGGTGGCGCGGGTGTTCGGGTCAGCATCAGCGCCCGTGCCAATTGTCATTAAGGCGTTTGGTTCTTCGATGCCGGCGGAAAGAATGCCCCGTGGGCGGTGATATTTAAAACTGCGCCCCACCAGATGCACGCCATTGGCCAATAAAGCCGAAGCCAGCGTATCGCCTTCAAAACCAGAAAAGCCTTTGCCGTTAAAGGAGAAATTCAACGGTGTCTTGCGGTTAATCTGCCCGCCTTTTAAACGGAAGGTTTTGGCCATCACAGACCACCTTTCAATTTCACATCACGCGCCAGTTCAACTTTCGTGATCTCATGGGTAGTGGTGTTGCGCGTCACGATCAACCAAGACCGATCGCCTTGTTCATGATACCAAAGCTCACGATGGAAACCGTGGGGGTTGTCGCGGTGATGCTGATAAGAATCAAAAGCCGCCATGGTCTCAGCGCTATGATCATCAGGTTTTGCATCAGGCCGCATGATCATCGCCGCGTCACCGATATAGTAAAACTCAGAAGCATCTCTTGGGCCAAGCAATGGATGGTTGATAATCATCTCCGCCCCCTTAATGCAAATTCGGTTGCGCGCCGGCACCGCGTTCATCAATCACGGCACCTGTTGAAAAGCGATCCAACCGCAAAGCGGCGGCATTTTCATGGGGTTCGTCATTGGCCAGAAGATGGGCAAAACAATAGCCTGATGCTGGCGTGGCTTTAAACCCGCCATAACACCAGCCGGTATTAAGATAAAGATTATCAATGCCGGTTTTGTCGATAATTGGCGATCCATCCATGGACATATCCATAATACCGCCCCACATCCGCAACATCTTGGCTTTGCCGATGTAAGGCATCATGGCAATGCCGCCCTCACAAACGTGTTCCACCACCGGCAGATTGCCGCGCTGGGCATAGGAATTATAGCCATCAATATCGCCGCCAAAGACAAGCCCGCCTTTATCAGATTGGCTGATGTAAAAATGCCCCATGCCATAGGTGATCACCCCGGGAATAATCGGCTTTAAGCCTTCGGAAACAAAAGCCTGCAAGACATGGCTTTCAATCGGCAGGCGCATTCCGGTTTTGGACATCACCTTGGTTGTTGAACCCGCCACCGCCACGCCGATCTTCTTGCCCATGATCTTGCCTTTATTGGTGACAACACCGGTGCAGGCGCCTTTTTCCATGATGAAATCCGTGACTTCACAATTCTGAATAATATCCACCCCAAGGCGATCCGCGCCTCTGGCGTAACCCCATGCCACCGCGTCATGGCGAACAGAACCGCCGCGCCATTGCGCCAAACCGCCCATAATCGGGAAACGCGCGTTATCATAATTGAGATCAGGATAAAGTTTCCGAAGAGCGTCTTGATCCAGCATCTCAGCATCCGCGCCGTTCATGATCATGGCATTGCCGCGGCGGGCATAGGCATCACGCTGGCTGTCGGAATGATAAAGATTGATAATGCCGCGTTGTGAGACCATGGCATTATAATTGAAATCTTGTTCCAACCCTTCCCAAAGTTTCAGCGACATTTCATAAAACGGCACATTGCCATCCAGCAAATAATTTGACCGGATGATGGTGGTGTTGCGGCCAATATTGCCGGACCCCAACCATCCTTTTTCAAGAACCGCGATATTTTTCGCCCCATAAACAGAGGCCAGATAATAAGCCGTCGAAAGGCCATGACCACCGCCGCCAACGATAATATAATCATAAGCAGGTTTCGGGTCTGGCGTCCGCCATGCTTTCGGCCATGATTTATGACCGGTTAACGCTTGTTTGATGATGGAAAAGCCTGAATAACGCATACTGAATTCTCAACACTATATGACTATCCTGACAAGAGAAAATCGCCATGATTTGTCAAGAAAAGACAAATTTAATGCTTCATCAGACAAGTTTGGCATGAAACCTCTTAAATTCAGATTTTTGACCATTGAGCCGAAGATGAAAATATCTTGCCAAAGACAGGTTTTGCGGACAGTATTTTTAAAAATGGAGGTTTATCATGGCTGTGACATCTATCGCGCCCAACCGCGCGAATATTGAACATTATGAAGATCGTGTTGATATGGCTTGCGCCTTTCGCTGGGCGGTGAAGTACAATATGCACGAAGCGGTGGCCAATCACTTTAGCCTTGCGGTCAATGATGATGGCACCCAGTTTTTGATGAACCCCAACCAGCGTCATTTCTCGCGCATCAGGGCATCTGATCTATTGCTATTGGATGCGAATGATCCATCCACCATGGAAGGCGAAGATGCCCCTGACCCCACCGCTTGGGGGCTGCATGGGTCTATTCACCGTCTTTGCCCCCATGCCCGCTGTGTTATGCACGTGCATTCCATTCATGCCACGGTCTTGGCGTCTCTTGCGGATAGCCGCTTGCCAGCCATCGACCAAAACTCCGCCATGTTCTATGACCGAGTGGTGATTGATGAACATTACGGCGGGCTTGCTTTCGAAGAAGAAGGTGAGCGGTGCGCCGCGATGCTGCAAGACCCGAAGGCAAAAGTCATGGTCATGGGCAATCATGGCGTGTTGGTGATCGGCACTTCCGCCGCCGATGCTTTTAACCGGCTGTATTATTTTGAACGGGCGACTGAAAATTACATCCGCGCCCTGCAAACCGGCCAGCCGCTTCGGCATTTATCTGATGAAATCGCCGCCAAAACAGCGGATGAAATTGAAAACTACCCCGAACAAGCTGACCGCCATATGAAAGAAATGAAGGCCATTCTTGATGAAGAAGGCTCTGATTATCGCGATTAATATTTGGCGGCGATGCGATCAAACCGACGTGACGTGGTGATGCGCTTGAAGAACGCCATCAATTTTGTTGCGGTTGTGACGCGATAACGGATGCGCGGTTTTGAGGATGTCGCGGCATGAACCACGGCATCGGTCACCGCATCGGGCATCAATTCAAACGTATCGCGCGGCGGGTTGACCGCGGATAAACGCGGGATCAACGCTTTTTCGTAAAGCCGTTCCAATCGGGTGCCGCGCCATGTGATCCATGTTTTGAAATTTTCATAGCCGTTTTCGCGGATGCGGGTGCGGATCGGGCCCGGCTCAACCAAAATCATCTCAACCCCTGTTCCCACCAATTCCAGCCGCATGGTATCGGTCAGGCCTTCAAGGGCAAATTTTGTGGCGTTATAAGCCCCGCGCATCCGCATGGCGGCAAAGCCAAGAACAGAAGAATTTTGGATAATCCGGCCCTGGCCTTGGGCCACCATCACCGGCAGAACAAGGCGGGTGAGATGATGCCAACCAAAGAAATTCGCTTCAAAAATTTGCCGTAACGCTGCTGTGGGCACATCTTCCACCGCGGCAGGAATGGCATAGGCTCCGTTGTTGAACAACACATCAATCCGCCCTTCTGATTGCCGCATCGCCTCTTTGAACCCGTTTTCGATGGAGGCTTCATCTTCATAATCCAAAACAAAAGATATAACGCCTTGCTTGATCAACGCCGCGCAATCTTTTTCTTGGCGGCACGTGGCCAGCACACGCCAGCCCATATCCCGAAACCGAAGGGCGGTATCCAGCCCAATGCCAGATGAACATCCGGTGATCAGAATGGTTTGTTGCGAAGAAGAAGTTTCAGATGAACGGGTCATGGGATTATCGCCATTGTGAAATTGATTGCGAAGGTGACGGTTAATTCTGTTATAACATTGCTTGTACCGCGTCCAAGGTCAATGGGTAAGCAGGCGATTTAGGCAAGAATACATGGCGATGATTGAAAAGAATTCGGGTGATTTTGACTTTGATCAGCCCATGAGCAAATCCACCACTTTATCGGTTTATGAAGGCTTGCGGGGGGTCATGCCGCAAGCGAAATCACCGCCGCCAACACCTCAGCGCCATGAACGTCTGCGCGATATTCTTGGCCAGTTTGATGCGCTGTTATTGGATGGCTATGGCGTTTTAAACATTGGCGGTGAAGCCGTGCCGGAGGCAGATGACTTATTGGCCATGGCGACATCAGCGGGGGTGGCCACGATCGTTTTGACCAATGGCGCCAGCAAGCCTTCTCAAATGACATGGTCAAAATACCAACAGCTTGGCTTGGATCTGAACCCTGCTGAAATTATTTCCAGCCGTGATGCCTTGATCGCCCATCTCAATGCCCCGCAAACAACAATCAAGACCATGGGGGTGGTCGATAGTTTCACCGAAGGGGTGATGGCCGATGGCGTTGCCACCAAACCGCTTCATCCTGACCATCCTGAAGAATGGCAAAATCTGGATGCCATTGGGGTTTTCGGCACGGTCCATTGGAATAAAGCTTGGCAAGAGTGTTTGGTCAAAGCCATGGCCAGCGGCGTTGAAATCTTTGTCGCCAATCCTGATGTCGCCGCCCCTCAAGAACAGGGGTACAGCCGTGAGCCGGGGTATTGGGTGGCCGCCGCCGCCCATCAATGCCACGCTTTTGATCAGGTGAAATGGTTTGGCAAACCGCACGCGCCGGTATTTGATTTGGCCTTGCAAAGACTTGAAGAGCTGACCTCCCGCTCCAACTTAGACCTTGATCGCATCGCGATGGTTGGCGACAGCCTGCACACCGATATTTTAGGGGGGCAGGCAAGAGGGCTGAAGACGGTGTTGATCACTGGCCATGGGCTGTTTCGCGATGGTGGGGCTGATCAAGCCATGACAGCATCAGGGATTTTCCCCGATTTTATCACCGCCTCGGTTTAGCCCCAGCCGTGCTGGCATCAGCACCAGAATAAAGGGGTCTCTAATGGGCATTATGAAAGATCACACGCCGAAATCGGTTTTAATCACTGGCGCCTCCAAGCGGGTTGGCCGTCATTTGGCGCTTGATCTGGCGCGCCGCGGTTGGGTGGTGCATTTGCATTATCGCGCCTCAGCGGAAGCGGCGGAGGATACCGCCCATCAGATTCAAAAATTTGGCGGGCGGTGTTTTTTGCATCAAGCTGATCTTGCGGATGCTGCCGCGGCTGAAGCCTTGGTTTTATCCCTGCCCATCCATGAAGGGGTGATGGGGTTAATCCACAACGCGTCTTTGTTTGATCTTGATGATGCTGATACGGTTTCCGCTGAGATGATCAACCGGCATATGGCGGTGAATATGACCGCCCCTGCGGTGATGACCCGCGCTTTTGCCGCTATGATCAAACCAAAATTCCCCACCACCAAAGGGGCGGTGATCAACATCACTGATGCCAAATTGAGCGGGCTGAACCCTGATTATTACAGCTACACCCTGTCGAAAATTGCCATGGATGGCCTGACCACATTGGCGGCGCAAGCCTATGCCCCTCATATCAGGGTCAATGCCATTGCCCCGGGCATCACCCTTCGTTCAGGCGATCAAACCGATGCCGAATATAAAATTGCCCATCAACGCAATCCGCTTCGGCAAGGGGCGATGCTGGATGATATTGCCCGCGCCGCGATAATGATACTGGACACAACCTCCATGACAGGTCATACCATTACCATTGATGGCGGCTTGCATCTAAGCCCGCCTAATCGTGATGTGGCTTTTCTTGAAGAGGTATCGTCTTCGTGACTCAAAATAAATCTTTACCCATAGCGCGCACGGTATTTTTGCGCGAAGTCGAAGTGATTTGTTCGATTGGTCTGCATGACTTTGAACGTGCTGAAAAACAGCGTGTTCTGATTGATGTTGAAGTCCGGTTAGACCCTGAAAATGAACCCACCGCTGATACCGTTGCAGACACGCTGGATTATGATCAAGTTCGTGAAGCGGTGATCCACCTTGCCGAAGCCCAGCATTATGATTTGCAGGAAACATTGGCGCGCCGCATTTTTGATGCGATTTCAGCCCTAAAAGATGTTGAAGGCGTGGCGGTGACCACCCAAAAGCCTGATGTTTATCCGAATTGCAAAACAGTGGCGTATCGCCTGTCCAATATTGGTTAAGCCAAGGATTTAGAACTGATCTTTGCCTGTTCTTAAGGCGGCAAAAACCTCCGCTGGGTCTGAACCTTCGGGCATATCCAAGGCTTGCATCAAATCGGTTTGGTCGCAATTCAAGAACGGATTGGCCTTTTTTTCCACGCCCAACATCACGGGCAAGGTTGGCTCATCTTGGGCGCGTAAGGATTTGATTTCCGCCATCCGGTCATCAGCATCTTGGCGTGACCAATTCAAGGAAGCGACATATTCCGCGTTGGCGGCTGAATATTCATGCCCAGCACAGATTAACGTGTTGTCCGGCAAATCCCGCAACGCCGCAAGCGAGTTCCACATTTCAGCCATCGTGCCTTCAAACACCCGGCCACAGCCCATTGAAAATAATGTATCCCCCACAAAGGCAATGCCATGATCGCCGCCAATATCCGGCAGATGAAAGGCAACATGGCCGGTGGTATGGCCGGGGGTTTCGATCACATGGGCGGCATAACCCGCGATGGTGACCTGATCACCATGGCTGACAGGGGTGGTTATATCGGCAATTCGCGCTTGTTCGGAGGCTGGTGCCATCAAGGGAATATCAAAGGCTTCCCTTAAGGCGGCATTGCCATCGGTATGGTCAAAATGATGGTGGGTGTTGATAATCTCTGTCGGGGTCAGGTGATGCGCCTTAAGCGCGGCCATCACCGCGTCTGCTTCCCCGGGGTCAACAATCGCCAAGGCGCCCGTGGATGGGTTTTCCAGCATCCAAATATAGTTATCTTTCAGCGCAGGAATACGATACCATTGGCCAGATGTTGAAACAGACATTTTATTCTCCAACGACAGGTTATATCTCAGACGTTATTATGGTCTTGAAATAGAATTCAACACAATGGAGATCAAGAGGCAAGCAAGGTTTAGGTCATGGCAAGGGCTGAAACAAGAGCAGAGCATCCCATCCCCTTATTCTATCAATCGGCCATGGGGCGAATGGCACGGCATTTGATTGCCCGCAAATTAAAGCCTGTGTTGTTATCCGCCTATGGTGAAAATCGTCATGATCTTGATGTCGTGGCTTTGGGATACGCACGACCTTATTTGAAATATATCAGCGAGCATTACCCTCATTTGGTCAATCTGCAAACAACAGCAGGTGAGATCACGCCATGGCCGCCCAGCCCGCGGTTGCCGCGCCGCCAAGCGTTGGTGGATGAACATCAATTGCCCTTGCTGGATGCCAGTTTGGATTTGCTGTTGGTGATCCATTGCTTTGAATCCGCCGCTGTCCCCAAAGACATGGCGGATGAATTGTGGCGGGTGTTAAAAGGCCAAGGCCGGTTGGTGCTGGTGGTGCCGCATCGCAGCAGTATGTGGGCAGGACGCGAGGACACGCCTTTTGGCCGTGGCCAGCCGTATTCGTCCAATCAGATCAAACATCTTTTGCAAGACCATGGCTTTGATGACATCAAAATTCATCAGGCGCTTGCTGCCCCGCCGTCGCAATCGCGGTTTTATCCTCGTTACGCGCCTTTTGTGGAACGTCTTCCCAACCCCATGGGTGGTGTTTTGATTGTCGAAGCGGCGAAAATGATTTATGCCGTAAGAGGAGATCGCGCCCCCGCCAAGAAAAAGGCTCGGATCAAAGCAGCAGGGCAATGGGCAGGGGTAAAATCTCCAAGATCTTCTGAATAGAATCTTTATAATAGGAACACGGTAATTTATTGAGAGCGGCATGACGTCATCTGATCAAGAAAAACTGACAGAGGTTCGAAGCAAAATTGATGCGCTGGACCAACAGATTCTGTCCGCCATCCAAGACCGTGCCGCGCTGGCGGCTGAAGTTGTTGCCGCCAAAAGCGGACAACAAATTTTCCGGCCTGGGCGTGAAGCTGATTTGATCAGAGGGCTGGTCAGGCAATCCTCACTGCCGCCACAGATGATCGAAGTGATTTGGCGGCAAATGATCGCCAATAACATCAGCAATCAACAGCGGCTTAAAATCGCCATGACGGATGATGACCAGATGCGATCAACCGCGGCGTTTTGTTTTGGTTCTGCCATTGATGGCCCCATCAAACCCAATGCCGCCCAAGTGATCACCGCCATCGCCAAAGGGGATGCGGATTTGGGTGTCTTGGCTTATCAAGATGGTGATGTTGATTGGCTTGATGATTTGCTTGGTCAGGATGAAAAGGTTTACATCATGGCCATCACGCCTTTTGTTCAAGGCCAAGAAATTGCTGGCATGGCGATTAAAGATGCGGTTATTCTATCGCGGCAATTGCCAGATGCTTCAGAAGCGGATGTCACGTTATCCGTAGAGGATGGCAAGATCATTGAACATGACGGCTATCATGCTGATGCGGATGGTCTGATTGGTATAATTCAAAAACGCACGCTTTAATCGGTGGATTCAACATGACGATCACCCCTAAACCTTCTGTTCAATCTTTGGTGTCTTATCGCCCTGATGTCACGCCTTTGCCCGAAGGCCGCCAGATCAGGTTGTCGGTCAATGAAGGGGCGTTGGGCCCATCACCAAAAGCGGTCGAAGCGTTGCAAACAATCGGCGCTGATTTGCATCGCTATCCCGAACAGATTAGCCGCGATTTGGTCAACGCGATCGCCGAACGGTTTGATCTTAACCCTGATCATATCCTGCCCAGCAATGGGTCAGATGAATTGATCGGCCTGTTATGCACCGCCTATTTGGACAATGGTGATGAAGCCATCATCACCCAATATGGGTTTTTGGTCTTCCCGCAAGCCATTAAGATCGCGGGCGGGATTCCTGTCACCGCCATGGATGAAAACCTGACCGTTAGTGTTGATGCGATTATTAAGGCTTTAACGCCAAAAACACGGATCATTTTTCTGGCCAATCCCAACAACCCCACGGGCACGATGATCACGAAATCAGAAGTCGAACGCTTGATCGCCGCTGTTCCAAAAGATGTGATTATTGTTCTTGATAGCGCTTACGCCGAATATATCCCCGCCGATGACAAGACTTACACCGATGGGGCTGAATATGTCGAACGCCATGACAATATCGTCATGTTGCGGACGTTTTCAAAGATTTTTGGTTTAGGGTCTTTGCGCTTGGGATGGGGATATTTCCCCTTGCCGATTTTGAATGTTCTGGCCTCGATCAGAGGGCCGTTTAGCGTCAATACCGCCGCCGCCGCCGCTGGCCGTGCCGCGGTTTTAGACCGGGCGTTCTTTGACCAGAGCGTTGCCCATAACACCACATGGTTGCCAAGGATGCAGGATTCCATCACCCAAGCGGGGTTTGAAGCCTTGCCATCAAGCGCCAATTTTTTCCTGATCAAATTTGCTGATGCCGATCAAGCCGCCGCCGCCCATGCCTTTATGGCACAGCGGGGAATTCAGCTTCGGAAAATGGTGCCTTATGGCCTGCCTGATTGTTTGCGCATGTCTTTGGGGGATGCCGAAGAGATGGAGATCACCGCAACCGCGTTTAAAGATTTCGCCGCTGAAATAAATGGGGGGGCATCCTGATGACCCCTCAAAAGACATACAAGACGATTGCTGTTATTGGTCTTGGTCTGATTGGCTCTTCTGTTATTCGCGCTTGCCAATCACAAGGTCTGGTGGAACGGATCATGGCCTTTGACCGTGATGAAACGGTTCGTGCCACCGCCCAAAAAATTGGCCTTGGGGATGAGGTCACCGAAACAGCAAGTGAGGCGGTGCGCGATGCTGATCTGGTGATTTTGGCGATCCCTGTTGGCGCCATGGCTTCCGCGGTGGCTGAGTTTGCGCCATCTTTGAAACCGGGTGCGGTGGTCACCGACACAGGCTCAACCAAAGCTTCGGTTATCAAAGATGTCTCCCCTTTGATCCCATCTGGGGTTCATTTCTTGCCGTCTCACCCGATTGCGGGGACAGAATATTCAGGCCCTGAAGCGGGGTTTGCGACGCTCTTTAAAGATCGCTATTGGATTATCTTGCCCGATGGTGTGGATGAACAGGTCACCGCTGATTTCACCCAATTCTTATTGGGCATGGGCGCGCTGGTGGAAAGCATGACCGTTGAATACCATGACCGTGTTTTAGCCATCACGTCTCACCTGCCGCATTTGATCGCTTATACCATTGTTGGCACAGCGTTTGATTTTGAACAGCAAGTGCAAAATGATGTGATGAAATATTCCGCTTCCGGCTTCCGCGATTTCACCCGCATCGCGGCATCTGATCCGGTGATGTGGCGTGATATTTTCATCAATAACAGCGACGCGGTGTTGGAAATGCTGGGGCGGTTTAACGAAGACCTTTCGTATCTTCAGCGGGCGATTCGCTGGAAAGAAGCTGAAAAGCTAGAAGACTTGTTTCGCCGTACCCGCGATATTCGATCCAAAATTAAGGATATTGGCCAGTTGGATTAAGCCTGTCGTTGCGGCAGTGTTAAATTTGATAGGCGTAATATTTGATCATCTCACGGCTGATGATTTGCACCCGCCGAAGCGATTGCCACCATCTTAACGCGCCAAATTGATCAGGCATTAGCCATGGTGTGGCGACGCGATGGGCGATGATCTGACGGTCTGGCATGGCGGCTTGGAACATGGCCAAAGCCCTTGGCATATGAAAATCAGATGTCACCAAAATGATGGTGGATAAGTCATGCTGTTCTGCCCATTGTTCCGATTGTTCAGCGTTGCCCAATGTGTTGGACGCCGCTGGATCAAGCTCAACACAGCAGGTGATCATTTGCTTTAATGGAGCGGCATCAAACTGGCCGTTTTGATTGGCGACCCTCAGAATATCAGATTTATTCACCCCGGCGCCCGTGCCAGAGATCAACAAATGCTCAATCTGATGATCAAGCATTAACGCCAGCCCGGCATTAAGGCGGCCTTCGCTGCCGGTGGCGATCACAATTCCGGCTTTTGCTTTTTCGGCAGTATCAAACGCGTTCCCATCCTTATTAATAGTATGGGGGCCAACAGCATGGGCAAATTGCTGAACCATGGCGATGAACACAGCCGCCAGAACAAGCCCCAACACAAGGCTTAATGTAACGGCGCGATGTAAAATTGAACCCTTCATGGCGTCACCATACACGAATGTTCCGCTGTTGTAATGTGATGATCTGAAATATGATCACCACTGGCGAAGCCGCCAGTTCTTGCTATAGTAGGATCAGAAAAAAGGTGAAAAGATGCTGCTGACGTGTCCGCATTGTGAAACAATTTTCAGGGTTGAAACGGCTGATATTAAAACAGGCGGTCGGCGCGTGCGGTGTTCTGTGTGCAGTCATATTTGGGAAGCCAAACGAGGTGGCGCAAATGTCGCCACTGAAGACGCGGATTTAATCCAGCAATTAAAATCATGGCGGCTGACGGCAGGGATGATCGTGCTGGCGATTGTGCTGACCGCGACGCTCAGTATCTATCGGCATACAATCTCGGCTTTATCACCGCCGATGGTGGCTGTCTATCAATCCATGGGGCTGACCATCACCCCTGATTTGACGGTGGTTGAGGTGGGCCGGTTGAGCGCCACCCGCCGCCGCGACACGATCAGGGTGTTGGGTGAAGTCACCAATATTTCAGGTTGGCCTGTTCATTCGCCTGATCTTTTGGTCACGGTTTCGGATCAATTTGGCGCGGTATTGGCGGAAAAAACCATTTCGCTTGATGCGCCGGTGATGGCGGGTGATACGGTGATGGCCTTTACCACCCAAATCACGTTAGAAAAACTGATCGACGATGATGTGGTGACGGAGATTATTGTCGTGCCTGTCCTGCGCCCTGTTGAATAATTCGCCTATCGCAAAACATGGGGGATCGTATCCAACGCCAGCAAATCAGCAACAGTTTGCCGTGGCGAGACCAAATGCGCCTCACCATCCATGACCAAAACTTCAGCGGCAGGGGGACGGGTATTATACGAAGACCGCATCACCGCCCCATAAGCCCCCGCCGACATCACCGCCAGCACATCGCCTTCTGATAATTCAGGCATATCACGATTAAGCCCAAGGTAATCACCAGTCTCACAAACAGGCCCAACAATATCAGCAGGCTTGTTCATGGCCTTATTGTTGTTTTCGCCAACAGGTTCAATCCGGTGATACGCCTCATAGAGCGTGGGCCGGATCAAATCATTCATCGCGCCATCAACAATCACAAATTGCTTGGATGGGGCTTCTTTGGTGTAAATCACTTTTGTCAGCAACGCCCCGGCTTCGGCGGTGATCCAGCGTCCCGGCTCAAACCCTAATGAGAATTTGCGATTGCCAAACATTCGGGTGACCAACGCCCCAAAACCAGCAACATCAGCGGGCTTGCCCGTGGCGTAATCAACACCCAAACCGCCGCCAAGATCCAGCCCCGGGACATCAAGCCCGCTCTGGCGCAAGTCTTCGGCCAAATCCATCAAGTTATGCCAAGCGTTTTCAAAAGGCTCCAATGTCATAATCTGGGAGCCAATATGAACCGCCAATCCCGCAGGGGTGATGACGCCGCTTTCCGCCATCCGGCGATACAGCGCGGGGCATTCATCCATGCTGATTCCAAATTTCGTGTCATCTTTGCCGGTTGCGATTTTGGCATGAGTCTTGGCATCAACATTCGGGTTCACCCGCAAGGCAACACGGCAGGTGTGATGATTGGCTTGTGCCAGACGGATAATGGCCTCCACTTCGGCAGGTGATTCCGCATTAATCTGGCCAAGCCCGGCTTGCATTGCCGCTAGCAATTCAGCATCGGTTTTGCCGACCCCTGAAAAGATAATCTTTTCCGGCGCGATTCCCGCCGCCAAGGCGCGTTCCATTTCACCGCCTGAAACAATATCAGCCCCGGCGCCAAGATTGGCCAGCAGTTTTAAAACCGCCAAATTGGAATTGGCTTTCAGGGCAAAATGAATATGGCTATCCGCGCCAGAAACAGCATCATGAAATTGCTGATAGGCATCACGGATCGCCGCCGCCGAATAGACATAAAGCGGGGTGCCAAATTCGGTGGCCAGATCATGAAGGTTGATGCCATCAACACATAACTGGCCGTTTACACGGGAAAAACCAGAAGACAAATCAGACATATCAAGCCTATGACGTTGATGAGGTTTCAGGCACTTCTGAAGGGCGGTAAGGCTCACCTCTTTTGCCGCAAGCGCTCAGGCTGGACGCCAGCATCAGGCCAAGCAGAACCATCGCCATCATCCGAAGGTGCTGGCGTTGAAACGACCCAAAACCCGACTTCAAACGCATGGCCTTAGCAGGGTGATTTTCTGTTCTAATTGCACGCATCGCGAACTCCTCAAACTTACTCTATGGCCAGACGATTAAAGATCAAACTGTTTTCTTGCCGCGATGACGGCATTGGCCACCAAATCAGGGGCGGTGCCGCCAAGGCTGGTGCGGGATGCCACAGAATGATCAACGGTCAGCACATCAAACACATCGGCGGTGATTTCAGGCAAGATGGATTGCATATCGCCAAGAGATAATTCATCCAACCGGCAGGATTTCTTTTCGGCCAAGGCGACAATCGCGCCGGTGGCGTGATGGGCTTGGCGGAAGGGCAGGTTTAACACCCGAACCATCCAATCGGCCAAATCGGTTGCGGTGGCAAAGCCGTGCATTAAGGCCTCGCGCATCGCTTCAGGCTGGAACGTCAGGTCGCGCATCATGCCGGTGGTGGCCGCCAGCGCGATCATCAAATGTTCCGCCGCATCAAACACAGGTTCTTTGTCTTCCTGCAAATCTTTGCCATAGGTCATTGGCAGACCTTTTAGGATGGTCAAAAGCGCGATCAAACTGCCGGTAATGCGGCCGGGCTTGGCGCGCACCAATTCCGCCGCATCGGGATTGCGCTTTTGCGGCATGATTGATGAGCCGGTGGAAAATTCATCCGATAAGGTGATAAAGCCAAAACGATCCGATGACCACAGCACCAATTCTTCGGCCAAGCGTGACAGATGAACCGCCGTCAGGCTGGCGTTAAATAAAAACTCAACGGCAAAGTCACGGTCTGAAACCGCGTCCATGGAATTCCGCATCGCATGGTCAAACCCAAGGGTTTTGGCGGTCATCTCACGGTCAATCGGGAAGGATGTGCCGGCCAATGCCGCCGCGCCCAAAGGCGATTCATTCATCCGTGCTCTGGCATCGGCAAATCGGCCGCGGTCACGTCCCAGCATTTCAACATAGGCCAACAGATGATGCCCCACGGTAACAGGCTGTGCTGTTTGCAGATGGGTATAGCCCGGCATGACGGTGGCGGCATGGGTTTCCGCTTGGTCAACAAGGCTGGCTTGCAGGGCTTTAATATCAGCATCAATCTGATCAATGGCATCACGAACCCAAAGGCGCAAATCGGTGGCGACCTGATCATTACGTGACCGTGCGGTATGCAATCTTTTGGCGGCATCCCCTGTTAATTCCGCCAGTCGGGTTTCAATATTCATGTGAATATCTTCAAGGGCGGCGGAAAATTCAAACTGACCTTGGCTGATCTCATCGGCGATTTGATCAAGCCCTTGGGCGATAGCATCGCCATCTTCGGGGCTGATAATCCCGGTCTTGACCAGCATGGCGGCATGGGCTTTGGACCCGGCAATATCTTGGCGATAAAGTTCACGGTCAAAATCAATCGACGCGTTGATCCGTTCCATCACGCTTGAAACCCCGCCATCAAAGCGGCCGCCCCAAATACTGCTGGCATTTTTAGTATTCTTGTTATCGGTCATCTGTTATTTTCCGTTCATGAGCAAGATACACAATCTCACCTTATCACGCCGTCAGTTCAATCAAAAATGTGCCGCTGGTATCATCAGCGCTGGTTTGACCAATTTTGGCCTGATGCGATATGCCTCTGCTGCATTGGATACAATGAAACCGCTTGATCGGGCAAGCCCTGATACGCCTTTGTTGGACAAGACGGGTGATGCATCACCGCTTGCGGTTAGGGTTGATCGCCCGATGTTGGTCAATTTCTGGGCCAGCTGGTGCCCGCCTTGTGTTCATGAATTGCCAGCCTTGCAACGTCTTGACGCGGCCTTGGCGCGCCATGATATGGCGGTGATGCTGATCGGGCTGGACCGCAAAGGGATTGATTTCGGCGCGCCGTTTTTGGCCGATAAAGGCATTGATATTGAACGATCCGTCTTTGAAAAATCAGGGGAATTGCCCCGGGCTTTACAGATCAAGGTCATGCCCAGCAGTTATTTCATCCGCCCCGGGGGGCAGATTATTGGCATGGTTGAAGGGCCGCTTGAATGGGACCAGCCTGATGTGATTGACGCGGTGGTCGCAACGTTAAAGTCATAAAAGGCGGGCTAAAAAAGGCAAAAAAAACGGGGCTAAAAAGCCCCGTTTCTGTATTTAAGTATGGCTTACAGTTCGCCATCAAGTTCGGGGACAGCGGTGAACAAGTCATCCACCAGACCATAATCCGCGACTTGGAAGATCGGGGCTTCTTCATCCTTGTTGATGGCAACGATGACTTTCGAGTCTTTCATGCCAGCAAGGTGCTGAATAGCGCCGGAAATACCAACCGCAACATAAAGGTCAGGAGCAACAACTTTACCGGTCTGGCCAACCTGATAATCGTTTGGCACAAAACCAGCATCAACAGCCGCGCGTGATGCGCCAACGGCGGCACCCAATTTATCAGCGACTTTTTCAAGCATGGCGAAGTTTGAGCCATCCTGCATCCCGCGACCGCCAGAAATAACGATCTTGGCTGATGTCAGTTCAGGACGATCAGATGATGACAATTCAGACTTACCAAAGGCGGTCTTGCCCGCATCACCAGTCGCGCCAACAGACTCAACAGCGGCGCTGCCGCCTTCTGCTGCAACGGCTTCAAATGATGTGGTGCGGACAGTGATTACCTTCAGGGCTTCACCTGACTTGACGGTGGCCAAAGCGTTACCAGCATAAATCGGACGCTGGAACGTATCGGCATCATCAACACGGATGATGTCAGAAATTTGAGCAACATCCTTAAGAGCGGCAACGCCGGGCAGGATATTTTTGCCGTAAGTGGTGGCCGCTGCCATCAAATGGCTGTAGCCATCAACAACAGACATGATCAATGGGATCATGTTTTCGGCAATGCCATTGGCATATTCGGCGCTGTCAGCACATAGCACTTTGTTGACGCCAGCAACTTTTGCCGCCGCGTCAGCAACAGCACCACAGCCGCTGCCAGCAACAAGAATATCAATATCGCCGCCAACTTGAGCAGCCGCTGCAACCGCATTCAAAGTTGCTGGGTTTAATTCATTATTATCGTGTTCTGCAAGAACGAGAATAGACATGGTTGACCCCTTAAATTACTTTGGCTTCGTTTTTCAGTTTATCGACCAGTTCACTGACTGAGGCGACGGTGATACCAGCTTCACGTGCTGGCGGCTCTTCAACTTTGACCACGGTCAGACGCTGTTCGGCATCGACCCCAAGGTCATCAAGGCTAACCTGATCAAGCGGCTTTTTCTTAGCCTTCATGATGTTTGGCAATGACGCGTAACGCGGTTCATTCAAACGCAGGTCAACGGTAATAATGGCTGGCATTTTTGATGTGATATGCTCAAGACCGCCATCAACTTCACGGATGACTTTCAATTCATCGCCCGCGATCTCAACGCCGGAAGCGAATGTCGCTTGTGGCCAACCAAGAAGGGCAGACAACATCTGGCCTGTTTGGTTGCTGTCATCATCAATCGCCTGCTTGCCCAAGATAACAAGGCCTGGCTCTTCTTTTTCGACAAGCGCCTTCAGCACTTTAGCCACGGCAAGCGGCTCTGTATCGTGGGATGCCGGAACATGAAGCCCGCGATCAGCGCCCATGGCCAAGGCCGTACGGATGGTTTCCTGTGACTGGTCAGGACCAATTGAAACAACAACGATTTCACTGGCGGTGCCAGCTTCCTTCAAGCGGATGGCTTGTTCGACCGCGATTTCGTCAAATGGATTCATCGCCATTTTAACATTGGCCAGTTCAACACCAGTTTGATCGGCTTTAACGCGAACCTTCACGTTGTAATCAATAACCCGTTTAACAGGGACTAGGATTTTCATGAGCGGTGCTCCTTCTCGTTGCATTGATGCTCGTTACAATGGATGAATTTATGCATTCATTCCAGGTTTCCAGAGGACGTCACTATCCTCAATATTATTGATATATCGGGCCATGACAAACAAATGATCCGACAGACGGTTGATAAACTGCATGGCAGGTTCGCCAACAACTTCTTGGGTTGCCAGTTCAGTCATCTCACGTTCAGCACGGCGAGCCTGAGCGCGCGCCAAATGAATATAAGCCGCCGCCGCCGCGCCGCCCGGCAAGACAAATGATGTCAGCGGTTCCAGCTCAGCGTTCATGGAATCAATTTCAGCTTCAAGGCGATTGACTTGCCCTTCGGTGATGCGCAAATCACCATCGCCGCGGCTTTCATTATGGGGGGTGGCTAAATCAGCGCCCAGATCAAACAAATCGTTCTGGATGCGGCTTAACATTTCGTCAAATTTAGAATCCTGCATCTGGCCGGTATGAAGGCGGCACACCCCAAGAATAGAGTTTAACTCATCGACAGAACCAAAAGCCGATGGCCGAACCGAATGTTTGGACACACGATGCCCGTTAACAAGGCTGGTTTCACCATTATCGCCTGTACGGGTGTAGATTTTATTCAGTTTAACCATCAAAAAACCCCAATTGGTATCCGGTATCTATACAGCGCGCGCCGCTGATATTCAACGCCCGCTTGCCATCGTTAATATCACCACAAAGACCAGTAGTGCAATGCCTTGCAGGACAATGCGGTAACGCATAATTTTATTTGACCATTTGGCATTATATTCACCGCCCCGAGCCATGGTAATGACGCCCCAAAAAAGAACGCCAGCCACCGCCAGCATCGACAGCCCTAAGATGATATATTGCCACGCCATAGTCGCTCCATTTCCTTGTGACGTTTTACCCGATTGAAGCAGGCACTTCAACACCACGGCGACGAGCTGCCGCAACCATGGTGTTTCGCAACAAGCAAGCGATTGTCATGGGGCCGACCCCACCGGGGACAGGCGTGATGGCGCTGGCTTTAGCGCCGGCGCTTTCATAATCGACATCACCGGTCAGGCGATATTTGCCTTCGCCTTTTTCAGGGGCAGGAACACGGTTGATGCCAACATCAATCACCACCGCCCCTTCTTTGATCCAATCGCCATCAATCATTTCAGGACGACCCACCGCCGCCACCACAATATCGGCCGCACGGCAAACATCTTGCAGGTTGCTTGTCCGTGAATGGGCAACAGTGACGGTGCAATTCCGGCTCAACAGCAATTGCGCCATCGGCTTACCAACGATATTTGACCGCCCCACAACCACCGCGGATTTGCCGCTTAAATCGCCGAAATGATCTTCCAGCAGCATGATGCAGCCATAAGGCGTGCAAGGGATCAGCGAATCAAGGCCAATAGACAGCCGCCCGACATTAATGACATGGAAGCCATCAACATCTTTTTCAGGGTCAATGGCATTGATCACCGCGTCACCATCAATTTGCTTGGGCAGAGGCAATTGCACCAGAATGCCGTCAACGCCGTCATCCTTGTTCAGTTTTTCGATCAATGCCATCAACTCATCCTGTGAGGTTGAGGCATCAAGCTTATATTCGATGGAACGCATCCCCGCTTCGGTGGTGGTGCGGATTTTATTGCGGACATAAACCTGGCTGGCAGGGTCTTCGCCAACAAGCACAACAGCAAGACCAGGTTGAGGATGACCCGCGGCGGTAAATTCAGTGACAGCAGCACCAATTCTTTGGGTGAGGCCTGCGGCAAAGGCTTTACCGTCGATAACTTTATTCGGATCCATCTTAATGTCCTTTCAGAATTAAACCTGTGGCCAGCATAGACTTTTCAGGTGCGATTTTCGTTTCAATGTCGCCATATAATGCGCCAAATCAGAACATATCGCCCCGGCACGGCTCTTATAAGGCGATTATCCTAAAATGGCTAGGGTGGCGTGTTTTAAAATTGGCCCCACAAGGTATTGCGCCGCCAAAAAGGCAACGATGGGGGATAGATCAATTCCCCCCATATTGGGCATGATGCGATATTGAACCCGCTGGATCGGCATCAAAATAGGCCGATGCAGGGCATCCAGCGCCATTAAAATCCGCCGCACCAAAGGTTGATAAGGGTTGATGATGTTAAACGCGATCAACCAGCTGGAAATCACCAAGGCCAGCAATGTCCAGATATATAGATTGATGACAATATCAATCAGCTGAAAAATCGAATAGATCATGGCCTGTCCTTAAGGGTTGATAGCGTTCACGATTAAGTTGGTTGACAATGGATGTTGAATAGAAAAAAGTACCAATACAGGTTTTATTTATGATTAAGGCTAACGAATATGGCAACTCAAAACCTTCTGATGGCACGTTCTTTTTCAGTGAAGTTCATGATGGTCTTCGCGCTTGTTTTTGGCGTGTCGGCCTGCCAATCGGCGAGCGTCTCAAAAACAGGCGTCAGCGCCAGCGCCACAGTTTCAGAAGATACATCTGCTGAACCCGTGGATACAGGTCCTCAATATGTTGAAGGATTGGGGTATCGAATGACCTGGACCAAAACAGATGCCAGCCTTGTCACCGCCCCCCAAGAGATCAAAGATGAAGCGCTGGCCATTTGTCAGGAAAAAGGATATGTCCGCAGTTATATGCGCCAGATCGCTTTTTCAACCGATGAAGCCGAAGCCTATTTTGATTGCACAGGCGCAAACAGCAATTAATACCGCCACCTTGACCTCCTCGTGATTTGCCCAAAATCAAAGGGCATGGTTATCCCTGTTTGCAATAAGGGTATTGCAACAAGGGTATGAAGGAGGGTTTTATGCGATTTGTGTTGATTTGGCGGGTCTTGTTATTGGGGCTGTTGGCCATGCCGTTTTTGGCGCCGTTTTCAGTTCTGGCGGATGAAAACTTAAAGACCCCCCGTCCTGATATTGCCCCCATTGATGTTGTTCGCATCCAATTAGAAGCGCTGCAAAATAATGATTCCCCAAGCCCTGATTTTGGCATCAAACAAACATGGGCTTTTGCCCATCCTGATAATCGGGCGGTCACAGGGCCTTTTAATCGTTTTGCGGAAATGATCAAAAACCCCGCCTATAAGCCGTTGTTGAATCACAAACGCCATACGGTGACGGAACAAAACCGCAGCACGAAATGGATTCAATTCAAAGTCTTGATGGAAGATGAAGACGGCCAAGTCTTGGGTTTTGCTTGGGTGGTGAAAAAAGCCACCACCGCGCCTTTTGAAAACTGCTGGATGACAACAGGTGTTTCAGCACCGGTGCTTTCAGGACAAGGCAGTTAACCCCCCTGATGAATACGCCCAATAAAAAAGGCAACACCTAAGGTATTGCCTTCTTCAATCATGATATTGGCATCATGCCATTAAAATGGCGATGCGTTACGCCGCGTTTTGATTGTCGTTATCAACAATCTTTTCGGCGAAGGCGCGGATGTCACCGCGGGTCACGCCAATATCATCAAGAGTGCGGTCATCAAGCTGATGCAGTGAGCGGCTGATGCCACCAACTTTGATCCAACGATCAAGTTTTTTGAAAAATGATTTGCTGGACTTAACGGTCAGGTTGTCGTTTGAAGCGGACAGGGCTTTCATGGTTGAGGCCATAGTTTGAACTCCACATATTCAAGGTGTTTTAGGGGTAAAATGCGGCGGGTCAGCCCGTCGATAAGCAGTATATATACCGCGGCTCTTTCGCTTTAAACCCCTGAAAATCAACAGTTTATGTCAAAAATATGGTGGGGTAATCTTATGACCTGTAAAAATAGGTTTGGGTAATTTAATATCCAAAACATCATCATGGATGATGCGGAAATTGCTTTTGCTGAAAATTCCGCGACACTCTGCCACGTAAAGATTATTTTTTGCTGATGTCGTCTTAAGACTAGACCCTGACGCAATTCACCATAAATCGCCATTAGTGCTTTTATCGGCCTGTGAATCATCACTTGTGAATCACCTCTCGTGAAGCACGTCTCAGGCCATCATGTTTTTGCCGATATTTTTTTAAGGATAACCTGTTATGGAAATTCTACCCCAATCGTTTGCTGATCGTCAGGCTTTGATCGCCCATGTCAAATCGCTTTGGATGGATGCCGGCGGCGATGAAGCCATGACCCAGAATGTCAGCCCCATGGAAGCCAGCCCAGAGGCTTTGGCCGCCCGACTTGACGCGGTTGACCCCCAAGCCTATGCCCGCAGCCGAAATTTTCTTAATGGTAAAATCACCAAATTATCCCCCTATATTCGCCATGGGATGGTCAGCCTGAACCATGTGCGCAATCTGGCGTTGGATCGCGCGGGCCGGAAAGCCGATGCGGAAAAATTAATTCAAGAATTGGCATGGCGTGAATATTGGCAATTGGTCAGGCGCGATTACCCCAATTGGATTTGGCAAGATGCGGAACCTTATAAGACCGGATATACGGCAAGGGATTATGCCGATGATCTGCCCGATGATATTGCCCGTGGTGAAACCGGTGTTGCCGCCATTGATGATATAATCAGCATCCTTGTTTCCACCGGATATTTGCATAATCACTTGCGGATGTATTTGGCGTCTTACATTTGCCATTGGCGGCGGGTGAAATGGCAAGCTGGCGCCCGATTTATGCTGGGGCATTTGATTGACGCGGACGCGGCATCCAATAACCTGTCGTGGCAATGGATTGCCAGCACCTATAGCCGCAAGCCTTATATTTTCAATCTGGAAAATATGCAGAAATATTGCGGCGATACCATCAATACCATCAGCCGCCATAACATTCCTTTGGACGCGGGCTATGATGTGCTGACATCACGGCTCTTTCCTCAAATGGATCCAATGGCCAATGGATGAGGTGAGAAAATGACCGATATAATCTGGATTCATGATGGCGCGCTTCGTGCTGACCATCCGATGTTTAAAGACAAGGCGGATGTAAAATCAGTTTTCATCTGGGATGATGCTTATTTTAAATCCGCGGCGATTGGGTTTAAACAACAGGTCTTTATCTATGAAGCCTTGACCCATTTGCCGGTTGAGATCATCAAAGGCGATACGGTTTCCATCTTAAAAGAATTGGCGGGCAACAATGGCGCGATCATCACCGCGGCAACCACCTCGGTTGAATTAAACCGCATGATGGCGTTGATCAATCAAACCCATTCTGTTGAGGCGATTGCTGATGAAACTTTTGCCCATCTCAAATCCAGCCCTGATTTAAGACGGTTTTTCCGTTATTGGAACAAGGCGAAATCTTCGGCCATGGATTATCATGGCGGCACACCAGATTTATTCGGCAGGTAATCATGGGCAAATGGGCGATTATTGGCGCGGGGCTGGCCGGCGTGACTTTGGCAAAAGAATTGTCAAAAAAGCACGAGGTGACCGTCTTTGAAAAATCCCACAGCAGCGCGGGGCGAATGTCCACACGGCGGCGGTCATCGGGCGGGGATGAATTTTCTTTTGACCATGGCGCGCAATATTTCACCATCAAAGGCCAAGGCTTCCAAGACGCGATGCGGCCTTATTTAGACCAAGGCATTGTTCAGCCATGGGCGGCCAAGATGGTCACCATGACCAAGGATGGCATCACCCCTCGGGTTTCATCCCACCCGATCTATGTCGCCACGCCAAGCATGACGGGCTTGGTCAAAGCCATGGCAACAGGGCTTGATATTCGCCATCAGACTGAGATAAGCGCCATCACCTCAACCGCCCCTAATGCCGACCAAGCCCCGTGGCAGCTGACGGATACGGATGGCACTATTTATGATGGGTTTGACGGTGTTGTTACTGCCATTCCCGCCAAGCAAGCCGCGTCATTAATCCCTGATGCCAAGCCTGATTTGGATCAGGTGACCATGCTGGGTTGCCTTACGGTGATGTTGGGGTTTGATGATGACCACGCCTTCCGGCCAAAAGGGGCGCATCAATGGCCAGAAGACGCCACGGCGATTTTTATTGAAGACGCCCCCCTTGGGTTTGTCGCGTTGAATTCCAGCAAACCTGGCCGTGGCGATAAGCCTTCGGTGGTGGTGCAGGCCAATAACGCTTGGGCTGATCCACGGTTGGATGAAGACCCGAAAGAATTGGAAGCGATCCTTCATCAAGAGATTAAATCCACCCTTGGGATTGATCCTGAAAAGGCAGCGGTCACGTCTTTTCACCGCTGGCGATACGCCGCCACTGAAACCCCATTGGGTCAACCGTTCTGGCGGCATGAACATGGCCAATTGGCGGCGATTGGCGATTGGTGCATCAAAGGGCGGGTGGAAGCCGCTTATGACAGCGCCATGGCTTTGGCTGAAGTTATTTTACAAGATTAAGCTGATTTCTGGGCGCGCTTCGCCTCTGATTTGCAGCGTTCCGAACAAAAGCGAATCTCATCCCATGCCCGCGCCCATTTCTTGCGCCATGTAAAGGGCAGCCCGCAATGCTGACAGGTCTTGCTGGGCAGATCCGATTTTTTCTTCATTTTGGCCATGGTCAAACATTGCTCTTGGATTGAATTAAACGCCGGGGGCTGTCATAGTTGAATTATCGCTTGGATGAAAAGGATCAAGACCATGAAAACAGCAAAAGATTATCTGCAAGAAGCCAATGATGTTGTCACCCGTATCCCCGGGGCGGACGCGATTGCCCATCACGGGGCTGAAAACACTGTCTTTATTGATTTGCGCGATTCCAGCGATATTGAAAAAACAGGCACAATCGCTGGCGCGTTGCGGATCCCTCGCGGCTTTATTGAATTTGCTGCTGATGAAAACCTACCGATCCATAATGAAGCCCTGAAAAAAGACAAAGATATTTATCTGGTTTGTGCCGCGGGCGGCATGGCCGCTTTGGCGGGGAAGACCTTAAAAGACATGGGTTTTGAAAAGGTCACCAATATTGGTGGGATCAGCGAATGGATTGATGCTGGCGGGGCGACAGAATAAAAGACCTTAGGTCTGAAGGGGGTGTCATGCTGATCGTTGTTTTTGAATTCACGCTCAATGAAGGCGTTAACGACCGTTATTTTGAACTGGCGGGCATGATGCGTGAAGAAATTCAAAACCAGCCCGGGTTTATTTCCATCGAACGGTTTCGCCATATCGAAGATGATCAGCGTGTTGTCAGCATTTCCACATGGCAAGACGAAGATGCCATTAAACAATGGCGTGAAAACCTGAAGCACCGGATGGCGCAAAAAGAGGGCAAAGCCTCAATTTTTAAATCATATCGGCTGCGGGTGGCCAAGGTGATCCGTGATTATGGGATGGATGCTAAAGCGCCTTAAAAACCCTTTAACCCCTTTAAAACCAACAAAAAACCCAAAAAAAATGGAGTGGTGAGCTTCCAGATGAAGGTCATGCCACTCCAAGTTTGGGGAGGTTATGCTTCATACATGGGATGGTCGGTAAATTTGTCAATCTTTTGAACGAAAAAAGAATAAAAAAGGATGGGCGCAACACCCATCCTTTAAAAATGATCGCATCAAATCAGGTGCTGATTTAATGGTTGGGATACCCGCGCTCGCCATGTTGCGCCAGATCAAGACCTTCGATTTCAGTCTGGGTATCAACGCGCAATGGAGTCACCATGCTCACCAGTTTTAAGATCACGAAACTGGCCACCGCGGTCCAGATGGCGGTGATGGCCACGCCCGCGAATTGAACCATAAACTGTTGGCCTGATGTCACGCCATCCGCCAGCCCAAGGCCAGCAAAACTTGGTGTCGCCAAAAACGCCACCAGAAGACTGCCGATAATCCCGCCAACACCATGGACGGCAAAAACATCAAGGGAGTCATCAATCTTCATCTTGCCGCGGATCAGATCCACCGCCAGATAACAAACAACACCGCCAGCAAGCCCAAGGATAATCCCGCCGGGGATGCCGATATAGCCTGACGCGGGGGTGACGGTCGCAAGACCAGCCACCATGCCCGTTGCAATCCCCACCAAAGATGGCCGGCCAAACCGGAACCATTCAATAAACATCCATGACAACGCGCCCACAGATGCCGCGATATGGGTGACCACCAAGGCCATGCCCGCGCTTTGACCAGCGCCAAGGGCAGAACCGCCATTAAAGCCAAACCAGCCGATCCACAGCATCGACGCCCCGATCATGGTCAGAATAGGGCTATGCGGCGGCTGAACAGATTGCGGGAAATTAATCCGTTTGCCCAGCACCAGCGCGATCACCAACGCGGCGGTACCAGCGGTGGTGTGAACAACGATCCCGCCAGCAAAATCCATCATGCCCCAAGCGGCCATAAAACCGCCGCCCCAAACCCAATGGGTAACAGGAGCATAGACAACCAATAACCAAATGACAGAGAACAACAAGACGGCGGCAAAATTCATCCGCTCGACAAACGCCCCGATAATCAACGCAGGCGTGATGATCGCGAATGTCATTTGGAAACCCGCAAAGACGCTTTCAGGGATGGTGCCGCTCATGCTGTCAATGCCAATGCCGACCATCATCAGATTGCTCAGGTCACCGACATAAGCGCCATCACCTGAAAACGCCAATGAGTATCCGGCGACAACCCAAGTGACCGACAACAAACACGCCAATGCGAAATGATGCATCAACACCGAAACAACATTTTTGGATTGAACCAGACCCGCATAAAACAAGGCCAGCCCCGGCAAGGTCATGAACAAGACCAAAGCGGTTGAGGTTAAAATCCAAGCGGTATCGCCGCTATCGACCGCGGCAAAAGCGAAATTGGGAAGCGCGATGGCCAATCCAGCAAAGGCCAACCGTGCGAAAATACGTGTAAACATAATCATATCCTAATCATTAAGGGCGCTATCATAAGAAAACAAAATATTAAAGCAAACATTGATTGGGGTTTTGGCCAAATAACCCTTAAAATCAGCCCAAAGGATCGTATTTTATGGGTTAAATCGCACGGATTGATCAGTTTTGCTGTTAAAAAGCACCATGCCGCCGCTTCGGGGGGAGATGCCCGTGATGGCTTGAATCACCACTTGATGGGTGATCATCAGCACCAAATCTTCAGGCGGTGTTGCTGATAATTCTTGGCGAAGCAGCCGCAAGGTTTCATCGCGATCAACGTGATCTTGGAAAAATGAATTCAGCCCATCATGGGTTTCGTAAGGCCCGATCTTCATCTCTGTTGCGGTATCCTGACAACGGCACCAGCGGCTGGAAAAGATGGCGTTAATCTTTAGCCCTGAGTCTTGAAAGAGCTGGCCTAATTCTCGGGCTTGTTGGCGGCCGGTGGCGTCAAGATTGCGCTGGGTGCTGCAATCCGCAATATCAAAATCATCAGGGTCACCATACCCCGGGGCAAGAGCATGGCGGATAAAAATCACATTCGCGCCATGGCTTGCCACCGCGTTTTTCAAAGACAGCGCTTCTGTTGATGCCGCCCCTGATGGGGTGATGGTCAAAACCGTCCCTAAAACCAAAACCAAGGTCAGAATAAATCGTCGGATCATTTTTTGTTTTCAGCCATCATTGAAAGCATTTCAAACATCACCGATGCCGCCACCATTGAAGTGATTTGATTGGGGTGATCTTTGGTTGGCATCAGGCAAACCACATCCCCGCCGATAATATTCATCCCCCGCACGGCATGGAGCAATTCCCGCGCCTGATCAATCCCAAAGCCTGCCACCCCGGGTTCAATATTCGCCACCGCGGGCGCAACTGTTGGGTCAAGGCAATCAAGATCAAAGGTGATATAAACAGGCCGGCCATCCAACACCTCTTTGATCTGGGCGATCACATCCGCCGCCCCCCTTTCACGGTATTCAGCCATGGTCACAACATTATAGCCGTAATCATAGGATGGCTGCAGCCAATCCAATGTTCGGGGATGCCCCCGCAAGCCAATTTGCATGGAACGTTTCGGGTCAACCTTGCCTTGATCGGCCAGATACGCCCCCCAATGCGCGGCTGATTTTTCAGCCCCAAGGAAATGGTCAACCTTGGTGAAAACATCGGTATGGGCATCAAGATGCAGAAAAGAAACAGGCTCACCGCCGGTTAATTGTCCGCATCCCAAGGCTTGGATAATCCCGCCTGTGATGGAATGGTCGCCGCCGATTGAAACAGGCCGCACGCCTTTTGCATCAACCGTTTGATAAAATTCAGTGATGCGGGCGATGCAATCTTCATTGTCATTGGCTTTCGGGAAAGGCACATCACCCGCGTCAATGATCGATGCTGAACTCCAAGGGTCAAGGCCAAATTCACCATGAACACGGCGTTGCACCGCCGCGATATTGCGCACCGCCCTTGGGCCCAAATGCTGATCCCGTTCGGTGGTGCCATTGCCGGTGGAATGCGGCACGCCAACCAAGGCAATATCCGCATGGGCAAAATCTTGATCCGCAATATCCACATGGGGACAGCGAAACAGGGTAGGGATACCCCACCAATAAAGATTGTTCATCATGCTGGCATCATGTTCATAGGCCATCTACCCGTCCCCTTTTGCCCGTGTTTTGTCTGACAAACTTATGGTGACGGATAATCAAGATGCTGGCAAGGGTTCAGCCTTATGAGCTTGAATAGGCACAGAACTGGCCATCGGTTGCGATTGTGTAGCTTTTATCCACCGTCAGATCAGGCACGGTTTCATTATCAAAACCGCCATATTCAACGATATACCCTTTGGCGGCATTGCCGCTTGTGGTGGTGTCGCCATCCAGCCGCCAATCGTTCCATAACCCTGTTCCATGAACGTGCAGGTAATTTTCCCCAATATCACCGTCATGGCGATAGTTGTTGGGTTCGGTGTATTGGAAATTGGTATAGGGGTAATTGCTATCACTGCTATCAAGGGAATCGGAATCATTGCACGTGCTGGCCGTGGGATAGGTGCGCTGCTTGTCAGGATCACTGCTGGAATTACAGTTTTTAATATCCTGCACAATAAATTCCAAACGTTCAGGGCCAGTGACCCAATAGAAATACCCTTCGCCATCACCCATGGAATAGGTGCCTGTTGTGTTATCCCATTCGCTTTGGGAAACCCCTATAAGGTTGGACAGGTCTGATGAATCAATCCGGCAATGGTCTTGGACGGTTGAATCAGCAAGGCGATCACATCCGCCGATCCAGCCCGCGCCTTTCAATTTCGGCACGATATAGGCTTGTTCCGCGGCGCTGGTGATCGTCACCAAATAGCCTTGCAAGCCAAATAAGGTGGAGTTATCCGCCGCCGCAAAAGCATCATCAAAATTAATCCCATCATTGGAAATAAATTTATAGAAATGGTCATCACCATCAGGGTGGTTGTACACAATATTGCTGGATAACGAGAAGATCAGGCTGCGCGAGCCATTATCAGGGGTAGAAGTATTGTCATAAATATACCCGACTTTTTTAAAGACATTGATCCAATTGGCTTCGGTGGTGGACCCGCTGAAGGTCATTTGGCCAATGGTTTTGTCATAAAATCCGGTGATGCCATAACCGATATTGGTGTAACTGACATTATCGGAGGTTGATGAGCTTGTTGCGCCTTTGACAAACAGCAAATCATCTTCATTGTGGTTGCCATTGATGGTCACGGTCGCTCCATCAATAGAGGTTGAAGCGCTGGTGTTAGTGGTGAAATCCGCGTCAACAACATCATCGGTCACGATACAGCCTTGGGCATTTGAAAGCGTCAGGGTGACATCTGTGGTGGTGCTCAATTCATAGGAAAGAGAATTGGAATCCGTCGAAGTGACGGAAAATGTATAGGTCCCCGCCGCCAAGTCATCGATATTGACCCCACTGGCCAGTTCAATCGAACCATTGTTGGTGATGGTGAAATTATCAGAATAGTCGTCCCCATCACTATGCTGGGCCGAAAAACTGTTGATCAGGTTGGCGTTACCAAGGGTGTTGCCAAGCCCATCAATCAGGCCAAGCGATGAGCTGTTGCTGGTGTTGAGCGCGCTAAAAGTAAAAGATGTGTTGGGGATTTGCGGCGCGTCCACGGCATAGGTGTTGCCTGTTGTGATGGCGGTTTGAATTTTGGCAAGCGTCACCGGCTCTGACATATCGGCCAATTCGGTGGCATAGGCTTGGGCGTAAATGCCATCATC
>CALFYS010000033.1 GCA_937952245.1 uncultured Alphaproteobacteria bacterium | reverse complement strand
TTTAGAACAGGTCATGCTGAATTTAGAGCAAGAATATCCTGACCCCGCTAATGCAACTTAAAGCACGGTCTGGTTGCTGGGCTTGATGGCCAGAAGCGCCATAAAAGCAACACCGGACAGGATAGAGGTTGCGATCATAAACCCAAAAAACAGATCTGCCCCCGCCATGAAAAGAAGCCCGCCGATGGATGGGCCAAACGCCGTGCCAATCCCCCTAGGCAAAACAATCCAGCCCTTGGCGCGGCCATAGACATCCGCGCGGAAATACATATTGGTGACAAAACCGAAAGTCACCGTCAGAACCCCATGACCAATCCCAAAAATCGCCATGCTCAACACCGCGATGGCAAGCGTATCCACCTGCACCAGCATCAAGGCCAAAGGCAGGCATAAAAAGGCAATCCCGCCGGTGATACGGGCATCATATTGATGGCCAAATCGCATTTCGATCACCCGCCCCACCACTTGAAACGGCCCATAAACCGAAGCCAGCATAATCGCCAAATTCAGGTCATTAAATTGCGCATGAAACCAATTGATCCAGAGCAATGTGGTCGAGGCAAAGATCAGATATTCAAGGGATGACGACAAGGCCAAGGCGGAAATCGCCCAGCGTTCGTGTTTATTCAAGATTGACCAGTTGAACGCCGCCGGCTTTTCCCGCCGCAACACAGGGTTTTGATGGCCATACCGCTTATTTAACACATGGGCGCGCCATGCCATGCCCGCCAATACCCCCGTGATCACCAGACAGGTTGTGGTCAGCCCACCCGCCAGATAAAGCGGGGCAATTGTCAGCCAAGTGATGCTGCTGGCCACGCCGCCATAAAAAGTAATATAGGAAATATGACGGCGGGAGTTTTTTTCATCCAATTGCACCGCCGCCGCGAAGGCAGTTTCATAAGTGGACATGGCGTAACCAATGCCGATAAACACCATGGCCACCCACAGCCCCGCAAGGCCAGTGATAAAGGGCAATACCCCCATCCCTACCCCGCCGATGATCAATCCTCGGGATAGGATCAATAAAGCGCCATAGCGATCAACCATGGCGCCAACCTTAGGGGCAAGGATGGCGTTCAGGATCAACGCGCCTGATACCGCCATCAATATATCGCTTTCGGCCACAGCAAGGGATTGCGCCAACGGTGTTTTTAATTGCGCGAAAACATAGAACAGCAAACCATATGAAAAAATCTGGCTGATCCCTAAAGAATGAAAGGGAACCGATAATTGAGATGGTCGCGGCTTTGTCATTAAAATTAGAGGTCTTCTATGTCATTTATGCCAAAAATATCAGCGGTAAATTCACCTTGATCAAGGCGGGCAAGAATATCTTGTTCAGCGGCAAGTCTGGATTGTGCTGTTTTCAATGTATCCGCAATACGCGATTGCGGGATCACCACCACGCCATCAGCATCACCGTGGATCAAATCCCCGGGATGCACCACAACCCCGCCACAAGAAACCGGGCTGTTGATGGCACCGCCCCAGCCTTTTGAAGGCCCCGCGGGGCTGACCCCTGCCGCCCGAACAGGCAGGCCATGGTCTTCCAATTCATCAACATCACGAACCGCCCCATCAACGATCACCCCAAGCACACCTTGGCGTTTGGCCAAATGATTAAGAATACCGCCCCAAAGCGCGCGATCTTCCAAACCGCCACCATTGATGACCAAAACATCACCGGCTTGCACGGATTTAAGGGCAACATGAATGGCGGCATTATCCCCATGGAAAGCATCCACCGTAAACGCTTGCCCCGTAAATGATTTGGCGGATGTCACGGCACGAAGGCGGCTTTGCATCACGTTCATGCGGTTCAACGCATCGCCAGCCACCGCCACCGGAATTTCCGCCCATTCTGCCAGTTCAGCTGTGTTCAGCCGCGATATGGATGGGGTAAAACGTTGAATAGCCATGGTGTTATCCTTATTCGATACATGAAGTTATGAAAGCGGCGCGAGCCTATTGAGACGCCCCCGCAAAGCCAGAGCCGGGCTTTGTATATTCAGGGCGTGCTGGGGCAAATATATCGACAATCACCGCGCCATCAGGCCCGCCAATAATGCCGTGTTCCACCCCGCCCGGGGCGACCCAAAAATCACCTTTTGCTACAGGGATTTCTTCCCCGCCTTGAAGCCGTGTGGCGCTTCCTTCGATTAAGATGCTCCATTGTTCTTGCGGGTGACTGTGCATCGTGCCATGGGCATGGGGGGCGATATGCACAATTGATGCCATGGATTGTTCGGCTGGAAAAATATGGGCGGTAATATCATCGGTTAATTGCCGGAAAATACCGTCACTTAAATCATTCAGGCTGTAAAAATTTTCAGGTTTGCTGGCCATGGTCCGTCCCTCTGATCATGTTGTTTACATCATCATGACACAGCATTTTCAAAATTTCTTGATGTTTTTGCTTTCAATGCCACAAAACCTGATGGCATTGATCATGCCCGGCTTGATCAGGATTGATCACGAATGGCTTTAGCGGCGGATTTACCCGCATCAAAGGCCGCGCGGCGTGCTTTAATCTCTTCCTCGGACAATCGGTCAGCGTTGCTGTAATCCAATTTCCAATCGTGATCCTCTGCCCATTCTATGGGCGAGGTTACGGTGCTACGCGGGGCTTGTACCTCAACCAACAGGTCCAACGCCAATTGTAAGGTTTGGTTTTGCGATGCGATGTCATGGGGTTTGCCCGCGCCATTGCCCAAAGGAAAATCCGAAAACACAAACCGCGGCACGCCGCAATGTTCAACAATATCCAATGCGCAACCCATGATCACCGTGGGGATGCCGCTGTCTTCAATGGCGCGGGCGGCCATGCTGACCGATTGATGGCAAACCGGACAATTCGGCACCAATACAACCGCGTCCACCTGATCCTCTTTGATCAATGCCAAGAGTTCCGGAATATCTTGTTCGGTGGTGGTGCGTTTTGAACGATTGGTGGGCAAGCCATAAATCCGGTGATTGACGGATTTGATCACTTTATTGTTTTCAGCGTTTTTCAGCGCGTTTATGGGCAGATAACTGCCTATGTCTTCGGCGCTTGTGTGGTCACGATCAATCGCCACATGGGCAATCCGTAAATCCGGCATTGGGTCAATCGGTTTGGTATAGACCCGATAGAATTTCGCATCCGCGTTCATCGGCGCGCCCGGGCCTTGATCCCCTTTATCAGCCTGAAACGGGGCGGCGGTGGTGACAAGCGCGATTTTTGCCGATGACAGGTCTTTGGTAAACGGCGCAAAGGGAACGTCTTCAAAATGCGCCCATTGATAAGGATTGCCATAACCAAGCGCCAGGTAATAATCCCGGGTGCGCTGCATATATGAAATGGGGGGAAGTTTCGACATTATAAAAATGGCGAGAGTGACGAGACTTGAACTCGCGACCTCCGGCGTGACAGGCCGGCGCTCTAACCAACTGAGCTACACCCCCGCAAGAACATTGCTGTTCAAAGGTTCATCTTGATTAAGGCTTTCAATGATCCTTGTCAAGATGGACTTAACGGAAACCAAGCAAAATATCGGTAATTTTTTTAACCAATATCATACTTGGTGGATGGTGGGCGGTGAGGGGTTCGAACCCCCGACCTACTGGGTGTAAACCAGTCGCTCTCCCAGCTGAGCTAACCGCCCCCAAGGTGCTTATCGTATAAGCCAAAAAAGAATGGCCAGCAACAATTAACTGGCCATTCTTATAAAATTTTTTTTAAAATTAGCTGTTCACAGCTGCTTTCAATGGTGCGCCAGCCTTAAACTTAGGCTGCTTTGAAGCAGGAATAGAAATGGCTTCACCAGTGCGCGGGTTACGACCCGTTGTCGCAGCGCGGCTGCTTACAGAAAATGTACCAAAACCTACAATACGTACATCGTCACCAGACTTAAGTGCACCTTCGATTGAAGAGATGACGGCATCAACAGCGCGTGAGGCATCTGCCTTAGAAAGACCAGCACTGTCAGCGACGGAAGCAATGAGTTCGTTTTTGTTCATGGGAACCCCCAAAGTGGTTTGTGTTAAAGCATATTTGCTAGAATTATATTACAATCAAAATTTCGAATTGGTCAAACAATTCCTCACTTAAAAAGCAATAAAAACCGCAGAAACTTGACCTTTAATGAGTGATGCGATTGTTTGAATCGTCATCATCTTCGGTGCTGACAACAGCATCATCGCTGATGTCATCATCGGGCAAGGCTTGGGTCTTTTCAACAAGCGCGTGGATCAACACTTCATCGACCATCGAGACGGGAATAATTGTCAGCGCGTCTTTGATGTTATCAGGGATTTCAGCCAAATCTTTCTGATTTTCCAATGGAATCAATGCTGTTTTGATACCGCCACGAACCGCGGCCAAGAGTTTTTCCTTCAGCCCGCCAATGGCAAGCACCCTGCCCCGCAACGTGACTTCACCTGTCATGGCCACATCGGCACGAACAGGAATTCCGGTGAGCGCGGAGACCAATGACGTGACCATCGCGACACCGGCGGATGGCCCATCTTTCGGGGTTGCGCCTTCGGGGACGTGCACGTGAATATCATTCTTGGCTAAATCTTCAGACTTAATCCCAATCAAACGCGCGCGATTCTTAATAAAATACTCCGCCGCTTGAATTGATTCTTTCATCACCGAACCCAGCTTACCAGTTGAGGTCACACGTCCCTTCCCCGGCACGGTCACGGCTTCGATATTGAGCAATTCACCGCCCACTTCAGTCCAAGCAAGACCAGTGGTAACGCCGACTTGATCATTGTCATCAATCTCGCTTCGGCGGAATTTAGGTACACCCAAATAGTCTTCCAGATTATCAACCGTGATTTTGACCGTATCAGCCTTACCGCTGACAATTTCCGTCACGGCTTTACGCGCCAGACGTGCCAATTCACGTTCGATATTCCGCACGCCCGCTTCACGGGTGTAGTTTTGAATGGTTTTCCGCAAAGCATCATCGGTCAGTTCAAACTCACCGTCTTTCAAACCATGATCCTTGACCTGTTTCTTGATCAAATGGCGGCGGGCGATTTCAACCTTTTCATCTTCGGTGTAGCCCGACAGACGAATAATCTCCATCCGATCCAACAAAGGTTGCGGCATATTCATTGTATTGGCGGTGGTGATGAACATGACATCAGAAAGGTCATAATCGACTTCAATGTAATGATCTTGGAAGGTTGAGTTCTGTTCCGGATCCAGCACTTCCAACAAAGCCGATGATGGATCACCACGCCAATCAGCGCCTAATTTGTCAATCTCATCAAGCAGAATCAGCGGGTTGCTTGTCCCCACCTTTTTCAGGTTCTGGACAATCTTCCCGGGCATCGAGCCAATATATGTTCGGCGGTGGCCTCTGATTTCACTTTCATCACGAACGCCGCCCAAGGCCATGCGGGTAAACTGACGCCCTGTGGCTTTGGCAATCGACTGACCAAGGGATGTTTTCCCCACACCAGGAGGGCCAACAAGACACAGAATCGGGCCTTTTGGTTTTTTCATCCGCTTCTGAACCGCCAGATATTCAATGATGCGGTCTTTGACTTTTTCAAGCCCGTAATGATCAGCATCAAGGATTTCACGCGCGACATTAATATCTTTCTTAATGCGGGATTTCTTCGACCATGGCAGCGCCAACATTGTATCAATGTAATTGCGAACAACCGTGGCTTCCGCGCTCATGGGGCTCATGTTCTTGAGTTTTTTCAACTCAGCCGAGACTTTTTCAAAGGCTTCTTTGCTGAGTTTCGTGTTATTCAGCTTTTCTTCAATTTCTTGAATTTCATTACGGCCATCATCGCCCTCACCCAATTCTTTTTGGATGGCTTTGATTTGCTCGTTCAAATAATACTCACGCTGGGATTTTTCCATCTGGCGTTTGACGCGATTGCGAATCCGCTTTTCAACTTTCATGACGCCAATTTCATTGTTCATGAAGCTGAAGATTTTTTCCAACCGTTCCGGCACAGAATTGATTTCCAACAATTCCTGCTTTTCAGCGATATTGACATTCAGATGCGAGGCGATGGTATCCGCCACTTTGCTTTCATCTTCGACCTGAGACAGGGAGACCATGACCTCAGATGGGATTTTCTTATTCAATTTGATGTAATCTTCAAACTGCTGCAAAACCGTCCGGCTCAACGCCGTGGTCTCAACAGGGTTATCCCCCATGTCTTCATCAGGCATGGTGATGTCGGCTTGCAAAAAGCCATCAACTTCATCGAATTTGGTGATTTGGGCGCGGCTATTGCCTTCCACCAAGACTTTGATCGCGCCATCAGGCAGTTTCAGCAATTGCAGAACCGTGCCCACCGTCCCGACCGTGTAAAGGTCTTCAGCAGAAGGATTTTCTTGCCCCGCTTCTTTTTGCGAAACCAGCAGAATTTGTTTGTCGTCATTCATGACTTCTTCAAGGGCGCGAACAGATTTTTCGCGGCCAACAAAAAGAGGCACGATCATGTGCGGGAACACAACAATATCCCGCAACGGAAGAACGGGGTAACGAGGGGAAGTCATTTCTGGATTTTCCAACGGACAAACTCCAAATGGCGCAAGTGTTATTGTCTTTATTTGGGAAGCCACGCCTCAAAATCAAGGGTTGAACAAAGAGTTTTGTTCATCACCATCAATCTTAAAACCCTGATTTATTTGTTCATTAAGCAGGGGCGTCAGCTTCGTTCTTCTTGCCTTTGGCGTGAACAATGATGGGTGGTGCATTCTTTTCAATCACATCAGCATTGATCACAACTTCTTCCACATCATCGGATGTTGGAATATCAAACATGGTTTCGATCAACATGGATTCGATAATCGCACGAAGGCCGCGCGCCCCTGTCTTCCGTTCGATGGCTTTCTGGGCAATCGCCTGAAGCGCATCAGGGCGGAAATCAAGGTTTACATCATCCATGCTGAACAACGATTGATATTGCTTGGTCAGCGCGTTGCGCGGTTCGGTCAAGATACGTACCAACGCGTCTTCGTCCAAATCTTCCAATGTGGCGAGAACCGGCAGACGACCGACAAATTCTGGGATCAAACCGAATTTCAGCAGATCTTCTGGTTCAACCTCAGCCAGACGTTCGCCAGTGGATTTATCATCTTCGGCCTGAACATCAGCACCAAAACCAATGCCAGAGCCTTTGTTGCGGCCAGCGATCAATTTATCGAGACCCGCAAAGGCGCCGCCACAAATAAACAAGATATTAGTGGTATCAACCTGCAAAAACTCTTGCTGGGGATGCTTGCGGCCACCTTGCGGCGGAACAGAAGCAACCGTGCCTTCCATGATTTTCAACAAAGCCTGCTGAACCCCTTCCCCTGAAACATCACGGGTGATGGATGGGTTGTCCGACTTGCGCGAAATCTTATCCACTTCGTCAATATAGACAATCCCACGCTGGGCGCGTTCGACATTATAATCAGCGGCTTGAAGCAGTTTTAAGATAATGTTTTCAACATCTTCACCAACATAACCAGCTTCGGTTAATGTTGTGGCATCGGCCATGGTGAAGGGCACATCAAGGATGCGCGCTAAGGTTTGTGCCAGCAAGGTTTTCCCGCAACCTGTTGGCCCCAAGAGCATGATGTTTGACTTTGAAATTTCAACATCACCGGGCTTACCGCCATGGGCAAGACGCTTGTAATGGTTGTGAACAGCGACAGACAGCACCTTTTTCGCGCGGGCTTGGCCAATGACATATTCGTCAAGGAAATCACAAATCTCACGCGGGGTTGGCACACCGTCGGCTGATTTTGTTAAGGTGGCTTTATGTTCTTCTTTGATAATATCCATGCACAGCTCAACACATTCATCGCAGATGAACACGGTTGGCCCTGCAATTAATTTCTTCACTTCATGTTGGCTTTTACCACAGAACGAACAAAATAGTGTGTTTTTGGCTTCTGAATTATCACCAGTATTAGACATAACGCTACTCCTACCCCGCTATCTAAACAGGGTTTGCGTTGTTCAGCAAATAAAAAAAATCGAAATCGATCTTCACATTGATGTGATTGGAAAAGAGATCAGCCGAAAAGATTACTTTTCATCCTTCGGAACAGGACGCTTTTCAACCACTTCGTCAATCAACCCATGCTTCAGGGCTTCTTCGGGTGACATGAACGTGTCGCGTTCCATAATCTTTTCAATATCGCTTAATTTACGGCCGGTATGCTTGACATAAATGCCATTGAGCCGTTCACGAAGACTAAGGATTTCACGGGCATGAATTTCAATATCCGTCGCCTGGCCGGAAAACCCGCCAGAAGGCTGGTGTGTCATGATCCGTGAGTTAGGCAGGCTGTACCGCTTGCCCGCGGCACCCGCCATCAACAGCAATGACCCCATAGACGCCGCCTGCCCCATGCAAACGGTTGAAACTTCGGGGCGGATATATTCCATCGTGTCGTAAATCGCCAAACCAGAGGTCACGATGCCGCCGGGTGAGTTGATATACATGGAAATATCAAGCTTTGGGTTTTCTGATTCCAAGAACAGCAATTGCGCGCAAATCACGGAAGACACCGCGTCATCAATCGGGCCGTTGATAAAGATAATCCGTTCTTTTAAAAGGCGGGAATAAATATCAAAAGCACGTTCACCACGGCTGGTCTGCTCCACCACCATCGGCACCAGAGCAGAACCATAAGTATTTTGGGCATTATCAACAAACGGCGTTGTCATCAGTTTTCCTATCTGCCCAAAGCGGGCTTTTGCTAATCTTTCTTTTTGGCCGATGATTTAGCGGCGGCTTTTTTCTTGGTTGCAGCCTTTTTCGCGGTCTTTTTGGCGGCTGTCTTTTTCGCCGCTTTCTTCGTCGCTTTCTTGGCCGCAGGTTTGCCCGCGTCTTCATCAACCTTGTAAAGGTCTTCTACAGACATGACGTTGTCATTGACGGTCGCCATTTCAAGGATGTAGTCGATAACTTTATCTTCAAAAACAGGACCGGCAAGGTTTTGCGCGGCTTGTGGGTTCTTTTGGAAATATTCCAGAACCTGCTGTTCTTGACCCGGGTGACGCTGGGCTTCCGCGAAAATAGCGCGATTCTTTTCTTCTTCAGTGACCTGAAGATTGTTCACGCGACCAATTTCAGTCAGCGCCATGCCCAAACGAACGCGGCGGTTGGCCAGAAGATCCGCTTCAGCCTTATCTTCATCAGACATACCATCATCACAAGAATGGTCATGGTCACCTTCATGATGCTCATGGGGGTTCATGGCGTGGCAGATGGATGAATATTCCTGAGCCACCAATGATGGCGGCACGTCAAATTCGCCCAAAATCTCATCAAGTGAGTCCAGAACAGAAGTTTTGACTTTGGTGCGGATCGCGGTGTTGTGCTGGCGGCCGATTTGTTCACGAACCGCGGCTTTCAGCGCATCAAGGTTATCCATGCCAAGGGTTGAGGCAAATTCATCATCAATTTTGATGTCATCAGGTTCGTGCAATTCATGAATGGTGACTTCAAAAACGCTGTCTTTGCCGGCGAGATGTTCGGCAGGATATTCAGCAGGGAATTGCACAGGCACGTCAACGGTTGTCCCCGGCATTGCGCCGATCAAACCATCTTCAAAGCCTGGAATAAAGGTGTTTGAACCAATGCCCAAACGATGGCCTTCAGCGGCACCGCCTTCAAAGGCTTCACCATCAACACGGCCAACAAAGTCAATCACAACGGTGTCGCCTGATTTCACCGCCCGCTTCTTTTCAACAGGCTTGGTGGGGCGATTTTCATTGGCGATGGTTTCAACCGCGTCATCAACTTCTTTGTCGGTAACTTCAACAGAAGGACGATCAATCACCAATTTTGAAAGGTCAATCGGCTCCAGTTCAGGCATGACTTCCATTTTCAGCGTGGCTTTCAGATCACCACCTTCTTCATATTCGGTCACATCCAAAGCAGGGTTGGTGGCAACACGCAGGTCATTGTCTTCGATCACCTTACGGGTCGCGTCATCCAATGCCGCTTGCAGGACTTCACCCAGAACCTGTTTGCCATAGCGTGTTTTCACAACACTTGCTGGCACTTTACCCGGGCGGAAGCCAGGCATTTTGATTTCGGTTGCGAGGGATGCGATCCGCTCATCAACGCGGGTATCGATTTGCGCTGCGGTAAGCGTAATGCTGAATTCGCGCTGCAAACCTTCGGATAATGTTTGTGTGACGTCCATGATATTGTCCTGTCAGTAAATAGTGGGGCGAGTGACCGGATTTGAACCGGCGACCTCCAAAGCCACAATCTGGCGCTCTAACCAACTGAGCTACACCCGCCACGTGATCAATGTGTCCTATACAATTGCCTTTTTGTCGTCAAGAGAGATGACACCGATATTTAAAAAAACACACCAACTTATCTAGACAGCGTCCTATTCTGGCGCATAATCATGTCCACAAACCTACTTTTCTGTCTGTTCAGGAGATCAATATGTCCCTATTAGCCCATCGTGCATCGCAATTAGGCACGGAAACTGCTTTCACTGTTTTGGCACGGGCGGCGGCGCTTTCTGCCCAAGGGCGCGATATTATCAATCTCGGCATTGGTCAGCCTGATTTCCCCACTCCGGCGCATATTGTTGAGGCGGGAATCAAAGCCTTGAAAGATGGGCATCACGGCTACACGCCTTCTGGCGGGGTGTTGAAGCTTAAAGAGGCGGTTGCCGCCTCGCTCCATCAACAGACGGGGGCGGATGTGCCGCCATCACGGATACAGATTCTTCCCGGCGGTAAGGTCGTGATCTTTTTTGCCGCCATGTTAACCGGTGAGCCAGGCGGCGAGATTATCTACCCTGACCCGGGGTTTCCGATTTATCAATCCGCCGTTCGGTTTAGCGGCGCCACCCCCTGCCCTTATCCGTTGCGCGAAGAAAATGACTTTGCCTTTTCCGCCGATGATGTGTTGAGCCGGATCACCGAAAACACGCGTTTGGTGATTGTCAATTCCCCCGCCAACCCCACCGGCGGCGTCACCCCAAGGGCTGAATTTCAAAAACTGGTGGATGGATTGATGGCGCATCCCCATGTGATGGTGATGTCGGATGAGATTTATGATCGCCTGACGTTTGATGGGCACGATATGACAAGCCTTTTGGAATTCCCTGAAATCCATGATCGCCTGATCATCCTCAATGGCTGGTCAAAAACCTATGCCATGACCGGCTGGCGGTTGGGTTATGCCGTTTGGCCTGAACATATGGTGGACGCGGCGGACCGATTGGCGGTCAATATCCATTCTTGTGTTAATGCCGCCGCCCAAGAAGCGGCATTTGCCGCCATCACGGGGCCTCAAGATTGTGTTGAGGAGATGAAACAAGCCTTTCAACGCCGTGCCGCGCTGTTGCATGATGGACTGAATAAATTGCCCGGGTTTACCAGCCGTCCTTCAGCGGGGGCTTTTTATGCTTTCCCCAATATCACCGGCACGGGCATGACCTCCCATGATTTGCAGACCGCTTTGCTGGAAGACGCGGGCGTGGCCTTGATTAGCGGGACAAGTTTTGGCGATGAAGGCGAAGGTTACCTTAGGTTTTCTTGCGCCAATTCCGATGAAGCGATTACCGAAGCTCTTTCCCGCATTGAAGATTGGCTTCATTCCCGCGATTAATCGTAATTTTTGGTGATGCCACGCCTTTAATTGCCTAATTTTTAGGCAATGTGCTGTATTTATGGGCAAAAGCCAAAAACTTATGCCCAAAACCCCATCAATTCAGGCTTTCTTGACTCTGGCACGAATGTTGCATATCTAACATTGAACTTTTATGGAGATATACCCATGAAAAAACTGGAAGCCATCATTAAGCCATTTAAGCTTGATGAAGTGAAAGAAGCCCTTCATGAAGTCGGGATTCAAGGCATCACCATCACTGAAGCCAAAGGGTTTGGTCGTCAAAAAGGCCATACTGAGCTTTATCGTGGTGCCGAATATGTTGTGGATTTTCTGCCTAAGGTAAAAATCGAAGTCATCATTGAAGATGATTTGGTTGAAAAATCTGTTGAAGCCATCAAAAACGCCGCGGCTACAGGCCGGATCGGTGATGGCAAGATTTTCATTTCACCTATCGAAGATGTGATCCGTATTCGCACCGGCGAACGCGGGGCTGACGCGATTTAATCAGAAATAAAACAGAATAGACTATTAACAATTGCATGAATGGAGAGACCAATGTCTGATGCAAAAACAATCTTAAAAATGATTGCAGATAACGAGATTACTTATGTTGATCTGCGATTCACGGACCCACGGGGTAAGATGCAGCACGTCACCCAGCACGTATCCACCATTGATGAAGATTCACTGGAAGAAGGCTTCATGTTTGACGGCTCATCAATCGCGGGTTGGAAAGCGATTAACGAATCTGACATGACCCTGATGCCTGATCTGTCACGTTGTTACATTGACCCGTTCTTTGCCCAGCCAACAATGGCTATCTTCTGTGACGTTCTGGAACCATCAACTGGTGAACCATACAGCCGTGACCCACGCTCAACCGCGAAAGCCGCTTTGGCGCATATGGCCTCTGCTGGTGTTGCTGATACCGCGTTCTTTGGTCCTGAAGCTGAGTTTTTCATCTTTGAAGATGTCAAAATTGACGTTTCCATGAACCGTGGTCTTTATGAAGTCGATAGCGTTGAAGGCCCATACAACTCAGCCCGCGCTTATGAAGAAGGCAACCTTGGCCACCGTCCCGGTGTTAAGGGCGGTTACTTCCCTGTACCCCCTGTTGATAGCGGCCAGGACATTCGTTCTGAAATGCTTTCTGTCATGGAAGAAATGGGCGTTCCTGTTGAAAAGCATCACCATGAAGTGGCGCCTTCACAGCATGAATTGGGTGTCATGTTCGGCACATTGATCGAAACCGCTGATAACATGCAGCTGTATAAATATGCCGTTCATAACGTTGCCCACGCTTATGGCGTATCCGCAACCTTTATGCCAAAGCCAATTTCTGGCGATAACGGCTCCGGCATGCACGTTCACCAGTCCTTGTGGATGGATGGCAAGCCTTTGTTCGCGGGTAATGGTTATGCTGACCTGTCTGAAATGGCCTTGCATTACATTGGCGGCATTATCAAGCACGCCAAGTCATTGAACGCTTTCACCAACCCTTCAACAAACTCTTACAAGCGTTTGATCCCGGGTTATGAAGCGCCGGTTCTATTGGCCTATTCATCACGCAACCGTTCAGCATCATGCCGTATTCCTTTCGTCAACAGCCCGAAAGGCAAGCGTGTTGAAGTTCGTTTCCCTGATGCGACCGCCAACCCATATTTGGCCTTCTCTGCGATGCTGATGGCTGGCCTTGACGGTATCCGCAACAAGATCCACCCAGGCGAAGCCATGGATAAGGATCTGTATGATCTGCCAGCAGAAGAGCTGAAGGAAATCCCAACCGTATGTGGTTCACTCCGTGAAGCGCTGGAAGCTCTTGACGCTGACCGTGAATACCTGACACAGGGTGACGTCTTCACCAATGATCAGATCGATGCTTACATCGAACTGAAGATGGAAGAAGTCGTGAACTTTGAACACACCCCGCATCCGGTTGAATTCGCGATGTATTACTCCAGCTAATCACTGGATTTGATATGAGAAAGGGGCGGCCATGTGCCGCCCTTTTTTATGGGCTTCACAAACAGGCAAAATCAAGATTAACCGCAAGATCATGTAGAAAACTTGCTTTATATCTGCTAGATAATGTGGTTAGTCATTATCGAGGTTGTGATGTCTGATCTATTTAACGCCGCCGCCAGCAATGATTATAACGCGGCTGAAATCGAAGTTCTTGAAGGTCTTGAGCCTGTTCGCCGCCGTCCCGGGATGTATATCGGCGGCACGGATGATCGCGCCCTGCATCATATGGCGGCGGAGATTATCGACAATTCCATGGATGAAACCGTGGCGGGTTTTGCCAATCGCATCAGCGTGACCTTAAACGAAGACGGCAGTTTGACCGTTGGCGATAATGGCCGCGGCATTCCCACCGACCCGCATCCGAAATTCCCCAATAAATCCGCCCTTGAAGTGATTATGACCACCCTGCACGCTGGCGGTAAGTTTGAAGGCAAAGCCTATTCCACCTCCGGTGGGTTGCATGGGGTTGGCGCGTCGGTTGTGAACGCCCTTTCCGAAGAGATGACGGTGGAAGTGGCGCGCAATAAAAAACTTTATCGCCAGTCGTTTTCGCGCGGATTGCCAACCGGCGCCTTAGAAGAAATTGGCGCTGCCCCAAACCGCCGCGGAACCGATGTAACCTTCCGCCCTGACGGTGAGATTTTTGGCGCGAATTGGGCGTTCCGTCCTCAAGTTCTCTATAAAATGATGCGCTCCAAAGCCTATCTTTTTGCGGGCGTGGAAATCCGCTGGTCGTGCCATGAAAAATGGCTCAAAGATGGGGGCGATGTGCCGCAAGAAGCGGTGATTAAATACCCCGGCGGTCTGGCTGATTTCTTGACAGACACCACCAAAGATAAGGCGATTTTAATCTCCGCGCCTTTTGCGGATTTGGTGGAAATTAACGGCGAAAAAGTTGAATTTGCCATCACGTGGTTTGGCCCCGGCGAAGATGGCTTTGTGCAATCCTATTGCAACACCGTCCCGACCCCTGATGGCGGCACCCATGAAACAGGGTTGCGGCAATCTTTGGTGCGAGGGATGCGCAGTTACGGTGAGATTGCCGGCAATAAAAAAGCCGCTGACCTGACCATGGATGATGTCATGGCAGGCACAGGGGCGGTCTTGAGCGTCTTTGTCAAAGAGCCGCATTTCCAAGGCCAGACCAAAGACCGATTGGTCAGCCAAGATGCCACAAAACTGGTGGAAACAGGGCTTCGGGATCGGTTTGAAACATGGCTTTCCGCCGATAAAGAGCGGGCGGGTTTCTTGCTGGATGCCGCCATTGAGCGGATGGAAGAGCGTAAACGCCGCAAACGTGATAAGGATGTGGCGCGGAAAACCGCCACAAGAAAGCTTCGCCTGCCCGGGAAATTGGCCGATTGTTCGTCTTCGGATGGCGATGAAACCGAACTCTTTTTGGTGGAAGGCGATAGCGCGGGCGGGTCTGCCAAGCAAGCCCGTGACCGGAAAACACAAGCGGTTCTGCCGTTGCGCGGGAAGATTTTGAACGTCGCCTCCGCCTCCGATGATAAATTGGCGGCCAATCAGGAATTGTCAGACCTGTCTTTGGCGTTGGGCGTGCGCCCGGGCAAGAATTTCAACATTGATGACCTGCGCTATGGCCGGATCGTCATCATGACTGACGCGGATGTTGATGGCGCGCATATCGCCGCCCTGCTGATGACCTATTTTTATCAGCAAATGCCCGGGTTGATTGAATCCGGCCGTCTTTATATCGCGCAACCGCCGCTCTATCGCTTGGCGCAAGGCGGGACGGTTGCCTATGCCCTTGATGATGAGCATAAAGACCAGCTGATTGAAACCGAATTGACAGGCCGCGGTAAAATTGAAATCAGCCGCTTTAAAGGCTTGGGCGAAATGCCGCCCGCGCAATTAAAAGAAACAACCATGTCGCGTGAAAGCCGCCGTTTGCTTCAGGTGCATTTGCCAAAACGTGATATGGAAGGCGCTGATGATCGCCGCCAAGTCGATGGGTTGGTCAATACCTTGATGGGGCGGAAGCCTGAATTGCGCTTTGCCTATATCCGTGACCATGCCGCTGAAGTCATGGCTGAGCTGGATATTTAATCAGGTTATTTAATCCTAATATTGATTAGGCCAAGTCGCCAAGAAACTCGGTCAAGGCTTTGGTCACCGCCTCTGGGGCTTCCATGGGCGGCAGATGACCAACGTCAGGGATTTCCACATAGCGGCTGTTTGGGGCGGCTTCAGCCATGGCTTGCGCCAATGGCGGCGGCGTTAGCGTATCCAGCGCCCCCACCAAAAACAAACTGGGCAAATCGAAATTTTCCAGCATATCCATTTGCTGGTGCCGATTAAGCAAGGCGGTTTGTTGCAAGATGAAATTTTCCTGCCCGATGGCCGTTGCCATATCCATGATGCGGGTTGTTAACGCTTGATCTTCAAGAAATTGTGGGGCGATAAACCGTGGCAAGAGCTGATTGGTGATGCCTTTGAATTTGACCTTAATTTCGGGGTTTTGCATCAGGCTTTTTAAGGTTTTAATCTCAGCAACGCGCTCAGCCCTGCGGGTTTCTGTATCCGCCCCTGCCGTGCTGTCCATCACCACCAAGCCGGCCAGCCGATCTTTGCCAATCCGCGCGATTTCAAGGGCAATACAGCCGCCCATGGACAAGCCAATCGGCACAATTTGACCCGATGTTTCATCCAAAGCACGTTCGGCCATGGCGGTGATGCTATCCATGCCACGTGTTTCAGCGTGATGGATTGGATACGAGCCTTTCAAGGCTTCGGTTTGATGGGCGTAGAGATCATCCGTCAAGATAAGCCCGGGGATAAAAACCAATGTTTTTTGCATCGTATCACTTCATTGTTGCCATGAGACCAATTCAGCGCAAATATGCCATTTTGATTGACGGCAATCCAGTAATTATGTATGAAAAGACAACTTTGCGACAACAGCAACGATTTTCCCTTAAATGAATGACGTGTTGGCCATCAAACATTGGATGTAAATTTGACTTTTCGTGACCTTGGGTTAACAGACCCATTATTAGATGCGATTGAGGCGGTTGGTTACACAACACCAACTCCCATTCAGGAAAAATCAATTCCTGTTGTGTTGATGGGTCGTGACGTTTTGGGTTCTGCCCAAACAGGAACAGGAAAGACCGCGTCTTTCACCCTTCCGATGATTGATATTCTCAGCTCTGGTCGCGCTAAAGCTCGCCTGCCCCGTTCGTTGATCTTAACGCCCACCCGCGAATTGGCGGCTCAAGTGGCGGAAAGCTTCGATGCGTTTTCAAAAAACCATAATTTGACAAAAGCCCTGTTGATCGGCGGCACAAGTTTTGGTGATCAAGACGCGACTTTGGCAAAAGGCGTGGATGTGCTGATCGCCACCCCTGGCCGTTTGCTTGACCATGTTGAACGCGGCAAGGTGATGCTGACCGATGTGAAAATTCTGGTGATTGATGAAGCTGATCGGATGCTGGATATGGGCTTTATCCCCGATGTTGAAAAAATCACCAGCCTGTTGCCGAAAATTCGCCAGACCTTGTTTTATTCTGCGACAATTGATGAAACCATCCATAAGATTTCCGATCAATTCGTCATCAACCCCAAAGTGATTGAAGTCGCCCCGCCGGCATCAACCGCATCAACGGTTGAACAATTTGTCGCCAAAGCCAATGTCAAAGAAAAGCGCCAAGTTCTGCGCGATTTGATCCGTCATGAAGATGTTTCCAACGCGGTGATTTTCTGCAACCGCAAACGTGACATCAGCACGGTTCGCGCCTCGCTTGAACGCCATGGATTTAACGCGCTGGCGCTGCACGGTGATATGACCCAAGCCGCCCGTAATGAGGCTTTGGCCAAGTTTAAAGATGGCGAAGTGCCGTTATTGGTGGCCAGTGATGTTGCCGCCCGCGGGATTGATATTGCTGGTCTTTCCCATGTGTTTAATTTCGATGTGCCGATGAACGCCGAAGATTATGTTCACCGCATTGGCCGTACGGGTCGCGCGGGTCGTTCTGGCCGCGCCTTTACCATTATCGCCACTAAAGATGATCAACATTATCTCGATGCGATTGAAAAGCTGATCGGCAAATCTGTTGATGTCTTCACCCTTGATGGTCAAGCCACAACTGATGATGCAGCCAAGAAGCCTAAGGCGAAACAATCTGTTGCCGATAAATCTAATACAGGAAAATCTTCTTCAGCGAAATCCGGCCAAAAACGCCAGAAAAACCGCGGCAATGTTGAAGGTGAGCTGCCCATGCCGCCGGATTGCACGGGCGACAGTTTCAAGACAACGGAACACACCCCCGCCTTTTTGCTGGGCTAAACCGTTTTATTCTAACAATCTTTAATTAGCTGTTGAGGGCTTTGTGGATGACTTCGGTCAGGTCATTCGACAGGTCTGTTTTGCTTTTGATCCGCACCAACGCGCCTTTCATCATGGCTTGACGTTCTTCGCTGTAAGACGAAAACCGCGTCAACGGCAGGATAATTCGCGCCGCCACTTGCGGATTGCGGCTATCAATCTCCGCCAGCTGGCGCGCAAGATAACGATAACCTGAACCATCATCGGCGTGGAAATTGGGCGTGTTCATCGCGGCAAATACCGATAAGACCGAACGCAATTTATTGGGGTTATTGGCATCAAACCGTGGGTGCTGCATCAATTCATCACAATGGTCGGGCGAGCCCACCATTGGCGCGGAGGCTTGATACATAAACCATTTTTCCATCACCAGCGGATTGTCCATCCAACGTGCTTCAAACTGGGATAAAGCCTGATCACGTAAGGGGCTATCCACTTGATTCAACGCCGCGATCCCCGCTTCGGATAAGGTCATGCGATCATGGGTCGATAATTGCAGCGCGTGGTCTTCGGCGCCATCAAGCCCTGCCAGCACCGCCAGCCCAATCAGACGTGAATAGAGCGCGCGATCAGCCCCGTTCAGCTTTTTGGCCTTGCCATGAAAAGCATCGAGCAGTGGCGCGATTGATGCGGCCATCCCTTGACCAAGGGTGATCATCATCTGGCGGCGTTTTTCCCAAACCTGAATGGGATCAGGGGTGATGCCCTGCCCCGCCAAATGCGCTTCCACCGTTGATTGTGACGGCAGACGGAAAATCTGGCCTTTTTCCGCCCCATCAAGACGATCATCGGCAAGGGTCTGCGCCAAACCATTGGTCAGGCCCGTCAGATCAGGGTTGTCTTGGCCTTCATCCACCATCGCGGTCAAGGCTTTTAACATCAGGTTCTGGCCAGCATCCCAACGGCCAAAGGCATCAGAGTCGCCGGATAAAAGATGCATTTGTTCCGCATCGCTCAAATCTGTTTTCAAAATAACAGGGGCTGAAAACTCCCTGAAATATGATGGCACAGCATCAGCGGGAACATTTTTCAGGGTCAAATGCGCTTCTGTATCATCCAAGATAAAGGTGATTTCATCCGCCCCTTCACTGTTTTCAGCGGCCTCTGTTTCAATCGGCACCGCTTTGCCATTATCCCCAACCAGCCCCAATTTGACGGGGATCACCAGCGGTTTTCGAGGTGTATCCGCCGCGGTCTTGGGCAGTTTCTGATGGAAATTCAGCGTCAAACAGCGGGTTTCAGGGGAATAATGACGGGTGATGTCAACCACCGGCGTACCCGCTTGATTATACCAGCGTTTGAACTGGTCTAAATCAGCATCATTGGCATCGGCCATAGCGGCGACAAAATCATCACAAGTGGCGGCGGTGCCATCATGGCGTTCAACATAAAGCGCCATGCCTTTCATGAAACCATCATGCCCTAAAAGCGTGGCGATCATGCGGATGACTTCCGCGCCTTTTTCATAAACCGTCGGCGTATAGAAATTATTGATCTCGGTGTATTCTTCAGGGCGGATTGGATGGGCGGTGGGGCCGCTATCTTCAGGGAATTGGATGGCGCGCAACAAGGATACATCAATGGCGCGCTTAACCCCGCGGGAATGCATATCGGCGGTAAATTCTTGGTCGCGATAAACGGTCAAACCTTCTTTTAACGTCAATTGAAACCAATCGCGGCAGGTGATGCGGTTGCCTGTCCAATTGTGGAAATATTCATGGGCGACAATGCCTTCAACACGGTCAAGATCATCATCATTAGCGGTCTGTTCATCGGCCAGAATAAATTTTGAATTAAAGATGTTCAGCCCTTTGTTTTCCATCGCCCCCATATTGAAATGGCTGACGGCGACGATCATGAAAATATCAAGGTCATAACTAAGCCCATAAACATCTTCATCCCATTTCATCGACCGTTTCAGGCTTTCCATGGCGTGTTTCGTGCGGCCAGCGTTGCCGTGTTCGACATAAATTCTAAGGTCAATATCGCGGCCATCTTTGGTGGTGTAATGATCCTGAACATGGTCAAGATCACCCGCCACCATGGCAAACAAATAGCTCGGCTTTTTAAACGGGTCATGCCAAGTGGCAAAATGACGGTCGCCTTCAAGATCACCGCTGTCGATTAAATTGCCGTTTGAAAGCAAGACAGGCATTGATTTTGGCGCTTCGATGCGGGTCGTGAATACAGACATGACATCAGGGCGGTCAGGATACCATGTGATATGGCGGAAACCTTCCGGCTCACATTGGGTGCAGAGCATATCGCCCGACAGGTAAAGCCCCTCAAGGCTGGTGTTTTCATAAGGATTGATGGTGGTGGTGGTCTCCACCACGGCCTCTTTGCCAACAGCAACATGGATGACGCCTTCTGACGTGTCGTATTGGCTTAAATCCTGCGGTTCATCATCAATCGTCAGGCGATCCAGCGCCATGCCCTTGCCGCCGTAAAGAACAAGCGGGGTCTCCGATTGATCAAGACGTGAGGTTTTCATGCGGCTGATCACCACCGCGCGATCATCAAAAACCTTGATGGTCAGGAAAACATCATCAATAGCGATGGACGGGCTGATATATTCAGACCGTTTAATGGCCAAAGGGCCTGGATTGTCGAGCATGGATTATGATCCGCCTTGTTCACGATTAGTGGTATAGGCATCAAAGCAATGGGTATTACAATAAGGTTTACCCGCAACCACTTCATCTCCACAAAACTTAAAACTTGTTGTCTTAGGGTCGCCAATCGGCCAGCTGCATTTAGACCGTGACCAATTGATCTTCCGTAAAGCCAATTTCAGCGGCAGGTTTTCAGGCATTGCCACTTGAACAGGTTCTTTTTTCTGTGGGGCTTTGGTCTTGCCTTTGTTGGAAATAGGAGATTGACGCTTTTTCAAGCCAAGACGATGCACTTTACCGGCAATAGCATTGCGAGAAACCCCCAGTTTTTCACCAATCTGGGAAATCGATAGACCTTCATCCCAGAGTTTTTTTAACTTCTCGAGACGTTCTTCTGTCCATTGCTGTGTTTCAGCCATCGTTTAATTCCTTAACATCAAATTTGGCCCAAAGGATTAAAGGGCGCCAATAAACTTACCGATCAGATCACGCTGATAATCTAACATATGTTTTCCCAAATGGGTTTTAAGCCCTTTTTCTTCCGCCATCAACAGCCATGCTGTTTTTTCAGGCACCATGATAATATCGGCGATAATAACATCTCCCGACACCTTATCCAAGGCGCATGGCATTTGATCACCGTCATGAAGCCCTAAACTGGTGGTGTTGATGATCAGGTTTTGATCGCTGACAATCGCATCAATGCCATCGGCGGCAATCGCATGAACTGTTGCTTTCGGGAAATGGGTCTTGATGATCTGGGCAATCGCTTCGGCATTGGCCAAGGTTCGATTGGCAATGGTTAGGGATTTGATCGGCTGTTTTGCCAGCGCAACCGCGATTGCCCGCGCCGCGCCCCCTGCCCCGATCATCAGCACATTCGCATCACTCAGCTCATGGCCTTCGCCGTAAAGCCCTTGGACAAAGCCTTCACCGTCAAAATTATCACCAATCAAACGGCCATCCTGAAAGCGAACAGCATTCACCGCGCCGGTGATTTCCGCCGCTAAACCCAATTCATCGCATAAACCCGCCATCGGCAATTTATGGGGGATGGTGACGCAAACCCCGCCCATATTCGGCATGGCGGCCAAACCTTTGATGGAAGATTCCAAAGTGTCAGGGGTGATATGAATAGGCACCAACACCGCGTCAATGCCGCGGGTTTCAAAAACAGGGTTAAACACCATCGGCGCGCGCACATGATCAATCGGATCGGCGATAACGCCAAAAACCTTTGTTTTGCCTGTGATCATCATCTGACCCCTTTAAAGAACCCCTGCATCCTAGCCTTACCACCCTAAGGTGCAAGCGAAAAAAACCATTTTGGTGATAATGCCATTTCCACACTTATGGCTTACGTGGTATCCCCCAAACGGTAAAGCGCGGCGGTATCCACCAATGGCGGGGCGGGCATCATGGATTTGATCGCCCGCATCAGGTTTTCTTCTCGCGCACGGGCGATTTTTTCAGCGGTTTCAACATCAACCGCTTCAAATTTTAGGATTTCCCCGGGGCGCATCCGTGCCAATTTCGGCAAATCCGCTGAGATGACCGTGGCGATTTTCGTATAGCCGCCCGTGGTCTGGTGGTCGGCCAAAAGGATAATGGGAATACCATTGCCCGGCACTTGAATAGACCCTTTAACAATGCCATCCGAAGGAATATCAGCGTTATCAATATGCGGCAGTGGCGGGCCATCAAGCCGCATCCCCATGCGGTTTAACACAGGGGTTAACGTATAATCGTCATTGATCAGGCGCGATTTCGCTTCATCGGTAAAACGACTGTCTTGAGGGCCAAACACAACCCGAATACTGCTGGTATCATCATCAACGGGGGATAATTGATATTCCGCCCGGTCTTCACCGTCTTCTGTTGAAGGCGGATGGCCAAGGGCAAGCACATCACCATCTTTCAACAATCGGCCATTGAGCCCGCCGATCATGGCATTGGGTGAGGTTGCCATCGACCCATAGAGCAACGGCACGTCAATCCCACCTGAAATGGCGATCACCGCCGCGTTGCTATCGGGAAGCATCCCTAAACGTACGCTCCGTCCTTTTTTGATGGCAATGGAACGGTAAGACGGCACATCAAGGTTAATGCCGGTTTCATCTTGCACGGTCAATTGCCCCTTTGCCGTGCCGGTGAGCGCGATATGGCAATCATCCAAGACCGTAAACGACAGGCCGCCCATACAGACTTCCAACACCGATTGATCAGGGGCATTGCCCACCAACGCGTTGGCAAGCCGCATGGAGTCTTTATCCAGCGCCCCGCCTTCAGGCACGCCAAGGGCTTGATGCCCGATACGGCCAAAATCCTGAATACTGGTATGCGGCCCTGAGGTGAGAATCTTGATCTGCCGCATCACCCCGCGCCCCCTGTTGAATTCCCATTAGTATTTTCAGGGGTATTTTCGGGGGTAAGATTAATCCGGCCTTGGACAAGCCCTTCTTGCCATTCGTGATATTCGGCCTGATCAACGGCAAAGAACTGCACCCGATCCCCTGCCCTGAACAACACCGGATCAGCGCGATGGGCATCAAACGGATGAAAAGGCACGCGGCCAATTAAATTCCACCCCCCGGGGGATGCCAAGGGGTAGATGACGGTTTGATCCATGGCAATCCCAAGGCTTAGCGCGGGAACGTGCTGACGTGGGCTGGAACGGCGGGGACGATAAAGGCCTTTATCCACGCCTTTCATATACGCCAACCCTGGCAAAAACCCCATGATCGCCACTGTCAATTCATTGGCGGTATGGCGGGTGATCACGTCTTCAGGCGATAAGCTGTTCTCTTGGGCGACTTCGTCAAGGTCAGGGCCAAATTCACCGCCATAGCAAACCGGCAATCGCCACAGGCGGCTGGCGCTTTGGTCACTGGCATCAAGACCGTTGGCATGGCTCAAGGCTTCCTTAGCGATGGTTTCGTGACTGGTGATGATGCTGTCGTAACAAATCAAGAGATTATTCATCCCCGGGATGGCATCAACCATGCCTTTCAAGCCTTGATCACGAAGCCGCTGTGCCAACAATCGGCTGAAGATAATCGCGTCATCAGCATCGAAAGACGAAAAATCAACGATAACACCTTGGTCTGAAGACGGTATTATATTAATTTTATCAATGTTTTGAGAAGTGATCTTCATTTAACTTATAAATATAGAGCTGGTGGAAATTTGGCCTTGTTTAACCTTGTTTACCAAGGTGAAATCATTTTAAGATAAACCTGATTGAAAGCAATACCCTGACATCGCCACCATCAAGATATAAGGACCGATCATGACCAATTACAATTTAAATTCAGACATGGCAGAAGGCTACGGCCCTTGGACAATGGGTGATGATGACGGTCTCTTGGCAATTGTTCAATCCGCCAATATCGCCTGCGGTTATCATGGCGGTGACCATAATATCATGGCGCGGGTCATGGCTTCTGCCCATGAACGCGGGGTTTCCATTGGCGCGCATCCCGGGTTTTATGACCTGCATGGCTTTGGCCGCCGCCAGATGAACCTGTCGTCATCGGAAATTGAACATATCATTGCCTATCAATTGGGGGCGGCATTGGCGATGGCGGCGCTGGTCGGCGCGGAAGTCAGCCATGTCAAACCTCATGGCGCGTTGAACAACATGGCGTGCAATGATGCTGATATGGCCATGGCGATTGCCCGGGCGGTGAAAGCGGTAGATGCCAGCCAAATCTTTTTAGCCCCAACATTAAGCGAGCTGGTCAAAGCAGGGGAAAAACAAGGCTTGATGGTGGCCGAAGAAGTCTTTGCCGACCGTGCTTATATGCCTGATGGGCAATTGGCGCCCCGCAGCCGCCCTGATGCCATGATCCATGACGCTGAAACCGCCCTTGAAAATTGCAAACGGATGATTGGCGACCAAGAGATTAAAGCCCTTGATGGCACGATCTTAAAGATTACCGCCCATTCCATTTGTGTCCATGGGGATGAACCATCAGCCATTGCCATGGCTCAAACCATCAAAAACGGCTTGGATGACGCGGGTTTTACCAGCATGACCCTGCCGCAAATGATGGCGTCTCAATAACAGCGATTTTACGCGATTATTCGTCTTCAGGATTGAATTTTAACGACGCGGAATTGATGCAAAACCGCTGGCCCGTGGGTTCAGGCCCATCGGGGAAAACATGGCCCAAATGCGCGTCACAATCGGCGCAATGCACCTCTGTTCTGACCATGAAAAAGGAACGGTCGGTGGTGGTGCCAATATCAGCATCATCCATGGGTTCATAAAAACTTGGCCAGCCTGACCCTGAATCATATTTGGTTGTTGATGAAAACAAAGGCTTGCCGCAACAGATGCAAGCGTAGGTGCCATCTTTCTTTTCATCCCATAACGCGCCGGAAAAGGCCGGTTCCGTGCCGTGTTCTCTGGTGACGCGATATTGTTCGGGGGTCAGCATTTCTTGCCATTCTTCTTTGGTCTTATTGATTTTCGCCATGATCGCCTCTTATGCACGTTTCAGGTGATGGAAATATTGGTTTATCGGGAAGATGCCGGCTCACGGCAAATCTCTACCGCCCAATATATGCGGATGGCGGTGGTGATCCAGCATAAAGCCGAAAAAATATAGGCAAAAACCGTGAAATATTCCGGCCAAATGCACATCAGCACCAAGACAACGATGGTTTCAAAGCCTTCCGTCAATCCGCCCAGATAATAGATGGATTTTTTGCCCCTGATTTCCGTTGTAATCCCTCGCTTTTCCGCCAAAATCGCAAAAGCCAAAAAGGACGAGCCTGTCCCCACAAAACTGCAGATCAACACCGCCGCGGGCAAGGCCAGCTCTGGATTGCCAATGGCAAAGCCCAAAGGCACCAGCGCATAGAAAATAAAATCGATGACAATATCAAGGTAACCGCCTAAATCCGTGATGCCTTGATGCCGTGCCACCGCGCCATCAAGCCCATCAAAAACACGGTTTAATAGGATCAAGCCCAACGCCCAATGGTAATCCCCTAAACACAGGGAACAAAAGGCCATAAAGCCCAAGACCCCGCCCATGACCGTCACCATATTGGCGGAGATTCCCCATTGGCTGATTTGTTTTCCGATAGCATTGCTGACGGGGTCAACAAGGGGGCGTAAGCGGCTGTCAAACATGGTGATCGAAAGGCTTCTTATCCGTTGGGGATAACAAAGATTTGATCAGGGTAAATCAAGTCAGGATCAGTGATCTTGGTTGAATTCTGGCGGACAATATCAACATAACGGATGCCCGCCCCATAGGTTTTATAAGCGATCCGCCACAGCGCGTCGCCTTTTTGCACCACAATCAAGGCGTTGCCTGAAAGCCCCTCCGCCAATTGTGATTTCGTCAGGTTAATGCTGGCGCTGGCGATCTGGTTATTTGCGCCATCACGGAGGATTGATTTCAGGCGAAGGCGATCTTGCGTGGGGTCAATCGGCACGATCATGGCGTACATGGCGCGGTCATCGGGCTTGGCCTCCGCCGCCATCTTGCCATTTACCATCAATTCAACTGACGCGCCGCCTTCGGCAAGACCACTAACCGAAAATGTTTTCGGGTTCAGGGCTTGCAATGAACGGATGGTCACCCTTGGCATAAGAGGGGCTGGGTTTACGCCTGTATTCGCTTCCGTATCAGCGGCGGCAATTGTGCTGGCTTCATCTTCTGTGGCTTCGATTGGGGCTTCGATTGTTTCCTCGATCGCTTCTGGGGCTTGCAACAACGTGGCGGCTTCACTGGCGTCTTCAGTGTATGGAACAAGCGCCACCAATGGCGTTTCTTGATCATCAATCATCTCAATGGCCAGCGCCATATCACCGATTTTCTTGCTGCCATCAGGATTGATGATCTCAATCGACAGAAGATGCGAGCCCTGCCCCAGCATAACATCAGGGATAATCACCCATTCCCCTTGGTCGGAGGCGGTGGCACGGCCAATGACCTTGCCATCTTGGATCAGGTTAATGGTACTGCCCGGCATGGCGTTGCCGGCGACAATCGCGCTGCCATCGGGGCGAATGCGGGCAAGATTAATCCCCATCCCTTGGGCGGCAAGCGTTGCTTCTTGAATATCGTCTTCAGCTTGTTCTGGAACGGTTTCTTCTTCATCAAGGGAAGTTGCGGCAGGTTCAGGCGTTTCATTGACCACCGTCACGGGTTGCGGGGCTTGATCCGTTGTTTCAGGAGAAGTCTGTTGAAAGTAAAACACCAGCGCAAGAATAGCGGCAAGGGCAGACACCCCAATTAAAACCTGCGGAAAATATTTCATAGCCACCCCCATCGAACTCGGTATAGGATAAATGATAATATGAATTTACTCAAATCACCATATGATAAGTTTTTGGCGCAAAACCGTTCAATCTCATTTACTTTCATTCTTTTCGGCCAAAAATACACAACCTTAAAATGAATAAGGATAGAATATGATCAAATTATGTGTTTTTGCAGGATCATCATCGGGCCATGACCCCGCACTGGTTGATGTTGTCAAAAGAATAGGCGCGATGGCCGCGGCCAGAGATATTGGCATTGTCTATGGAGGCGGGCGAACCGGCTTAATGGGGGCGATTGCCGATGGCGCCACCGAAGCCCAAGGATATGTCCATGGCATCATCCCACAGTTTTTAGAAACGCTCGAAGTCGCCCATCAAGGCATCACTGACCTGACCATCACCACCACCATGCATGAACGCAAAACCATCATGTATGACGAAGGTGACGCTTTCCTTGTTCTGCCAGGCGGGTTTGGCACAATGGAAGAAGTCATGGAGATCATCACGTGGCGGCAATTAAAAAGCCACAACAAGCCGATCATGATGTTCAATTACGAAGGCTATTGGGATTCGCTGATCACCATGTGGCATCAAGCCTCGGAAGCAGGGTTTATCCGCCCGCAACAATTGAACTTGGCCGATAGTGTTGAAGATTTGGACGGGCTTGCTGATTTCCTTGATCAACTGGCGGCTCAATAAACGCTTTCTTTGTTATTTGCCGATAAATCCCTTGAACTGACCTTGCCATTTTCCCCCTAAGGGCGTAAAAAAAGCCATGTTTTCAACAGGGGGATTAATACCATGGCTAAAATCAAAGTGAGCACGCCTGTCGTTGAGCTTGACGGCGATGAAATGACACGCATCATTTGGCAGAAAATCAAAGAAACTCTGATCCATCCATATCTTGATATTGATTTGAAATATTATGATCTGGGGATGGAATATCGCGATGAGACCGATGATCAGGTGACGATTGATGCCGCCCATGCCATCAAAGAATACGGCGTTGGTGTGAAATGCGCCACCATCACCCCTGATGAAGCCCGCGTTGAAGAATTCAACCTGAAAAAAATGTATAAGTCGCCGAACGGAACTATCCGGAACATTCTGGGCGGCACGGTTTTCCGCCAGCCGATTATTTGTAAGAACGTCCCTCGGCTTGTCCCCGGTTGGACAGACCCAATTGTAATCGGTCGTCACGCGTTTGGTGACCAATACCGCGCCACCGATATGGTGATTGATCGCCCGGGCAAATTAACCATGACCTTCACCCCTGAAGATGGATCTGAGCCAATCACCCATGATATTTTCACCTTCCCTGACGCTGGTGTTGCCATGGGGATGTATAACCTTGATGAATCCATCAGAGGTTTTGCCCGTGCTTGCATGAATTATGGTCTTGATTTGGGCTGGCCTGTTTATCTTTCGACCAAAAACACCATCATGAAAGCCTATGATGGCCGCTTTAAAGACCTGTTCCAAGAAGTCTTTGACAGCGAATATAAAGATAAGTTTGATGCCGCTGGCATTACCTATGAACACCGCCTGATTGATGACATGGTCGCTTGCGCCATGAAATGGAATGGTAAATTCGTTTGGGCGTGTAAAAACTATGACGGTGACGTTCAGTCCGATACGGTCGCTCAAGGCTTTGGCTCACTCGGCTTGATGACCTCTGTCTTGATGACCCCTGATGGCAAAACCGTTGAAGCGGAAGCCGCTCACGGCACGGTGACCCGCCATTATCGCCAGCACCAGCAAGGCAAAGCGACCTCAACCAACCCGATTGCTTCGATCTTTGCGTGGACACAAGGCCTGCGCTATCGCGCGAAATTTGATGAAAACGCTGATCTCGCCAATTTCGCCCAGACCTTGGAAGATGTCTGTGTCAAAACTGTTGAACGTGGCCAGATGACAAAGGATTTGGCGCTGTTGATCAGCCGTGATCAAGCCTTCCAAACCACGGATGAATTTTTGAACACGCTTGATGAAAACATGAAAGCCGCCGCGAATTTCTAACGGCGTTGAACATCTGAATTGATGAAGGGGGCTTTTCAGCCCCCTTTTCTTTTGTCTTTTTTGGGAGTGCCTATTTATGTTTGTTTAATTTCGGGCTGGCCGATAACACCCCGCAAATAATAATCGTCACCATCCCAATGCAAGCCCAAAGATTAGGCCAATGCCCGAAGACCACAAGCCCCAAGACAGTGGCGGCGATGATCTGAAAATACACAAATGGCGCTAATCGTGTGGCCGGAGCCATCCCATAGGCGATGATCAGAAGAATATTCCCCAATAATGACGCCAGCCCTGAAAGCATGACCAAGCCAGATATATCCATATTTATCGGCGGCCAATAGACAAAGGCAAAAGGCGCTAACACGACACTGCCAATCACCATTTGCGATGAGGTTAATTGCACGGCGCTGCCCAAATGGACAAACGCCCGCGACATGGTCAGGAACGCCCCGTAAAAACACCCCGCCGTAACCGCGAAAATCAAATACGGATCAGCGGATGTTGAGGGTTGCGCCACCATTAACACCCCAACAAACCCGCCAATAACAAGAAAGGTGCGCAAGCGGGTGATCTGTTCTTTTAAGAAGATCACCGATAAGAAATAGCTGATCAAAGGGGCAATGAATAAAATCGAAAACCCCGTGGTGATCGGCAGGCTGGTAAAGGATGTTAAAATTGAGGTGATCGCCCCCACCACCGCCAGCCCACGGGCGATAATCCGTTTATCCAGTAAAAGTTTGAAAAACTGACGGTCTTTATAGACAAATGGCAATAACACCACAGCCCCAAGCGCAAACCGCGCCCATGCGACAAAAAATGGGGAGACCCCATAATTATTGGATAAAAGCTTCCCCGCCGTATCCCCAAGGGGGATCATCGACATGGCGACAAACATGATCAGAATTTCACGCCTGATCACCATCATCACGCCCCGGGATTAATGGGGTAAATTATTCGCGGGATTGACCCAAGCTTATGCGGATTGAATGGCATCAGCAATCGCATCAAGGGCGGCTTCGGCTTGCGAGGCGTCGGGCCCCCCTGCCTGTGCCATATCCGGACGACCGCCGCCGCCTTTACCGCCAAGGGCAGCGGAGCCAATACGCACCAAACTGACCGCGTCAATCTTTTCAACCGCGGAAGCTGTAGCCCCCACAACGATTGAGGCTTTGCCTTCTTCGCGGGAGATGATGGCCACCACACCGGTATCAAGGTTTTTCAAAATCCCATCGGCGATGGATTTCAAATCTTTCGCCGGCGTGTTGTCCAGAATACGGCGCTCAAAGGTAATGCCGTTAATCTCAGTGGTATCACCAGCACCGCCACCACCACCTTCGGCCAATTGTTTGCGCAATTCGGTGATGGTCTGTTCGGCTTTACGGCGTTCAGCCATTAAGGTTGAAACACGTTCGGCCAATTGTTCAGGCGTGGATTTCACCGCGCTGGCCGCTTCCGCCAAGACATTCAACCGCTGATTAACCCAATCGATAGCCCCTTGGCTGGTGACCGCTTCGATCCGGCGCACGCCGCCGGCCACCGCCCCTTCGGTGGTGACTTTAAAGAGGCTGATGTCACCGGTACGGCTGACATGGGTGCCGCCGCATAATTCAACTGACCACGCGGAACGGCCTTCGACATCAGTGGGACCGCCCATGGAAACAACACGAACCTCATCGCCGTATTTTTCACCAAACAGCGCCAGCGCCCCTTCGGCAATCGCATCATCAGGCGTCATCAAGCGGGTGGAGACATCACTGTTCATGCGAATCCGGTTGTTCACAATATCTTCGACCTTCGCCAATTCTTCAGCGGAAACCTGTTTTGTGTGGCTAAAGTCAAAGCGCAGACGTTCTGGCGCGACCAGTGAGCCTTTCTGCATGACGTGATCGCCCAAGACTTCTCTCAAGGCTTCGTGCATCAAATGGGTGGCGGAATGGTTTGACCGCAAAAGATCACGGCGGGCGGCATCAACCTCCATCAAGACGCTATCGCCAACCTTAAGATCAGCCGTCAACACCGCGCGGTGAACAAACATCCCATTGGGGGTTTTCCACGTGTCGGTAATCTTCGCAAGCGTTTGGCCATCAGCAGGGTTGATAAAAACCCCAATATCCCCCATCTGGCCACCTGATTCCGCATAGAACGGGGTTTGGTTGCAAATAATAGAGACATCTTGGTCTTTTTTGCCGCTTTCGACATCGGCATCATCAGCGATCATCGCGGTGATCAGCCCTTCGGCGGAGGTTTCATCATAGCCCAAGAATTCCGTTGCGCCTTGGGTTTCAGCGGTGCTGAGGAAAATCGGCGCTAAACCGCTATCCCCTGACCCTGACCATGCTTTACGGGCTTTGGCTTTCTGGGCTTCCATGGCGGCGTTGAACCCATCAAGATCAACATTCCAATCAAACCCCCGCATCACATCCTGCGTCAGATCAAGGGGGAAGCCATAGGTATCATAAAGTTTAAACGCGGTATCGCCATCAAGCGTGCCGCCTTTGGGCATATTTTCCACCTGATCCACCAGAATTTTAAGCCCCCGCCCCAGCGTTTCTTTAAAGCGGGTTTCTTCCATCTTCAGGGTTTCGGTGATCAAGGTCTCCGCCCGTTGCAATTCGGTGAAATGCCCGCCCATTTCCCGCACCAAAGCTGGCACCAAATGATGCATCATCGGCTCAATACAGCCCATTTGATGGGCATGGCGCATGGCGCGCCGCATGATCCGCCGCAACACATAACCGCGGCCTTCATTGGAGGGCAAGACCCCATCAGCGATCAGGAAAGACGACGCGCGCAAGTGATCAGCGATCACCCGATGCGAAACCGCGTGTTCACCATCAATGGCCACACCGGAGACATCAACCGACGCGCGGATCAAGCCCTGCATCAAATCAATATCATAATTGTCATGCTTGCCCTGCATCACGGCGGAAATCCGCTCAAGCCCCATGCCCGTATCAATAGACGGTTTCGGCAGGTCAATGCGCTCACCACTAGCGAGCTGTTCATATTGCATGAACACCAGATTCCAAATTTCAATGAAACGGTCGCCATCTTCGTCAGGCGAACCAGGAGGGCCGCCGGGGATATGATCACCGTGATCATAAAAAATCTCAGAGCACGGACCACACGGGCCAGTATCCCCCATGGACCAGAAATTATCAGACGTGGGGATGCGGATGATGCGGTCATCCCCAAGACCTGCGATTTTCTTCCACAAATCAGCGGCTTCATCATCAGTATGATAGACCGTGACCAGCAATTTATCTTTCGGCAGGCCATAAACATCGGTGATCAACGTCCAAGCGTGGTAAATCGCCTGTTCTTTGAAATAATCACCGAAAGAAAAGTTCCCCAGCATTTCAAAGAACGTATGGTGGCGCGCGGTATGGCCAACATTTTCAAGGTCATTATGCTTGCCCCCTGCCCGCACGCATTTTTGTGAGGTCACCGCCCTTGGCACCGCCCGTGTCTCACCGCCGGTGAAGACATTCTTAAACTGCACCATGCCGGCGTTGGTAAAGAGCAATGTCGGGTCATTCAATGGCACCAGCGAAGACGATGCCACCACCTCGTGATCATTCTTGCCAAAATAATCAAGAAATGTATTGCGGATGTCATTGACTGAAGCCATGGGATGTTCCTTTCTTTATACTGTTTTTAAGGTTCAGCCTTGGTCTTGTCCAGTCTTCTGTCATGCGATTTCATCATCATCTTGGGGGTATCGTTTTCATTCCCGCATTAAAAAAACCGGCCCCGCATAAAAAAACCGGCAGGTGAGCCGCCGGTTTCTTTTATCGATGGAGAACACGTTCAATAAAGTGGTTTTATTCCACGTCTTCAGGGCTTTCTTCTGACGCGGGGGCTTGGTCAAGCATCACATCATCAAATAAGCCAGCGTTTTGGCGCAACGCGTTTTCAATTTCAGCCGCCAATTCTGGGTTGTCCCGCATGAATTGTTTGGCGTTTTCACGGCCTTGGCCAATACGCTGGTCTTTATAGGAGAACCATGATCCCGACTTATCAATCAGGTTAGCAGCCACCCCAAGGTCAATCAATTCACCGGTTTTGGAAATGCCTTCGCCATACATGATGTCAAATTCAACCATCCGGAACGGCGCGGCGACTTTGTTCTTCACCACTTTCACGCGGGTTTGGTTACCGATCACTTCATCGCGGTCCTTGATGGAACCAATGCGGCGAATATCAAGGCGAACCGACGCGTAGAATTTCAGCGCGTTACCACCGGTTGTTGTTTCAGGGTTGCCAAACATGACGCCAATCTTCAGGCGAATCTGGTTGATGAAAATCACAAGGCAGTTTGATTTCGCGATGGATGAGGTCAATTTCCGCAAAGCTTGCGACATCAAACGTGCTTGCAAGCCAACATGGGTATCGCCCATCTCACCTTCTAATTCAGCCCGCGGCACCAATGCCGCCACACTATCAACAACCAACACATCAATCGCCCCTGAACGCACCAGCGTATCGGCAATCTCAAGCGCTTGTTCACCCGCGTCAGGCTGAGAGATCAAAAGTTCATCAAGATCAACGCCCAATTTACGCGCGTAGGATGGGTCGAGCGCGTGTTCCGCGTCAACGAAAGCACAAGCCCCGCCATTTTTCTGGGCTTCCGCCACGGCGTGAAGCGCCAATGTTGTCTTACCTGATGATTCCGGCCCATAAATTTCAATAATGCGGCCTTTTGGCAAGCCGCCAATACCAAGGGCAATATCAAGCCCCAGAGAACCTGTGGATACCGCTTCGATGTCTTCGGCGATTTCATTCTGCCCCATTTTCATTACAGAGCCTTTGCCAAATGATTTTTCAATTTGGCCAATCGCCGCTTCCAAGGCTTTTAATTTGTCATCTTTTTTCATGCTGAGATCTACCACCTGTGCCGTCATGATCGTTTCCTTTCTGACATAGTCTTGCCGTCCTGACAACAACCCCATTGAGGGGAAATTGCGATAATTTTTTTCAGTGCCGATGCCCCTAAAAAACGGCGTTCACCTGATCTGTATTTTTATTTGATCATGATTTGTTCTCATTAGCAAGTCTATTTTCTTGTTTTGTTCTCATTTGTTCACCACACCACAGATCTTGTGGTGGTGATATTTTGGAATGACGAGATGATGTAATGAAGAAGAGCGGATGATTGATCAGTCATCTGAAGAAGGTGAAGAATCAGCAATGGGGATGCGAATCCAGAACCGGCAGCCATTATCATTGGATATTTGCTCAACGCCGTATTCCCCGCCCCAGCTTTCCACCACCCAAGCGACCGCGGATAACCCGAACCCTCTTGCGCCATGGGTGTCTTTTGTTGTGGTGCCTGGATTGAAAATTTCGGTTTTATTGAGCCCTTGCAACCCCGGGCCATTATCGGCGATGGAAATTTCACACCATTGATGGACACGGCGGACAGAAATAAAAGCCAATGGCCGTTCGACCTCAAGCTCAGAGACATTGCGGATCAATTGCATCAACACACGGTGCAAAAACATCCGGTGGATTCGTACCGGCGGGGTGATCACCGCCCCCAGTTCAATGCTGGTGCCGCTCCCCGCCAATAGCGTCAAACTCGGCATAATGCTTTTTAAGAAGGATTGGAGTTGGTCTTGATCCATCACTTCAGACGTTTCAGAAGAATGGCTATTGACCAGATCGCGCATCAAAACGGCGGAAGATTTCACATACATCCGGATGCTGTTAAACGCCCAGTCCAGATCACCTGAATTGGACGACCGGCTTTCAATTTCATCACAAGCCGAAAGAATGGCCATTAAATTGTTATTGATGTCATGGGCAATGCCGCGAATGAGAATTTGTTGCTGTTCATCCAGAATTTTGCCTGAAAGCTGATCAGGTTCAGCCCCGCCAAATAACGCCAAATCAGATGGCGACATATCCGATGGCGACATATTTAAGGGGTTTTGCCCCCCCACATAATCAGGGCGGCCATGACTGGGGTTCACCATTTCAGCGGCGTCTTCGCTTTGGGCGCTGGTACCTGCATCTGCTTCTGCCGCGCCTTGATCCGCTGGCATCGGCGCATCGGTCAACCTCCCCATGCGATATTGAGGATGAGTATTGGGGGATTTCAACTTTTTATGTTTTTTAGCCATACTCAACGTTTCATGGTTAAGGTACGAGCCAAAACATGAACGGCGTAAAGCAACAAAGACTTAACGATACACGTAAATAGTTAATATATCGTTAAGATTAAGAGATTTTTTTTAAGAAAAAGAAACGACCAATAGAAAAGGCATGATCGTACAACCATGCCTTTCATCTGAAACGTTGTTTTTAGCCGGATTAATCGTCGCGGTGGGATTTTTCCATCCGTTCGTGGCGTTCCTGCGCATCCAATGATAATGACGCGATTGGACGGGCTTCCAAACGCTTCAGCGAAATAGGCTCATCGGTTTCTTCGCAATACCCATAGCTGCCGTCTTCGATACGGCGGAGAGCGGATTCAATCTTTGAGAGCAATTTCCGCTCACGGTCACGGGTCCGCAATTGCAGGGAAGCGTCACTTTCCATTTGCGCGCGGTCGGTAATATCCGGCAATTGGAAATTTTCTTCTGAAAGCGTGCTTAGGGTATCATTGGCATCGGACAATAATTCCTGCCGCCATTTCAGCAATTTCTGCCGAAAATATTCAACCTGCATGGGATTCATAAATTCTTCTTTGTCCGAAGGAACATAATCCTCTGGCAAAACAATGGGGCTATTGAGATCAACAATCTTTTTATTTTTGGTCATGTTGTGGCCTATCATAAAAATTCGTTCGTAAATCTGAACCATGTGAGCAAATCTTATAGAAAGGAACATCGCCAATCGCAAGCCTAAAAGATTTCAGGCAAAGTCACTTTATTGTGAAACCGCCAAAAACCACGGTTTATAACAGCAAATGCTTAATCACATTTTATTGATTTGCTAATAATTGAGAATTTTCAAATAGTAGCCCGAAAGCAATAGAAATAACCAAATATATCGTTCGATCGACCTTTATGTTTGGGCATTTTTAATACTGCTTAAGTCTCTATTAAGGATATGCCTAAACTAAGGGTATGCATAATCCTTGATGGAAAATACAAAGCCAGTTGAAGATCATGAGGGCAGATAATGAATATTTTGATTGTTGAAGATGATAATTTAATCGCCGATAGCATTGCCATGGCCTTGGAAGATGAAGGCCATATTTATCAAATTACCAACACAGCTGAAGATGGTATGAATGCGATCCGTGAAAATAATTATGACGCGGTGATTTTGGATATTAATCTGCCTGATGGTGATGGCTTTCAATTTGCCAAAACAATGCGGCAAAGCAAGATCGACACTTCTGTTCTGGTGGTTTCTGGCCGGGCATCGGTCACCGATAAGGTGGTTGCCCTTCGTTCCGGGGCTGATGGTTATTTGACCAAGCCTTTTGATCGCCAAGAATTAATCGCCAATCTAACCGCCATTATTCGGCGCGCCCATGGCCATTCGGACAGTAAAATTGTCACCGGCCCGATTATGGTGGATCTGACAAAACATGAAGTCATGGTCGGCAATAAACGGCTGAACCTGACGTCAAAAGAATATCATATCCTTGAATTGCTCAGCATCCGGAAAGGCAGCACTTTGGGCAAAGCTCATTTCTTGAGCCATCTTTACGGCGGCATTGATGAGCCTGAATCCAAGATTATTGATGTTTTTATCTGTAAATTGCGGCGGAAAATTTGCGCCCTGACCGGTGGGGAGAATTACATCCACACGGTTTGGGGGCAAGGCTATGTTCTCAGGGATCACGCCAGCGGGTAAATTGTTAACGCCTCCCCCTTTCCCCTTTACCTTGAGTGCTGGTGGGGTATAGTTCGGCTTCACTTTTGTCTTCGGATATGTTGAGGCGAGTATGTTGAGGCGGTTTTTATTGGCATGAATGATTTTTCATTGGGTGATTTCGTGGTCTTACCAGCCGCCCCCGAATGGGGAGTTGGGCAAGTTCAATCGGTGATTTCAAACCGCGTTACCGTTAATTTTGACCACGCTGGCAAACAGTTAATCAACACTGACAATGTCAGGCTAGTCCATGTCGCCGATGGAACAGACCCCTATTCGATTTCAGATTGAAATAATTCATGGAATTTTATCTGATATGTGGTATACCAGAGACCAGAACATAGTCTTTGGGCGCATCAATGCTGGAGGGGATCAATGCCAGATAGCCAAAATCCAAACGAGATTCAGCAAAGACCGGGTGGTCACGGCGGAATAGTTGGAAAAAAGAAGGCTAGAACCAAGCCGAAAGGTCGAATGGTGGATCCTGCCGCCATTGATGAAGTCAAAGACATCCTTGGTACTGCGCCGGATCAACGCGATATGTTGATCGAATATCTGCATTTGATTCAAGACAATCAAGGTTATCTTAGCCAACGGCATCTGACGGCTTTGGCGCAAATGATGAAACTGCCCATGGCGGAAGTCTGGGAAGTGGCAACATTCTATGATCATTTCGATTGCATCAAAGATGGCGAAACGCCCCCGGCTCCGGTAACCATTCGTGTGTGTGAAAGCTTGAGCTGTCAATTGGCTGGGGCTGAACGTCTCTTGGCTGAACTTGAAGCGATTGATGGCAGTGACGTGCGGATTAAACGCGCGCCATGCATCGGTGCTTGTGATAAAGCCCCTGCCGCGGCTTTAGGCCAGCAGTTGATTCCGAACGCGGATAAAGCTGTTATTGAAAATGTTTTGGCCAATGGCGCGCCGACACCGGCCTCTGCTGAAGCGACGTTATTTGAAGATTACACCAATAACGGCGGCTACAGCACATTAAAGCAAATCACCTCAGGCCAGATGACGGCTGATCAAGTGATTGAAAAACTAGGTGAGACCGCGTTGCGCGGGTTGGGTGGCGCGGGCTTCCCCACATCTAAGAAATGGTCGATTGTTCGGTCTTTTGCAGGCCCTCGCATCATGGCGGTAAATGGCGATGAAGGTGAACCCGGGACGTTTAAAGACCGCTATTATCTCTCCCGTGATCCGCATCGGATGCTGGAAGGGATGCTGATCGGGGCGGCGGTTGTTGAAGCCACTGATGTCTATATCTATATGCGCGATGAATATCCTGAAATTATCGCCCTTCTGCGGGATGAAATTGCCAAAGTTGAAGCCGCGGGGCTTGCTGATCACACTAAAATTCACCTCCGCCGCGGGGCTGGGGCTTATATTTGCGGTGAAGAATCAGCCATGATCGAATCCATTGAAGGCAAACGCGGCCTGCCCCGCCACCGCCCACCCTATGTGGCGGAAGTGGGCATTTTTGGCCGCCCAACATTGGTCAACAACCTTGAAACTTTGTTCTGGATCAGGGATTTGTTGGAACGTGGCGGCGAATGGTTCAACAGCCAAGGCAAAGAAAATCACCCGGGCTTCCGGTCATATTCGGTATCTGGCCGTGTTGCGAACCCCGGGGTTGTTGTGGCGCCAGCGGGCAGCACGGTGAATGAATTGATCGCCCATTGCGGCGGCATGGCGGAAGGCCATACGTTTAAAGGCTATTTGCCCGGTGGGGCTTCTGGCGGCATCCTGCCCGCCCATAAAGGTGATATTCCCCTCGATTTCGGTGGTGAATTGGCTGAAGAAGGCTGTTTTGTCGGCTCACACGCTGTTGTGGTGATGTCGGATCAGGATAATATGCGCGACGCGGCGTTGAATTTGCTGCAATTCTTTGCCCATGAAAGCTGCGGGCAATGCACCCCATGCCGGAATGGAACGGAAAAAGCCGTGCAAATGCTTCATCAACCCTCCCCTGATGTTGATTTGCTCAGCCAAGTTTCCGCAACCATGACAGATGCTTCGATTTGTGGGCTGGGGCAAGCGGCGTCTAATCCGCTTGTTTCCGTGATGAAGCATTTCCCTGAAGATATGGACGCGCCATTACCTAAACTTGGCAAGAAACACTGAGGTTATACCATGACAGATCAAATTAAATTTACGCTTGATGGTAAAACAGTAACCGCCGATGCTGATGAAAGCATTTGGCAGGTGGCCAAACGTGAAGGCACAACCATCCCCCATCTTTGTTATAAAGATAACGAAAACTACCGCGCTGATGGCAATTGCCGGGCGTGTATGGTGGAAATTGAAGGCGAACGCGTGCTGGCGGCATCTTGTATTCGCAAGCCAACCGAAGGCATGGTGGTCAACACCTCAAATGATCGCGCCACCACCGCCCGTAAAATGGTGATGGAAATGCTGGTGGCGGACCAACCGGAACGTGCCGACAGCCATGACCCCGCCTCCCCGCTTTGGCAGTTTGCTGAAATGCAGGGCGTTGAATCGTCTCGCTTGCCCGGCCGTGATCAGCCTGAACCCGACAGCTCTCACCCCGCGATTGCGGTGAATATGGATGCTTGTATTCAATGTAACCTTTGTGTCCGTGCTTGCCGTGAAGTGCAGGTTAATGATGTGATCGGTCTTGCTGGCCGTGGGGCGGATGCGCATATCGTCTTCGATCTTGGCGATGATATGGGGCAAAGCACCTGTGTTGGTTGCGGGGAATGTGTTCAAGCCTGCCCAACAGGGGCGTTGATGCCGAAAACCGTGCTTGATGAAAATCAGCATCTGGCCATCACCCCTGACCGAACCGTGGATAGCGTCTGCCCTTATTGTGGGGTGGGTTGCCAGCTGACCTATTCGATTAAGGATGACAAAATCGTGGCGGTGAATGGCCGTGATGGGCCGGCGAATAAAGGCCGCCTCTGTGTTAAAGGCCGTTATGGTTTTGATTACGTCAATTCCGATGAACGCCTGACAACACCGCTGATCCGCCGTGATGATGTCGCCAAAGAAGACAGCCTGCCGTTTGATCCGTCCAATCCTTTGACCCATTTCCGCCCCGCGACTTGGGAAGAAGCCCTTGAAAAAGCCGCTGAAGGGTTTGTGACCATCCGTGATCGTGATGGCTCATCCGCTCTTGCTGGTTTTGGTTCAGCCAAAGGTTCAAACGAAGAAGCCTATTTGGTGCAGAAAATGGTTCGCGCTGGGTTTGGCACAAATAATGTTGACCATTGCACCCGTCTTTGCCACGCGTCTTCGGTGGCGGCGCTGATGGAAAACATTGGCTCTGGCGCGGTAACGGCGTCTTTTTCAGAAGCCCGCAATTCAGAAGTGATTATCGTGATTGGGGCAAACCCCACGGTGAACCACCCTGTCGCCGCGACCTTTATTAAGAATGCCGCTAAAAATGGCGCCAGACTTTATATCATGGACCCAAGAGGGCAATCGCTGGATCGTTACGCTGAAGGGTCTTTGAACTTCCGCCCGGGCAGTGATGTCGCGCTCTTAAACGGGATGATCAACACGATCATCACCGAAGGGCTTTACGATGAAGATTACATCAAGTCCCATACCGAAGGGTTTGAAGATTTAAAAGCCCGCACCGCCGCCACCACACCGGAGGCGATGTCCCCTATTTGCGGGATTGACGCGGATGTCATCCGTAAGACCGCCCGCGATTACGCGACCTCTGGCGCGTCGCTTATTTTCTGGGGCATGGGGGTTTCTCAACATACCCATGGCACGGATAACGCCCGCTGTTTGATCTCATTGGCGCTGCTGACAGGCAATGTTGGCAAGCCGGGGGCTGGCCTGCATCCATTGCGGGGGCAAAACAATGTTCAAGGCGCGTCTGACGCTGGCTTGATCCCAATGTTTTACCCTGATTACAAGGCTGTAGGCGGTGATGTTGCATCAAAATATGAAGAATTATGGGACACAAAACTTGACCGTGAACGTGGCCTGACCGTGGTTGAAATTACCAATGAAGCCTATGACGGCAACATTAAAGGGATTTACATTATGGGTGAAAACCCCGCCATGTCTGACCCTGATCAGCACCATGCCCGCACCGCCCTTGCCCGCCTGGAACATTTGGTGGTGCAGGATATTTTCATGACCGAAACCGCCGCCTTTGCTGATGTTATTCTGCCGGCTTCGGCCTTCCCTGAAAAAGATGGCACATTCACCAATACCGACCGCCGTGTTCAATTGGGGCGGAAGGCGATTAACCCTCCGGGCGACGCGCAGCAAGATTGGTGGATCATCCAAGAATTGGCCAATCGCATTGGGCTAAACTGGACATACACCCATCCGAAAGATGTGTTTAATGAAATGCGCATCACCATGGCATCCTTGACGGGCATTACATGGGATCGTTTGGTCAATGAAAGCGCGGTGACCTATCCTTGTGCTGATGAAACCTCAGAAGGTCAGGATGTGATCTTTGGCGATGGCTTCCCCACCGCTTCAGGCCGCGGGAAAATGACCCCTGCTGATATTCTGCCGCCGGATGAATTGCCTGATGATGATTTCCCGATTGTCCTTTCAACAGGCCGTTTGCTGGAACATTGGCACACCGGATCGATGACCCGCCGTTCAGAAGCCTTGGATATGATCGAACCTGAACCTGAAGTTCATATCAATCCTGATGATCTGAAAGGCCTGCAGGCCAAGCCCGGGCAAATGATGAAGGTTACGACCCGCCGCGGTGATATTAACCTTGCCGCCCGTGTTGACCCAGCCCTGCCAAAAGGCATGATCTTTATTCCGTTCTGCTTTACCGAAGCGCCGGCGAATATGCTGACCAACCCAGCGTTAGACCCGTTTGGTAAGATTCCAGAGCTGAAATTCTCCGCCGCACGGCTGGAAGTTTCAAGCGAGGCGGAAGCCGCGGAATAACCGCTTCAACCTGTGACAAAATATCATGGAGGAAAGGGAAATTTTCCCTTTCTTCTCTCTTGCATTTTGATGCTCCAGCCTCATATTTTAAGCCATGAGCGTTAAACCTATTCCATCCGATCACCCCACCCTGCCCCGCCACGCCAAAACTGGCATTTTGCTGGTTAACCTTGGCACGCCTGATGGCACGGATTACAAATCCATGCGGCGGTATTTGGACCAATTCCTTTCTGATAAACGTGTTGTGGAAGTCCCCCGCGTTTTGTGGTGGCTGTTGTTAAACGGGATTATCCTGAACACCCGCCCGCAAAAATCAGGTGAAGCCTATGATCGCATCTGGCTGAAAGATGACCCTGATGGCTCCCCGCTCCGGAAATACACCCGCTTGCAGGCTGAATTTCTTGCCGATGAAATGAAAGACCATGTTGATGCCAACCGCATCCATGTGACCTATGCCATGCGCTATGGCCAGCCTTCTATTCCTGATCGGCTGAAAGAAATGAAAGACGCGGGGTGCAACCGTTTGTTGGTGGTGCCGCTTTACCCGCAATATGCCGCGGCCACCACCGCGACGGTTAATGATGAAGTGTTTAAATGGATGCTGGATCAACGCTGGCAACCGGCGGTCAGAACCGTCGCGCCTTGGCATGACCACCCGCAATATATTGATGCTTTGGCGGAATCGGTTCGTTCAAACCTGAAATTCAAAGCCAAACCGAAAAAAGATCAGCATTTATTGGTCAGTTTCCATGGCATCCCGCAACGTTATTTTGTGCAGGGTGACCCTTATCATTGCCATTGCATGAAAACAGCACGTCTGTTGCGCGAAAAATTGGGCTGGGATGAAGACCGCTATCACGTGGCGTTTCAATCTCGCTTTGGTCGTGAGCCTTGGATTAAGCCTTACACCGATGAAACGATTGAACGTCTGGCGCATGAAGGCGTTGAAAACCTGGCCATTATGGCGCCGGGCTTTGCCGCGGATTGCCTTGAAACGCTGGAAGAACTGAACATGGAAGGGCGGGAAGAATTTATCGAAAACGGCGGTAAAAACTTCACCTATATCCCTTGCCTCAATGCCGATGCCCCGGGCATGGCGTTGATCAAAACCCTGATTGACGAAAATATCGGCGGCTGGGTTTAATCGGTTTTCTCACAAGACGCTTTGACCTCTTTGATGATGCGGGCTTCGCTTTCCGCCATGGCTTCTTTTAAAAGGCGCACCGCAACATTAACGGAAACCGCATGGGCTGGCTTGATCACGCCGGATTGCACAATGGCAATCATCATGAATGACGCGGTGATCAACCCCAAGCAAATCTGATT
>CALFYS010000032.1 GCA_937952245.1 uncultured Alphaproteobacteria bacterium | reverse complement strand
GAACATAAGAATTTAGTCGAAGGCCGCACCGGGCTTTGGGAAGTGGTGATTGGGCTTGAAGTCCATGCCCAGGTCTCCAGCCAGTCAAAATTATTCTCCGGCTCCTCCGCTTCTTTTGGGGCGGGGCCGAATGAACACGTCTCGCTGGTCGATGCCGCCATGCCGGGGATGTTGCCGGTGATCAACCAGTTCTGTGTCGAACAAGCGGTGAAAACAGGTCTTGGGCTGAACGCTGAAGTTAATCTTTTTAGCGTTTTTGACCGGAAGAACTATTTTTACGCGGATTTGCCGCAAGGCTATCAGATCAGCCAGTATAAACAGCCGATTATTGGCGAAGGCGTGATCACCATTGATTTAAAAGATGGCACCAGCCGTGAGATTGGCATCGAACGCCTGCATTTGGAACAAGATGCGGGCAAATCCATGCATGACCAGCACCCCAGCAAATCTTACATTGATCTTAATCGGTCGGGCGTTGCCTTGATGGAGATTGTCTCCAAGCCGGATATGCGTTCCGCTGAAGAAGCGGCGGCATATGTCACGAAACTGCGGTCAATCTTGCGGTTCTTGGGGACGTGTGACGGCAATATGGAAGAAGGCTCAATGCGGGCGGATGTCAATGTTTCCGTGCGCCGCCCCGGGGATGAATTTGGCACAAGAACAGAGACCAAAAACCTCAATTCCATTCGTTTCATCAGCCAAGCGATTAACGCTGAAGTGGCACGCCAGATTGAATTGATCGAAGATGGCGGCGAAATTGATCAGGAAACCCGCTTGTTTGATACATCAACAGGGCTGACACGGTCCATGCGGTCCAAAGAAGATGCCCATGATTACCGTTATTTCCCTGACCCTGATTTGCTGCCGTTGGTGTTTGAGCAATCTTGGGTTGATGAAATTAAAGCCAATTTGCCAGAGCTGCCCGACGCGTTGAAAGCACGCTTGATCGACCAATATGGCCTCAGCCCTTATGACGCCACCGTGATCGCCGAAGATTTGGAAACGGCGGCTTTTTATGAAAAGGTTGCGGCGGGGCGTGATGCGAAATTGGCGTCAAACTGGATGACGGTTGAACTCTTTGGCGCGCTCAATAAATTGGGCAAGACGCTGGCCGAAAGCCCGGTTTCTCCGGAACAATTAGGGGCTTTGGTGGGGCTGATTTCAGACGGCACCATCTCAGGGCGGATCGCCAAGGATGTCTTTGCTGAAATGATTGAAACCAGCGGTGACCCCGAGGTGATTATCGAAGAAAAAGGCCTCAAGCAAGTGTCTGACACGGGCGCGATTGAAACCATGATTGATGAGGTTATGGCCAATAATCAAGATAAGGTTGATGAATATCGCGGCGGCAAAGACAAGCTCTTTGGCTTCTTTGTGGGGCAGGTGATGAAAGCCTCCAAAGGCCAAGCCAACCCCGGGGTGGTCAACCAGATGCTGAAGGCAAAGCTGGACGGCTAAACCCCCAGCCAATCGGCAAGCGCATCAACCGAAGACACCACCGCATCGGTGCGGGGGATAAACGCGGGCTGTTGCGGGGCATCATGACTAATGGTCACAAACCCGCGATAGCCAGCCGCATCCGCCGCGCCATAATCGGTAGCCGTATCCCCCACCATGATCGCCGCTTCGGGGGCAATGCCCGTGACGCGGCACGCTTCCAGCAAGCCATCGCCCGCGGGTTTACGGCCAAAACCGCTATCGGCGCAAATCACCACATCAAAGGCTTGATCAATCTCTAAATCAGCAAGGTTAATCATCGCGCTGGCAGTGTTGTCATTGGTCGCCACCCCCAATTTATAACCCGCGTTTTTAAGCCGCGTGATGCCGTCTTTGACCTTGCCCATCGGCACGGTCTTGCCGCGCACCGCCTCCGCCATCAATTGCGTGGTGACCCGGCGATAGGTTTCAATATCTTCAAAAACAGGGATCAGCCGCGGTTCCATCTCTTGCCAGACATCGCGCATTTCCGCAAAGGTTCCGGCGGCAAACAGACTGTTTTCCAAGATGATGCCTTCGTCGGTGCCCGGCTTCATCATGACGCCAGCGGCGGCGAGGAATTGATCACGGCTGGTGGCGGCATCACAGCGCTCTTCCAAATACCGCCCCAGCGCCGCAATCGCCGGCAGCCACGTGGCGTTTAAATCCAACAACACCCCATCTTTATCAAACATAATCAGTGTTTTATCGGGGGCGAGCTGGGTGATGCGGTTGGTCATATTGGCCTCAATAGCGCGGTTGAAACAGGGGTGAAAACCCACAGGAATGGCGATTTCTGCACCCATCCTAAAGGCAATGAAAAAAACCTTCAACAGATGGTTTGACAAGCCGCGGTCTTGGGAGTATTCAGAAGGAGCATACGCCGTGGGGAGTTTTCCCATACCCACTTTTTGCGGAGGGGTGGCCGAGTGGCTGAAGGCGGCGGTTTGCTAAATCGTTAAGGGAGGAAACTCCCTTCGGGGGTTCGAATCCCTTCCCCTCCGCCATTTCTTTATTTTCTTTCAAATGCCAAACGTGCGCCCAAGGCGATGACCACTGCGCCCATCCCGCGGTTGAGCCATAGGGCGAGCCGTGGGCGTTGCCGCAATCCGGCGGTTAGCCGTTCGCCGCCCAGCACCCACAGGGGTTCCACCAAAGCGGCCACGACGATCAACAAAACGCCATGAAGCGCCAATTGCATGGA
>CALFYS010000031.1 GCA_937952245.1 uncultured Alphaproteobacteria bacterium | reverse complement strand
GCACCTTTACCCCGGCGCTCTCCGGCCAAGAAACCCATGACGCCGATGGCGGGTACTAACCTTGGGTTCATCAACATCTTTACCTTTGGATCATTAGGCCAACAGTGTTCAGTTGAAACGGCATTGATTGATCCCAATCCATCCCGGTCTTGGATGCAGAATCTGGTCACTGTCGGCCTCAAGCGCTTGGGTAAGATTGATCGAACCAATAATCTGATCTTTCGGCACAGCAATGGCCAATGAAAGCGCCGCGCAGGCCGCGATTTGCCCCGACCACGGGCCATCAATTCTCAGCCTTAGGCCAGCTGAAACACAAAGATCACGCGCTGTTCTTGCCACCGACAACCCGCCCATTAATGCTGGCTTAATGACAACCGCTTGAACACCCGCAGCAATCGCTTTCTTGTAAGCATTAAGATCAGTCAAACACGTATCAAGCATAACATGACCATGAAGGGCGCGGGCGATGGTGATATTTTCGTCCAATGTCTGGCAAGGCTCTTCCCAGAGCAATTTTGGGGTTGTTAAACGCGGAAGAACCGCAAGGGCGGTGTCTTTGGAAAGTGATCCATTAAAGTCAGCCAACAGTAGTTGATCATCCCTCATGATGGACAAAAGACGTTCAACCGTTTCAATGTCATCAGCCAGATCATTAACCCCAAGTTTAATTTGAATCACTGGCCTTGATCGTCCTTCGGTGCTGATTTGATTGATCAGGTCTTCTTGTGAGGCCGCTGAAAGTGAGAGAACTTCTGGCACTTCACCTTGTTTCGGCCCTCCCAATAAAGCCGAGATTGGAAGCCCTTGAAGCTGAGCGTTCAAATCATACCAAGCATGATCCACAGCAAAAGCCATCCCCCGCAAAGCAGGCGAGCGATGACCCCAATCCTCAGCGATTTCTGGTATCTGATCAGAGGAAGCCAAATTTAATTCCGCAAGCGCCGCGTCCTCTAAATCTTCGGTCTCATTCGTGTTGAATAGAGGGTATCGGGCAACCTCCCCCATCGCGATGAGGCCATTATCAAAGGTCAGATGAAGCAAACGGTGGTCAACTGATTTCATGGCCGTTACCGCGGACTGGTAGGTTTTTCCATGGGTGAAGTTGAGCGAATAAGGCACAAGCTCAGCCTTAAGCACTTTGGACTCTATTTTCATCGGCACCATCATGCCCCCCGTTGATTGAACCCATCTTAGTATGAAACACCCTGACAAACAGACAAATAATTTGAACTCGCAACGAAATTTGGCATCAGTTTTTGGCTCGGGTCTAAACCCATCTTCAAGACAAGATAGAACATCTCCTTTGGGTGAAATTTCGTCTTCCGCA
>CALFYS010000030.1 GCA_937952245.1 uncultured Alphaproteobacteria bacterium | reverse complement strand
CCGTGATCTTTATGGGTGCCTGGGGTGTAAAACATATTTAACTCCGCTAAACGTTTGTGATGGCCTTCAGTGTTTTGAAACTATGTATTCTGGCTCTATGTATTTTGGCCGGGGCTTGCAGGGACTTCAACAGGCACAGCAACACCACGGCGGGGCGTGCATGTGTCGCTAAACATTTGCTGAAATAAACTTTCTTTGCACTGCATATGGGCGGGGGCATCTCGGCCACTGCCATACATCATCCCCGCGATCAACAATACCGCCAATAAAGCATATAAAACCCAACTCATGCCGCTAAGATTAAAGAATTTTTGATCTTTGTCCGTCATGGTTTGATCAGCCTTTCCTCTTCGTCTTCATCATCATCCCAATTCTTTATATGGGATGGGTAGTCATCTTCAGCAATATCACCTTCGGTAAATATTTTACCAGCCACCGATTGCCCCGCTTGATGGGTGCTGTCAGGATCGCCGGTGATCAGCGGGTGCCAATTGGGCAGGGGTTGGTTTTCATGCAACAACCGATAGGCGCAGGTTGATGGCATCCACGGCAGGGCTTCAAGCGTATCAGGCTTTAGGATCACGCAATCAGGCACAATTTTCTTCCGTTCCGGATAATTCTGGCAACGGCAATTGTTTTGATCGAGCAATTTACAGCCAATATCGGTGTAATAGATCGTGCCATCATCAACATCTTCAAGCTTAATCACGCAACATTTCCCGCAACCATCACAAAGGGATTCCCATTGCTCTGTGTTCATTTCAGCAAGGGGGGTGGTCTCCCAAAAGCGGTTGTTGTTTTTACGGTCAGCCAATATCCGTATCCTTGATGTGATCCATTATCGTTTCGGCGATCAGCGCCGCTTCACCCGCGATGGTGGTGGCGCCAATCACATCTCCTCTGCTCATGACGGTGGGCGGGCCAAGGGCAAAAGCATCATGGTGGATTGAACCATCAGGACGGATGATTTGCAATCGCTCAGTGACCTCAAGATGGCCTTGTTTCAGTTGCGCCAAACCGCTCGCCCCCATTGCCGCCAATAAGCGGTCACGGCCTGCCCCTGTGGCGATAAAGCCATGATCGGCGTGGATGCTCTCGCCAGTGTCCAGATGCGCGGTGATGCGATGCGAGCCGCCGGAATTCGAAGAAGGAGTGATGGCGCAAACCCGGCCTTTGATCAGGCTTAATTGCCCTTTTTCAACAAGCGACTCTTGAGCGGCCACGGCTTGCGGGGCGGCACGATAACGAAGCAATTGCCAGACCCAGCCTAAATGCCGTTTCAGCCTTGTTTGGTGCTGTTCATCCAAGCCCCGCCATACAGGGTTGATGGCTTTCCGCAATTGTTCAAAATGTTCTTGGGTGCCGCGATCCATCCAACCAGACGCCCCCATTTTTGTTTTCATCACCCGCACCAAACCTGATGCTGATGAGACATCAGGCCATTGAAAACCATTATCGCCCTTATCGCGCCAGTTTAATTGCGGCGGCGGCAGAATGCCTTTTGGCGTGATGACGCTGATATGGCCTTTGTGGTGGGAAGCCGACAGACTGGATAAAAGATCCATGGCGGTTAACCCGCCGCCGATAATGACAAGGTCATCATCCTCGGCAAGATCATGCGCCCAATCGCCCCGCCACGGCTGGCTTGTGATGTGAGCTTGGATGGTATCGTCACAGTCAAAGTTTAATACCGAAGCAGGGTTGCCCGTGGCCATCACCACAAGGTCAGCGCGGTATTGCCCTGTCTTGGTTTCGATAATCCAATCGTGATCACGGGTGATGGCGTCCACCGTCTCCCGAATATGGTGAAGCGGCGCGTCATGGGTGATGTCATGAATTACCTGTTGCATATAACGGGCAAAATCACTTCGGCGATAAAATCGCCCCGCTTCAACCTCAGCGTCAGGGTCATCAATATGCTCATTTGCCCATGATACAAAGTCATCAGGTTTTTCGGGGTCAATCCGCATCAAGTTATCCCGCACATTCAGGCGGTAATCTTGATGCTGACTGCCATAGGCTTGCCCCAACCCCAGTGTGTTGGGGCCAAAAACAGTGATGTCTTGTGGGTTAAACTGACGCTTGATCAAATGATAGACCAGCACCGCCGCGCTATATCCATCACCAATGATTGCAAGTTTAGGCATTATTGATCCGTGTCTGGCCTATTCATCCGTCAGGGTGAAATATTGACCGCGATGATACCCCAGACCGTGTTTGTCATTGGCATCACATTCATGAACACGGCCAATGATAATCTTATGGTCGCCAGCATCAATAATATTTTCCGTGCTGCAATCAAAATATCCAGCCGTGCCGCTTAACATCGGGTTGCCCCGCTTGCTTTTTTCCCATGCCACGCCGTCAAAACGATCATCAATCGGGGAGGCGAAACGGTTGGAAATGTCTTTCTGATCATCCGCCAAGACATTGATCATAAAGCCTGAACCATTGCTGTAGGTTTCAAGTTGATCAGATTTGTTATCAATACACACCAGCAATAACGGCGGGTCTAAAGACACGGAGGTAAATGAATTGGCGGTAAAACCAATGGGCTTGCCATCTTGATCAACGGCGGTGACCACCGTCACCCCTGTCATGAATGTGCCAAAGCATTGCCGTAATTTTTGCTGTTCTATTGCCATAAAATCTTCCTAAACGATCAGCATGATCAATGATCTTTTAAATCATTTTTCAGGTCTGTGCATTATTATTCACGGTCTCCAAGCCGATTTATCCCAATGGATTGCCATCAAAATTTGCCGAATAAAGACAAACTCGATATAGTCATTTCATTGTGTTTTGAAAGGCCTGATCATGTTGTTTTTTTTAGGGGCAAAAGGGCGCGCCATGGGGCGTTGTAAAGGGCTATCCCTCTGCTTGTTGATCGGGTTTGCCCTCATGGCATCGGGCTTTATTCCCAAGACGGTCGCGGCATCGGATTATCAATCGGCCGATTACGCGTCATGGAAATCAGGTGACCAAAAGGCTTATGTTTTCGCGGCCATGGGGGCGGCGTTCCTTGATCATAAGCAATCCGGGCGTGAAACATCATCCGGCACGCTCAGCCTTAATTCAGCGGATGATGATCAAATCAGCCCGATTATCACCATTGGAACAGGCTGGCACGTGCATCGTTATTTCGCCTTTGAAGCATCATATGGCTTTATGACAGGGGCTGAATATAACGGCACCATCACCGCCAATAACGCTGTTTTTGAAGGCAATACCCTTGATGGCTCGCCTTCTTATACCGAAACCATTTCCGGTCATATGCTGGGGCTGACCTTGGCCAGCACCAGTTACGATAAAGGCGATATTCTGGGCTTTAGCCTAAGGGGCGGGGTGTTTATTTATAACCTGACCGATGAATTGAAACTTTCGGGTTCTGGCACGCTTAATGGCAGCGCCATTACATCAGGAAACAACACCATCAAATTGACCGATAACGGCATTGGCTGGACAGCGGGAGCATCATTTTTCATGGTGCCATCAGCCACATCCCGCCTTGAATTGCGGTTTGATCATATGCACGATATGGACGTCAAATCGTTCAACTTGATCAGCGCGTCCACCGCCAATATCAATTATCGAATGCGGTTTTAAACCTGATCTTGGATAATCATATCCGCGGCTTTTTCAGCGATCATAATCGTCGGGGCGTTGGTATTGCCTGAAACCAATTCCGGCATGATCGAGGCATCCACCACCCGAAGCCCTGCCATCCCATGAAGCCGCAAGCGGTGATCGACAACATCGCCTTGCTTGGCATCAGGCCCCATGCGGCAGGTTGAAACCGGATGGTATAAGGTCACTCCTGTTTCCCGGGCGTAGGCCAGCAAGTCTTCATCGGATTGCAAGTCTTGTCCCGGGCGCATTTCATGGTCAACAAACGGCGCCATAATGGGGGATTCCATAATATCACGGGCGATTTTCATCCCCGCCACATGGACATTCTGGTCTTCTGTCGTGGTCAGGTAATTGGTGATAATCCGCGGCGGTTTCATGGGATCAGCCGATTGCAAATGAACTGATCCGCGGCTTTCCGGCCGCAATTGGCATGGACCAAAGGTCATCCCGGGGAAAGTGTCAAAAACACGTTTGGCGGGATTGGCGAAACTGGCATTGGCGATGTGATATTGAATGTCAGGGCCGATCAACCCCGGGCGGCTTTTGACAAATCCAGCCAGAATACCCGCGGGCAATGACAAAGCCCCACGGCGAGTGGCGGCATATTTGATCACTTCTTTGACCAAGCCAACCCCGCGCGCCATGTGATTGATGGAAAGGTTTTCATCCGCCTTATCCACCAGTCGCCACGATAGACGTGAGATATAATGATCCGCCAGATGTTCACCAACGCCTGTTAATTCATGGATTGGGGTGATGCCCAGATTTTGCAGGTGGTCGGGCTTACCAATTCCGCTTAATTCCAAAATTTGCGGCGATTGAATTGCCCCTGCTGAAAGGATCACCTCACGGGAAGGGCGTATATCTTGGCGTTTGCCCGCGGATTGAAATTCAACGCCCACAACCTTGCGGCCTTCTGTGATCAGCCGCGTGACATGGGCGCGGGTGATAATCCGGAGATTAGATCGTTTCCGAATAGGGTCGATATAGGCTTTCTTGGCCGAATGCCGGACGCCATTTTTCTGGGTCACCTGATAATAGCCAAAGCCATGTTGATCATGGCCGTTGTAATCAGGATTATGGGGATAGCCCAAGGTTTCAGCTGATTTGATCACCAGATCAAGGGCTTTGTATTTATTCCGCACCATCGCGACATTCAACGGCCCGGATTGGCCTCTTAAATCAGCGTCCATGTTTTCGGTTTGTTGGGCTTCACAAAATTCAGCTTTGCGGAAATAGGGCAGGACATCTTGATACGACCAGCCAGGATTGCCTTTTTGCGCCCAGCCATCATAGTCATGGGATTGCCCCCGAACATAAAGCATGGCGTTGATGGCGGATGACCCGCCCATGACCTTGCCGCGAGGGTGCAGGATACGGCGATTGCCGCTGGATTCTTCTTCTTCGCTTTCAAACATCCAGTTGATCGCGGGGTTCACCATGGTTTTGACATAGCCTGCGGGGATATGGATCAAAGGGTTGCGGTCTTCGCCGCCGGCCTCCAGCAAAACAACATTCACATTTGGGTTGGCCGATAAGCGATTGGCCAAAACACAACCCGCCGAACCACCACCAATAATCACATAATCAGGCTTGTTCATTTCCTATCCTCATTTTATTGTTTTACGCTAGACAATTGACCATTTCAGTCAATCTTAATTTTATGATTAATCGCTTATTCTGTTGATTGTTGAGGCATGGCATTATGGCAAAACCACTGACCCTGACCGAAGGTCGTATTCGCGCCATGACCACGGCGTTTGAAGACCTTTCCCAAGATGGTGTATTGGCCACATCAGTGCCGTTCTTTAGCCCTGATGACCTGAACCTTTTGATTAAACAATGCAGTAAACTGCCGATGCGGCAAGCCAAGCCTCGTGTTGGGGCGGCGGGGCGTGAGGTCATTCAAGATTTTGATATTTGTTTCCCCGCCCCAAGAGAACGCGCCTTAGGGCAATTGGCGGATCTCTTGGAAGAAACCATCGCCGAAGTTCAAAACCGCGTGGCCACCCCATTTATTGATGAAGCCTTCAGGCTTAATGATGTGGCGGTGCAGCATTATCACCCCCAGTCACAAGGGATTGGCGTTCATATGGACGCGCTCAGGTATCGCGGGGTTGTCTTTATCATCACCCTTGCGGGGCAATCTTCTTTAAGCACGTGTTCTGACCGGGACGGCAATGATGCCCGTATTATCAATGATCAACCGGGCCAATTGGCGGTGCTTTCCGCCCCGGGTTTTTGCGGGCGTGAAGGCGAGGGGTCACGCGCCCTCCATTATGTTCATGATGTCACCGGCGGGCGGCTTTCCATTGGGCTCCGTCACGACACGCGCCCCAATTAAAGCCCTCTGGTTATAAAAATATTTGCCAAGATATTGATCAAAAAGCCATTTTTGATGCGAATGGGTCAACACTCCTGTCTTGTTGCCATGCCCTAATTCTGTCACGATCAAAGGATAATATCGAAGACAAATCATAGGAGGGCGATATGCAAATTAATATTTCTGGTAAGAATATGGATACTGGAGCAGCCTTCCAAGAACACGCTGAAGCCGCTTTAACAGGGGCTGTATCCAAATATTTCGACAATGCCATTAGTGCTCATATCACGTTAATGAAAAGTGCCGTGGGATTTGAAACCCATCTTCGGGTTGTTCTGACCCGCCGTATTGATATGGAAGCCAGCGGCAAAGCTTCTGATGCCCACGCTTCGCTTGATGAAGCGGTGGAGCATATCGAAAAACGCCTGCGCCGTTATAAAAGGCGGCTGAAAAATCACCGTGTTGATAATGGTGACGTGATCGAAGCCACTTTGACCACATTTGAAAGCGCCGCCACCCAAGATAATGAATTGCCCGAAGAAGCCTCCGCCCCGCCGGTTTTGGCTGAAATGGATTATCAAATTCATTTGATGACGGTGGAAGAAGCGGTGATGATTTTTGAATTGTCAGGCCAGCCCGCCATGATGTTCCGCAATAAATCCCATGATGGGTTGAATATGCTGCATCGACGGGATGATGGCTCCATCGGCTGGGTTGACCCAAGGGGCAACCGTAAAATCACCGCTTAAATTAGCGATTCAGGTAATCTAGATACCACGCCCCACCATCATTGGCGTGGCCTTGGCGGCCTTCGGCCATGAAGGTCAGCCTTGTGGCGGAGAGTGGGTCGATCTTAAAGGCGAGGGCTTGGGCAGGGCCCAGCCCCATCATTAAACCCAAGAACGCCCTGATGACCAATCCATGGCAAATCAGCACCAGATGTTCGCCTTTATGCTGGGTGATGCTTTGTATCACTGGCGTTAATCGTGCCATGACATCGGTGAAGCTTTCGCCATTGGGCGGGGTAATATCAGGATGCAGGAAGAACCAGTTTGTTTTTTCCAAATGGCTGATGTTCTGCCAAATATCGGCAATATTATCGCCATGCCAATCACCAAAACGTTGTTCATAAATCATGTCATGGGTTGTTTGTGATTGTGGTGTTGCCCCTGCTTTGACCAAGGCTTCGGCGGTTTTCTGGCATCGGCTTAGGGGGCTGATCCACCAATCGGATTGGTCGGGGATTAAGCCCGCGATAGTGTTGATTTTATCCTGATCCGTCAGGTCAACATCAGGGTCATGGGGCGGCAGGGTGCCGCTTGGGTAAATCGTTTTGGCATGGCGAATTAACGTCACGGAAATACAGCGCACATCAGCCATCTTCAGACCCATCCCGCATCAGGTGGCAACCATCATGGCGAGCGCCATCAACATCGTGGCTTCGGTGATTTGTTGGGTTGCCCCCAAACCATCACCATTAACCCCGCCCAGCCAATGCACCATGAAACGCCCCAAGATCAAGGTGATCAACACGCCAATGGTCATCATCGCCAAGACTTGCGCAAGGGGCAGAAAACTCACCCCCAAAAGGAAGGATAAACCCATCCCGACCAGCATGATATTGCGATTGGGTTTGCCTGTTACCGCCGCCAAACCGTTTTGGTCAGGCGTGTCATGAAGCCAGCGTTGCAACCCCATCATGCCACGTGACATGGCGGCCACCGCCATCAGGGCTTGCGCCATCAGCGTCAGGTCACCTTCGCCAATCGCGGCGAGACAGGTGATATTGATAATGGTGAAGATGATCAAAGCCAGCGTGCCAAAACTGCCGATATGGCTATCCCGCATGATCTCAAGGCGGCGGGCTTGGTTGCGACCGCCAAGCCCATCGGCAAGGTCAGCCAAACCATCGTGATGCAATCCGCCCGTCAAAAGCATGATCCCGAGCAGCATGACCGCGGCGGCGGCCATCAACGGCAAGCCTGAAGCCGCCAGCGCCGCCCCAATACTGACCGGCAGAATGGCGACCACAATACCAATCAGGGGAAACGCCCAATAACTTCTGGCGGTGTCCGGCGTCTCGTCATGGGGAAAAGGTACAGGGATTCGCGTCAATATCATGGCCGCCGCCATCATATCACGGCGGGATGTGTTGAAATCAAATCCTGGCTTTTCTGCCATTATGACGCTCCGGATACACCTGCTTCAGCAAAAGTTGCCATGCCATTATGGGCGGCCAGCGCCGATTTCACAATCGGTAATGCGGTGGCGGCACCTGAACCTTCACCAAGCCGCATCCCCAAATCAAGCAAAGGCATCAACCCCGTCTTTTCAATGATCTGGTGATGGCCAGGTTCTTGGGAACGGTGGCTGATCAAGCAATGGTTAAGGGCATTCGGGTTGTCTTTAAACAAGGGCAAAGCCGAGGCGGTGGAAATATACCCATCAAGCAGAACCGGAATTCGGCGGTGACGTGCCGCCAAAACAGCCCCTGCAATCGCCGCCATCTCACGCCCACCAAGGGCTGAGAGAATCCCAAAACCTGATCCCATCAGGTCTTGATTAGTGGCCATCCCGCGGCTGATCACATCTGCTTTTAATTTGAGGCCATTATCATCAACGCCCGTGCCGCGGCCAACCCAACTTGCGGCATCACCGCCAAGGGTCGCCATGCTGACCGCCGCTGCCGCGGTGGTGTTGCCAATGCCCATCTCACCAACAAGCAGCATATCCGCATCTTGGGGGATCGCCTCAGCGCCTTTCGCCATAGCGGCAAGGGTTTCATCTTCGGACATGGCCGGGCTTTGGGTGAAATCCGCGGTCGGTTGATCAAGATCAAGAGCAATGACATCAAGGCTGGCGCCCGCCGCTTTGGTCAATTGGTTGATGGCGGCGCCTCCGGCGGCAAAATTGCCGACCATTTGGGCGGTCACATCAGCAGGAAACGCCGATACCCCAAGGGCCGCGATGCCGTGATTGCCCGCAAAAATCAAACAAGATGGGGCGTTGATTTCAGGCTTTTCTTGGCCTTGCCAGCCCGCCATCCAAATGGCGAGGTCTTCCAATCGCCCTAATGAGCCGGGGGGCTTGGTCAGTTGGCCTTGGCGGTCACGCGCGGCATTGGCGGCGGTTTCATCCGCGACAGGAAGATTGGCAATAGCGTGATCATAATCAGCGCGGGAATGTAATGTGATCATTGTCTTTATACTCAGAATTAATTTTCATCAGATTTGATAATCATTGGCAGGCCTGCTACCAAAAAGGCGACCCTATCGGCAAGGCTGGCGACATTTTGGTTCATCAGGCCAATATGGTCACGGAAAGCGCGAGACATCGCCCCTTCTGGCACGATCCCCATGCCAATTTCATCAGAAACCAGCACCACGGAGGCTTCAGTTTCTTTTATCGCCGCTAAGGTTTCAGCCATGATCTGATCAACATCAAGCTCATTGATCATCAGGTTGGTGATCCAAACGCCAATGCTGTCAATCAGAAGCACGTGATTGCTGTTGTGGTTTTTTAAAACAGAGACCAAATCCAACGGCTCTTCAATGGTCGCGAATCTGTCATCGCGGCGGTCAAGATGGCGTTTGATTCGAGCTTTCATCTCATCATCAAAAGCCTGACCAGTGGCGACATAAACAGCGGATTGGCCATGGTCTTCGGCTAAAGACAGGGCGGTGCTTTCAGCAAAATCACTTTTGCCGGATCGCGCGCCGCCCAAAGCCAGACAGATGTGTTTGTTTTCAGCCATTGGTTTTCCCTTATCTGCGGCGACTATATCCATCCTTTGATTTTTTCAAAAGAATAATGCGACATGATCTTTACAGATTGGCGAAAATGAACTGAAATTGGTCTTATTCAGAAAGTTTGTGGACTGACCTGATCCTAACCTGAATCAAAGGATTATTTTTGACCATGCCTGATACGTCACTTCATGAAACCCCCGCTGGAAACACGCGCCAGCGCACGCGCCAACGATCTCGGTCTCGGCAACGTGGCAGCGCGGATCGCGCCGATAAATCAGGGGTGATTGAACAGTTGGATTGGTCCATCCCGACTTATTTTGATGCCCCTGTTGAACCTGCTAATGAAGAGATTCTTGAAAAGATTCATGAAACATCGCTCAAGGTCTTAGAAGAAATTGGGATTCTGTTCCTCAATGAAGATGCTATAGCGATTTTGGATGACCTCGGGTGTTCGATTGATCACGACACACAGAATGTTCGGTTTGATCGTGAATTGGTGTTGGACGCGATTGCCAAAGCCCCTGCTGAATTCACCATCACCCCCCGCAACCCTGACCGCGAGATTATCATTGGCGGCAAGCATATGACGTATTCGGCGGTGGCCTCCGCCCCGAATGTCAGTGATCTTGATGGCGGTCGGCGGGTGGGAACGCGCCCTGATTATCAGAATCTGTTGAAATTAAATCAGTATTTTAATTGTTTGCATTTTGTCGCGGGGTATCCCGTGGAACCGGTGGATTTGCACGCCTCCACCCGTCACCTTGATGCGCTTTATGACATGCTGACATTGACGGATAAAGTTATCCACGCCTATTCACTAGGGCCGGAACGGATTGAAGATGGCATGGAAATGGTGCGGATTGCTGGCGGCTTGACCGAGGCTGAGTTCACCGCCAAGCCGCATATGTTCACCAATATCAATTCATCCTCACCATTAAAGCATGATTGGCCGATGCTTGATGGCGCGATGCGGGCGGTCAAGCGTGGGCAAGCCGTGGTCGTCAGCCCCTTTACCTTGTCAGGGGCGATGGCACCAGCGACGGTGGTGGGGGCATTGGTTCAACAAAACGCTGAATTCCTTGCCGCTTTGGTCTTACTGCAAGCCATTCGCCCCGGGGCTGAGGTTGTTTATGGGGCGTTTACATCCAATGTTGATATGAAATCAGGCGCGCCAGCCTTTGGTACGCCTGAATATATCCGTGCCATGCAAATCTCTGGCCAATTGGCGCGGAAATACAACCTGCCGTGGCGGGGGTCAAACGCCAATGCCGCCAATTATCCCGATGGCCAAGCGGTATGGGAAAGCGCGGCTTCCATCAACGCGATTAACGCTGGCCATTGCAATATGGTCTATCACGCGGCGGGCTGGATGGAAGGCGGTCTTTGCGCCAGTTTTGAAAAACTGGTGATGGATTGCGAAATGCTGCAGCAGAATATTTATCTGAATAAGCCTTTTGATGTCAGTGATGACGCTTTTGCCTTTGATGCTATTCGTGAGGTGGGGCCAGGCAGCCATTATTTTGGCGCGGATCATACCCAACGCCGCTTTAAAACCGCGTTTTACGCGCCGTTTATGTCCGATTGGCGGAATTACGAATCATGGGAAGAAACAGGTTCGGTCAAAACCGAAGAACGTGCCAACCGCATGGTGAAAGCTATTTTAGACGATTACCAAAAGCCAGCCATGGATGAAGGTCATCATGAAGCTTTGCTGGCATTTATCGAAAAGCGCCGTCAAGAAGGCGGCGCGCCAACAGATTTTTAAAGAAGGGTTAAGGGGGGCAAGATGGCTCAAAAAATGAATTCGACAGCACAGGTTGTTGTGATTGGCGGTGGCGTGGTGGGCGCATCGGTGCTTTATCACCTGACGAAACTGGGCTGGACCGATGTGATGATGCTGGAACGCTCTGACCTGACATCAGGTTCAACATGGCACGCCGCGGGCGGGATGCACACGATTAACGGTGACCCGAATGTCGCGAAACTTCAGCAATACACAATTAAACTTTACGAAGAAATTCAGGAATTATCCGGCCAAGACATCACCATGCATATTACCGGTGGGGTTATGCTGGCGGGGACAAAAGAACGCTTTGATTGGCTGAAAGGGGTTTACGCCAAAGGCAAATACCTCGGCATGGAAGGGTTGGAGTTGATCTCCCCGGAAGAAGCCGCTGAATTGATGCCATTGATCGACCCGCAACATTTTGTTGGCGCGATGTATGACCCTATTGAAGGCCATGTTGACCCATATGGCGTGACCCATGCCTATGCCAAAGCCGCCCGTAAAAACGGCGCGAGTTACTTTACCAACACCAAGGTGGAAAGCCTTGTCCAAGACCCTGATGGCACGTGGATTATTTCCACCAATCAAGGCACGGTAAAGGCTGAACACGTGGTCAATTGCGGCGGGCTATGGGCGCGTGAAATTGGCCGCATGGTGGGCTTGGAATTGCCTGTATTGGCGATGGAACATATGTATCTTTTGACCGAAGATATGCCCGAAGTCGCCGCCTATAACGAAGCCACTGGTAAGGAAATTATCCACGCCGTTGATTTTGATGGTGAGTTATACCTTCGTCAAGAACGTGGCGGGATGCTGATGGGCACGTATGAACGGGCTTGTGTGCCATGGTCAGAACGTGAAACTCCATGGGAGTTTGGCCATGAATTGCTTGAACCTGATATTGAGCGGATCGCGCCATCATTGGAAGTCGGCTTTAAACATTTCCCCGCCTTTGAAAACGCCGGTATCCGCCGCATCATCAATGGGCCTTTTACCTTTGCCCCTGATGGCAACCCTCTTGTGGGGCCTGTCCAAGGCTTGACGAATTTCTGGTGCGCTTGCGGTGTCATGGCGGGCTTCTCCCAAGGTGGCGGTGTTGGTCTGGCGCTGTCAAACTGGATGATTAATGGCGACCCGGGGTTTGATGTTTGGGCGATGGATATAAGCCGTTTTGGTGACTTTGCTTCCATGGCTTATACCAATGCGAAAGTCCGTGAAAATTACTCCCGCCGTTTTTCCATTCGCTATCCGAATGAAGAACTGCCAGCAGCGCGTCCGTTGTTGACCACCCCGATTTATGATCGCCTGAAAGATATGGGTGGCCAGTTTGGGGCAAGTTTTGGTCTTGAACACGCGCTTTGGTTTGCCCCTGAAGGTGTTGAGGATGAGTTTAGCTGGCGACGGTCAACGGATTTTGACCATGTGGGGGCGGAAGCCAAAGCCCTTCGTGACAGCGTTGGCATGATCGAAACCTCTAATTTTGCGAAATATATGGTCACGGGTGAGGGGGCGGAAGACTGGCTTGATATGATGCTGGCTTGCCGCATCCCTGATATTGGCCGCATGACATTAGCCCCTATGCTGAAAGAAGATGGCAAGGTCATTGGGGATTTCTCACTGGCACGGTTGGATGCGGAAACATTCTTGATTGTCGGGGCAGGGACAGCGGAATCCTATCATATGCGGTGGTTCACGGATCATTTGCCCGATGATGGTTCGGTTGATGTCATGCCCATGGGGCTTGGCCTGACGGGGCTGTCAATCGCGGGGCCAAACGCCCGTGATGTGTTGGCCAAGATGACGTTTGAAGATGTCTCCGCCGATGGGTTTAAATTCATGGATGTCCGTGAAATGGATTTAGGCATGGTGCCGGCCATTGTGGGGCGGGTGACCTATACTGGTGATTTGGGCTATGAAATTTGGGTCAGCCCTGAATATCAACGCCGCCTGTTTGATCAAATCCTTGAAGCCGGTGAAGAATTTGGCATCAAGATGGTTGGTGGCCGTGCGCTTAATGCCCTTCGTCTGGAAAAGAACTTTGGGTCATGGGCGCGTGAATTCCGCCCGCTTTATGGTCCGGTTGAATGTGGCTTATCGCGGTTTGTCGCCTATAAAAAAGATGCGGATTTCATCGGTAAAAAAGCAGCGCTCGCCGAAAAAGAAGACGGCGGCACGATGCGGCTTCGGGCTTTTGTGGTCGATGCCATTGACGCTGATGTGATCGGGGATGAACCGATTGCCCATAAAGGTGAGGTTGTGGGCTGGGTGACCTCTGGTGGTTATGCCCATGCCTCTGGCGTGTCGATGGCCATGGGTTATGTGCCCAAAGACGTGGCCGATGAAATGGACGGCTGGGAGATTGAACTGCTGGGCGAACAATTATCCGCTAAACTGCAGCCACAACCGCTGTTTGATGCCAACGGGAGCCGGATGCGGGGTTAAGAATTACCCCGCTAATTCCCTCTTAAGTCCCAATGATCAACGGTGTTGAGGTGAAGGGCGTCGCCTTCCCATGGATGGGCACGGGCGAGCTCTTCGTTCAACTCAACACCCAAGCCCGGGCGATCCGGCACGATCACATGGCCATCTTCCCATTCGATGGGGGTGGTCAGAATATCGGCATAGAAACCATCCCATTTGCGGATTGATTCCAAGATCAAGAAATTCGGGCAGGTGGCGGAAACTTGAATATTCGCCGCCCCCACCAAAGGCCCACAATAAAGATGGGGGGCGATATGGGCATAGAAACTTTCGGCCAAAGCCGCGACTTTCTTGGCTTCCAGAATCCCGCCAACACGCCCCAAATTCATCTGGATGATATTGGCCGCGCCTTGTTCTAAGACACGGACAAATTCATATTTCGTGGTCAAGCGTTCGCCTGTCGCGATGGGGATATTGGTGGCGGCGGCCACTTGCGCCATCATTTCAGGGCGTTCCGGCGGGGTTGGTTCTTCAAACCACAGCGGATCATAGGCTTCCATCATCCGCGCCATTCGTTTTGCCCCTGAAACCGAAAACTGGCCATGGGTGCCAAACAACAGGTCAGCATCACCGCCAACCGCCTCGCGCATGGCTTTTAAAAAGCGTTCAGAACGGTCGATGTCTTCTAAGGTCGGCATATGAGGGTCAAGGGGGGTGTAAGCCCCGGCTGGGTCAAATTTAACCGCGTCAAACCCTTCTTTGACATAGCGTGCCGCCATCTCCGCCGAGGCATCAGGGTCATTATAAAATTCGTTTTCATCCATATCTTCATCGGGATAGATATAGGTGTAAGACCTCAGCCGTTCATGCAATTTGCCGCCAATCAACGCGTGCACAGGTTTATCACACGCTTTGCCGATAATATCCCAACAGGCCATTTCCAGCCCGCTCATCACCCCCATTAATGAAATATCAGGGCGGGAAGAAAACCCGCGGGAATAGACGCGCCGCCACATCTTTTCAATCTGAAACGGGTCTTCATCCAGCATTTCGCGTTCAAAGACATCTTCAGCCATTTTGGCAACGGTATGGCCACCAAAAGACGCGGTGTACATCTCCCCATAGCCAACAACGCCGCAAGCCGTGGTCAATTTCACAAATAAAAAGTAATTGCCGCCACGTTTAGGGGGCGGGTTTCCCACCACAAAGGTTTCAATCGCTGCCAGTTTCATTAAGGCCTCCCCTTATTGGTGTTCCGGTCTGGGTGACGCGGATTATTCATCATGCGCGAAATGAACCACCACGCGCAAGGATGATGGTGTTGCGGCAACCTCAATCGCCTCATTAATCTGATCAAAATTGAAATGATGGCTGATCAACCCATCCAATTCCAATTCCCCTTTTTGATAAAGCGCAATCAGCATGGGAATATCTTCCCTGATCATGGCGGAACCCATTTTGGTGCCAATGACGGATTTTGCCGAACCAGCAAGATCGCTGGCATCAACCGCCACCAAATCATCACTGGCGGGCATCCCCATGATCACCACACGCCCGCCCGCGCGGATCATCGGCACCGCTGCGGCAATTGCCGCCGATGCCCCCACCGCCACAAAAGCAGCATCCGCGCCTTTGCCCTCGGTGATGGCCATGACCGCCTCTTGAGCATCGCTTGTCATGGGGTTGATGAAATCCGTTGCCCCAAGGCGGCGCACCAAATCTTCTTTATCATCTGCAATATCAATCGCGATGATTTTTGCCGCGCCTGCGATGCGGGCGGCTTGTATCGCGTTAATGCCAACCCCGCCTGTGCCAGTGATGATCACCGTCTCCCCTTGTTTGACCTTGCCAACACGGGTGACCGCGCCGAATCCCGTGATGACGCCGCATCCCAACAGGCTGGCGACATTGAAATCCACATCATCAGGGATGGCGATACATTGGCGTTCATGCACCAACACTTGTTCAGCGAACGCGCCGCTGTTCATGGCCACAGGAACAGGTTTTTGGTCTTCGTCATGAAGGGCAGGGGCGGTGATCGCTGGCGGCGTGGCGCAAATCGCTTCCAAATCTTCACCGCATGATGGGCATGACCCGCATGATCGCATCAAAGTAACGATCACGCGATCCCCAACCTTAAACCCTGAAGTATCTTCGCCTGTCTCGGTGATCACGCCGGCGGCTTCATGGCCGAATACAATCGGCGGGGTGCCGCCCCAATATCCTTTCAGATAACTGATGTCGCTATGGCAGATGGCACAGGCTTCAATCCTGACTTTAATTTCATGGCCTTTGGCCTCACTGATGGAGACATTTTCGAGGCTGAGGGGGGCGTTAAATTCACGGCAAATGGCGGCGCGCATGGGGGAACCTTTTGTAAACATATTTCCGCTACTTTGATCCACTCAAGGCCAATGCTCAAGCCATAAAACATCAAAATATTAAAAAAATGGAGCCTGGCGAACCAGACTCCATTCTTCCCAAATGGTCCCCCAACCAAATGGGAAATTTTGAGGCAAACCGCGTTATTCAGCGGCACCTGCCAGTTCATTGCCGTGGAATTGATCTTCCTCGGTTGAATCTTTAAGGGCGGTCGTTGAGGATTCGCCCCCTTTGACCGCAACGCTGATGGCATCAAACCAACCCGCGCCAACCTCACGCTGGTGACGATGGGCGGTGTAGCCATTGGCTTCAGCGGCAAATTCGGCATCCTGCAATTCAGCATAAGCCGACATCCCACGGGCGGCGTAACCGCGCGACAATTCATACATGGAATGGTTCAATGAATGGAACCCAGCCAAGGTGATGAACTGGAATTTATATCCCATAGCGCCAATTTCACGCTGGAAACGTGCAATATCTTCGGGTGAAAGATTGGCGCTCCAGTTGAATGATGGGCTGCAGTTATAGGCCAGCATTTGATCAGGGAATTCAGAGCGGATGGCTTCAGCAAATTGCGCGGCTTGATCCAGATCAGGTGTTGATGTTTCCATCCACAAGAGATCCGCGTATTCCGCATAGGCCAGACCACGGCTAACACAACGTTCAAACGCGCTTTCATCGGTCAAGCGATAGAAGCCTTCGGCGGTGCGCTCGCCTGAAAGGAAGGGCTTATCACGCTCATCAATATCAGAGGTGATCAGTTTCGCGCTTTCAGCATCGGTGCGGGCAATCACCAAGGTTGGCACGCCAGCCAGATCCGCCGCCAGCCGCGCCGCGTTCATATTGGTGATATGCTGTTGCACTGGGATCAAGACTTTACCGCCCATATGGCCGCATTTCTTTTCGCTGGCCAATTGGTCTTCGAAATGAACACCGGCAACACCCGCTTCGATATAAGCACGGGTAATCTCAAAAGCGTTTAACGCGCCGCCAAAGCCAGCTTCCGCATCCGCGATAATAGGCGCCAGCCAATCGGTGGACGGCTTATTGCCATTGTTTTCCATGGTTTCAATCTGGTCAGCGCGAAGCAAGGTGCGGTTAATCCGCTTGGCCAGTTCAGGGCCTGAATTGGCGGGGTAAATCGACTGGTCAGGATACATCCCACCGGCGGAATTGGCATCTGCCGCCACTTGCCAACCTGACAGGTAAATGGCCTTAAGACCTGCTCTGATTTGCTGCATGGCCTGATTGCCAGTCATCGCGCCAAGGGTGTTGACGTAATCTTCGCTGTGCAACAAAGTCCACATTTTTTCAGCGGTATGGCGAGCAAGGCTGTGTTCAACTTTAATCGAACCAGACAGTTTTTTGACATCGTCAAGGCTGTAATCACGTTTGACATTGGCAAAGCGACCCTTTGGGGCTTTGGTGAGCTGTTCAAATGACTCTTGTTGAGTGGTGGTGTTTTCTGACATGGGTCTGATCTCCTTTTTCTTTCTTGATCAGTTAAGGATGGTAAGGGCATATCAAAGAACATCGCATGGCGCATTGAAAACTGTGAAAAAGTGAAAATTGTAAATTTTTAACATTTGCAAAATTCATGAATATTCAGTAAATTGAACCCATTAAGACAGCATGATGGAGAGGCAAATGCTTAAGCTTGGCGAAAAGCCAATGGTCGGTCATAAAATCAGGCGGCTTAGGACTCAGCTTGATTTGACGCAATCGGATATGGCGGCGGCCATTGGGATTAGCGCCAGTTATCTCAACCTGATTGAACATAACCAGCGCCCTGTCACCGTGCCTTTGCTGTTTAAATTGGGGCAGGCTTTTGACATTGACCTGAAAGATTTTGCCGCCGATGACAGCACAAGGCTGATCGCCGATATTACCGAAATGTTTGCCGACCCATCCATGTCCGGCCATTCAATCTCAAAGCGTGAGTTGCGAGATTTTGTCACCAGCCAGCCGAATATCGTCTCGTCGATCTTGCAGTTTTACAACAGTTACAAAGCCATGAAGATGGATATTCACAACGCCGCCGCCACCAGCGGTGATATTCGCCAGCGGTATCAAACCGCCACGGTGGTTGAAGATATTCGGCTTTATTTACAAGACCACGGCAATTATTTCGATGAATTGGAAAACGCCGCTGAGGCTTTTACCGAACGGGCTAATCTGAGCCGTGACACGCTGTTTTCTGACCTGAAAGATTGGTTCAAGCGTGACCTGAAATTGGATATTCAAATCGTTCCCGCCGATGTCATGGGCAACAGTTTGCGCCGCTATGACCCGCACCGCAGTCGGGTTTTGTTATCGGAGGCTTTGCGCCGCCCGCAACGGTCGTTCCAATTGCTCTTGCAAGCGGCGTTGCTGGTCGAAAATGATTTGATCAATCAAATGGTCAAAGAAGCTGATAATGACGCCATGGCAGGGTTCTTGCGCAACACGCTGGCGGGGTATTTTGCCGCCGCGGTGATGATGCCTTATGCGGATTTCATCAAAGCGGCTCGAAGCCTTCGGTATGATCTTGATTTGCTGGGGCGGCGTTTCGGCGTTAGTTTTGAGCAAGTGTGTCACCGTTTGACCACGATGAATCGCCCCGGTGATCGCGGCATCTCGTTCTTCTTTATTCGCACGGATTTAGCGGGGAATATTTCCAAACGCTTGTCGGCAGGGAAGATGCAATTTGCCAATCATGGCGGGACCTGCGCGCGTTGGGTGGTGCATCAAGCCTTTCGGGTGCCGTCAAAAATCATCACCCAGATTGCTGAATTGGAAGAAGGCGAACAGGTCTTCACCATGGCGCGGACGGTCTCGCCCCTATGGTCACCGCCTGGCCAGCCGGAATCAGAATTTGCGGTGGCCTTGGGCTGTCATGTTGCCCATGCCAAAGATATTGTCCATGCCGATGGGCTGGATTTAGGCAAATCAAGCCAGCCGGTGCCGATCGGGATTGGGTGCCATGTCTGTGAGCGGATGGATTGCGCCCAGCGCTCACAACCGCCTTTGGGGCATCAGGTCAGGTTTGATCCTTACACAAGAAAACTGGGTTTGTTTGATCTGGAGTTTTAATCCGCAATAGAACGCCGTTAATTTCAACAAGAGGTTCATCCTATGGACGACCATAAAAAAGGAAATCAGCCCCATGCCGCTGGCCGTGATCACATTGATCAGTTGTCCAGCCTTTATGGGATGACGCCTAAGGTCGAAGTGGCGGTGATCGCGGCATTGGCGGAAGGGCATACAAGGCGCGTGCGGGCGTTGGTCTCGCCCTTGCACCCTGCGGATCAGGCGGATTTGATCGAACGGCTCAACACGCCTCAGCGCAAACGTCTTTTGGTGATGATGGCGCCGGTGCTTGATCCGGATACATTGACCTATCTTGATGATGATTTGCTGGAAGACGCGCTGGAATCCATCGGTGCCAAGAAAGCCGCTGAAGCCATTGTTGAGATGGATAGTGATGACGCGATTGATATTATCGAAGAACTGGATGATGAAGAACGCGACATGTTATTGGCCTCTCTGCCGGCGGCGGAACGCCTGATTGTCGAAGAAGGCCTGTCTTACCCTGAAGATTCAGCCGGCCGGATGATGCAGCGTGAAGTGGTGGTGGCGCCCGCCCATTGGACGGTGGGGCAAACCATTGATTTCATGCGGGGGGAAGATGATCTCCCTGAAGAATTTTACGCCATCATTATTATTGATCCCGCCCGCCGGGTGCTGGGTCATGTGCGGTTAAGCTTGTTGTTGAGCCAGCAACGTCCTGTCCGCCTATCGGAGATTATGGAAAGCAGCTCGCATCAAATCCCTGTCACCATGGATCAGGAAGAAGTGGCTATTTTGTTCCGCCGCTATGCGCTGGTGTCCGCCTCTGTGATTGATGACCAAGGCCGATTGGTGGGGGTGATCACCGTTGATGACGTTGTTGAAGTTATTGACGAAGAAGCCGAAGAAGATTTGATGGCGCTCGCGGGGGTCAGTGATGTTTCTATTCGCTCAACCTTGGCGGAAACCTTGCAGGCGCGATTCTCATGGTTGATGGTCAATTTATTGACCGCGATTGCCGCTTCGGTGGTGATCTCTTTCTTTGAAGATGCCATTGAACGGATTGTCGCCTTGGCGGTGTTGATGCCGATTGTCGCCTCCATGGGCGGAAATGCCGGCACCCAGACGGTGACAGTGGCGGTTCGCGCCTTGGCGCTCCGGCAATTGTCGCGCTCCACGGTGATGGGGTTTGTCTTGCGGGAATTAAGCGTCGGCGTGATCAATGGCGGTATTTTCGCCGTCACGGCGGGGCTTGTCTCTTATTTCTGGTTTGGGGATATGTCGGTGGCGCTGGTGATGGCGGTGGCCATGATGGCGAATTTGATCATCGCTGGCGTAAGCGGTACGGCGATTCCCCTAACATTATCGCGTTTCGGGGTTGATCCCGCGGTGGCATCATCGGTGTTTATTACCACCGTGACGGATGTCATTGGCTTCTTGACTTTCCTTGGTCTCGCCGCATTGTTCTTATTATAAGTTCTCACGTCTCTGACGTTTCCGCGATGATTGAGGGGCATCATGCCGTTACATTTGAAAAAACTATCCGTCGGTTCCACCAGCATTGAAAGCTTGCGCGAATGGCATCAAGAGGTGCTGGCACGGCGGGGCAAGATTATTCATGTCACCCGGTCTTTCCCGCGCCGCGCTGAAGAAATACTGCCGCCGGAACGTGGCGCTGATGGTAATGGGGGCGGGTCGATTTATTGGGTGATCAAAGGCAAGATGTGCGCCCGCCAATTGATTGACGAATTTATCGAGGTTGAGCGTGAAGATGGCGGGGTGTCTTGCGGTATTGTCATGAAACCCGGGTTAATCCCTGTTTTTGAAAAACGCCATCGGCCGTTTCAAGGGTGGCGGTATCTTGAAGAAAAAGACGCGCCGCTTGACTTGCCAAGTGGTGAGGGCGGCGAAGAGACGATGCCAATGGAAATGGCCGAAGAATTGCGCGATCTTGGTCTGTTATGACGAAACAGTAAAAAGGTTGCCCTGCCAACGGTGGGGATTAGGGTACCATCAGCAGGGCAAAGGGGCAGAAGAACAGCCATTGGAAAACTGGTCTTCTCGTTGAGAAGTTTTTGGCCTTACGCGGATTTTACAAATGTCACCATATACATGGGTTTGCCTTCAAACATAACTTGGCGATCAGGGCCTTCGAGCCGTTCGATGGTTGATGTCGAAATGGGCCCCGCCATGCGATAGCCTTCATCAGAAAGATTACGTCTGTGAAATTCAAGCGCGGCGGATTCAAAGCTTTCAGCAATGATTGTGATTTGTTGGTCGGTCATGTCGTGCCTCATTTGATATTAAGCCCCTTTTGATTAAGGGGGTTAAGCCCTCTCGCAAGGCTTGATTCTTTAATATCAAAGAAAATTCGACCGCGCATTGAAATTTGTGAAAATTTGCAAACTGTAAATTATTTACTGTTTGCAAAAGCCGTTGATATGACCAGATGGCCTAAGTGGCAGGGTTTTGACGGGTGCTGTCTTGCGCCGCATCATGTTCGTCTTCATCCGTGCCTTCTTCCCATGGCGCATCAGGCAGCAACTGTGTGGCCATTGGGGTTGAACGTTGCGGGATCACAACAAATGGAGACTGGGCTTCGTTTGGCAAAGATTCACGTACCGTCATCCGGTAAATCGCAAAGGCTGCCATCAACAAATGGAAGAACCCCATGGTCGGATAAAACGCCGATGGCCCAAAAATCCCCATGGCATAGCCCACAATCGGCGCGCCAAAAACCGCGCCCACGCCATTGATCAGAACCAGCCGTGATGACGTTGCCACAATCTGCCGTGGGGTGAGGAAGTCATTGGCATGGGCAATGTATAAAGAATAAAGCGGGGTATGGATGCCGCCATAAATCGCCGCTGTTACCAGCAAGACATAGAAATGCATGGATTCGGTGAAATAGGCCAAGGCGGAAACAACAATCGCCAAGGTCTGAACAATCACGATCACAGAACGGCGGTCAAACACATCGGATAATTTACCGATGGGGTATTGCAACAACAGCGCCCCCAACATCACCGCCGACATATAGAAAGAGATTTCCGTAAGGCTCAGCCCCAATTTGGTGGCGTAAACCGCCCCCATGCCAAAGATCATGGCTGAGGTCACCCCCTGCATCACCATGCCAATCGCGGCAAGGGGGGAGACATGGAAAACACGAAACACCGATACGGTTTCCGGTTCTTGAATATCCGGCACTTTCGCCGCTGTCATCAAGATCGGCACAACAGCAATCGACACCAGCACCGATACCAATATAAACAAATCGGTTTCTTCAGGGTCGCCGGAGGACAGCAACATCAACCCCAAGATCAACCCCGACATGGTGACAATCATATAAACAGATAATAAAGACCCGCGGGTTTCATTGCTGGCTTTATCGTTGATCCAGCTTTCGGCGATAATATACATCCCCGAATAGGCAAAGCCGGTCACAAGGCGCATCACCATCCATAAAAAGGAATTTTCAAAAATCGCGTGAATCAAAATAGAAGATGAAGCCAGCCCCGCCAGCGCGCCAAAGACGCGAACATGACCAACGCTGCTCACCAATTTCGGAACAAAAGTTGACCCCAGAACAAAGCCCGCAAAATAACCCGACATAATGATCCCAGTGATCAAATCACCAAAGGATAATTCTTCGGCGCGGTTGCCCAAAAGAGCCCCTTGCAGGCCATTGCCCGCCATGAACAAGAAAATACCAAAAAACAGCGTCCAAGACGACAGCAATGCAGCCCGCATGGTTCGTGCTCCTGTTGGTTAAGCGTTACAAAATCAGGTGGTTAAAACGCGTTTTGAAACGCTTCTTACTTTCGCTCTCTACTCTCTTTTTTAAGGCTTGCAAACATATTTTTTCGTGATGGCTGAAATTGTTTTGGCCATGGTCAGTATTTTTTGGTCAAGTGATTGAAAAGTTTCAGTTTTAAATTGTTTTGCCATCGCTGTTGGAAGGGCCGTTGGAAGGGCGGATTTGGCATCTTCCATCGCGCCTGTGGGCAGTTTTGTTAATCTAATCCATTGAATCAGATCGCTGTAAAAACGAACCGCTTCAGCAAGGGTCTGGGCTTCATCCGATGTGATCAGGCCAATCTCGGCAAGATCAGCGCTGGCATCGCGGCTTCGCAAATGGCGAGGGATGGCCTTGGCTTCGGGGCGCAATTGCAACATAGCGGTGAGCAAATCAATATCCATAATCCCGCCTTCGATCCGGCGTATATCACGGGGGGAGGCGGCGGGTTGCGCTTCCAGCAGTTTTTCCCGCATGGCATTGGTTTCGTCCCGCAGCACCTCAGCATCATAGGCGGATTTGATCCAATCCGTGGTGATGGCATCAATCTGAGGCGTAAGCCCGTCATGGTTGATGCCGCCGATCACCCGGCTTTTGACCAGCGCCAGATGTTCCCATAACCACGCGTCTTTATGGTGGTATTGGATAAAACTGTCGATATGCACGGCAACAGGGCCGGCGTTGCCAGAAGGCCGAAGCCGCATATCAACTTCATAACAGCGGCCTTCAGCGGTCAAGGAAGACAAAGCGTTGATCAATTCTTGGCTAAAGCGCGAGAAATATTGATGGCCATCCAGCTGTTTCTTGCCATCGGAAGTCATGTCTTTCTGGCCATCATAGATAAAGATCAAATCAAGATCAGAGGTCAGGGTCATTTCTTCTGCCCCAAGCCGCCCTAAGGCAATAACAGCAAGGCTGGCCTGTTCAATCTGTCCAAATCGGCGGCTGATCTCTTTCATGACAAGCGGCAGGGCGGCGCGGATAATCGCATCCGCGATGGCGGCGTAATCCAATCCCGCGCGTTCGCCATCAATCACGCCTTGCAATAATTGCGCGCTGACTTGAAATTTCCATTCACGGCATTGCCGCCGCAACAGGCTTAACCCATCTTCGTAAAACTCAATCTCATCGATGGCGCGCTTCAGGCTGGCCTCTCGGTCAGGCCAATCGTCAACCGGTGTCCAAAAATCACGGTATAACAGCGCATCCGCCATCATCGGATGCTTGCTGATCTCTTCGGCCAAGTCAGGGGCAGATAAGGTGATGGCCATGATCATGGCGGCAATATCATCATGGCTGTCGATCAAGGAGAATAATTGCAAACCCGCGGGCAGGCTTTCCACCAATCGGGCAAAGCCGGCAAAACTTTGGTCAGGCGTGTCTGTTTCGGCGCATTGTTGCAGCAATCGCGGCAATAATTTTCGCATCAATTCCCGTGATCGTGTTGATCGTGTCGCGGGAATACGCCCCGCCAGCCAACCTTGGATGGTGGTGGTGATGTTTTGCGGCTGGCTATATCCCCAATCCAACAATTGGCTTTCGATACGGGCATCATCAATGCTGATGGCGTCATCTTCGGTGGTGTTGTCGGGGTTCAGCCGGGTGATCAAATCAGCGGTATTGGCCGTCACCACATCGCCAAGGTTAATGACGCTGTCTTTAAAGGCGGTCAGATCATCATGGCCACAAAAAGCCGCGATATTGGTGAGTTGTTCGGTGGATTTCGGCAAATGGTGGGTTTGGGCATCGCCGATCATCTGCAAGCGATGTTCCAGCCTGCGCCAGATCAAATAGGCCGCTTTCAGGTTATCTTTAGCCTCGGTGCTGATCCAATGATGCGCCGCCAGTGTTTCTAAGGCGTCCAGCGTTGAACCTTTCCTTAAATCTTGTTCTCGCCCGCCCGCGATCAGCTGTTGGGCATGGACATAAAATTCAATCGACCGGATGCCGCCAAGACCATTTTTGACATTATAGCCCAATAAATCAGCGGGGCGTTTTTCCCGCCGCAACATAATCTTCAGATCATCCAGAACCGAATAATCAAAATACCGCCGCCAGATGAAAGGGTTTAAATCCCGCAAGAAAGCCGCGCCCGCGGCGCGGTCTCCGGCAACGGGGCGGGCGCGAATAAAGGCGGCACGTTCCCATGTGCGGGCAAGGCTCTCGTAATAGATCATCGCCGCCATGCGGTTGATCGCAACGGGGGTTGCCCCGGGGTCAGGCCGCAACCGGAGATCCACCCGCCAGCCAATGCCATCGGCGGTGGGGCTGGAGAGCAGTTTCGTCAATCGCTTGGTGTGGCGAATATAACGCTGGGCGGTATCGTGATCATCGGGGTCATTCTGGGTGATGATGATCAGGTCAACATCAGAAGAATAATTCAACTCACCCGCGCCCAATTTTCCAAGCCCAAGGATGATCCAGTTCTGATCTTGATTTTCCTCACGGGTCAGCCAAGCGGCGGTTTGATCCAAGGCGGTTTCCGCGGCATGGCTCAACCATTTCAGGTGATCGGTAACAGGGGCAAGCGACAGCAAATCCGACATGGCGACCAGATGATTGATCCGCCCGCGATAAAGGCGGATGGCGCGCATGACTTGGTTTTCATCACGGGTTTGTTCCAACACTTGCCGCAAATCATTGTCGGCAGATGTCAGGATTTCTTCAAATTTCGTGGCTTTGATGGCGTCAAGATCATCACCATGACGGCGGAATAACCCCGCCAGATGGGGGGCGATGGCGGCGGTATTTTCCAGCAACTGATCAAGGTCTTGGGCAGGTTTTTCAGGAAAAACGAAAGATGCCCCTATTGATGTCATTTCCGTTGAATTTTCTTCCATATCGTCAATTTAGCATAATTCGGCCATTGCGGATGATTTTTTGCGCTTGCATAACACAGCGGATGAGCAAAAAGACACTGGCGGCGGTCAAGCCAAAGAACAGCCCCCACCAGACGCCAATCGGCCCCCAACCCCATTGGCTGGCGATATAAATACCGCTGGCAACACCGACACACCAATAACTGAAGATCGAGATCACGGCAGGCCAGCGTGTATCGTTAATCCCCCGCAAAACAGAGGTGAAAATACATTGCAAGCCATCGACCAATTGGAAAATCGCCACCACCACCACCATGGGGATGGCGACGGTCATGACATCATCAAATTGCAGGTCAGCAGGGTTTAAGAACAGCGCGATAAACCCTTCGGTCCAGATCAATAAAATCACGGTCAAAATCAGGGTGATGCCAATCGTCACCATGATCCCCGCCAAGGCCGCGTTGATCGCCTCATGGATACGGCCCGCCCCCGCTTCATGACCAACCCTGATGGTGGCGGCTTGGCTGATGGCCAGCGGTACCATATACGAGACCGCCGCGATCTGATTGGCGATGCCCGATGCCGCGACAGCAATCTTGCCATAAAGCCCAATGTAAAATCCGGCGACAATAAACATTCCTGTTTCAGCAAACAGCGTCACGCCAATCGGCAATCCCACCACCAGCAATTGTTTCATGATGGTGAAATCAAACCTGAACATACGGGCAAAAGGTCGGGTGAATCGAAATGGTTTTTGGGTATGGACATATAAGGCCAGCATCAACGCCATAAAAGTAAATGTCAGGGAGGTGGCCAGTCCAATTCCCGCAAACCCTAAGACAGGCAGGCCAAAATACCCTTTTGAGAAAATCGCGTTCAGCACGATATTGACCACCACCCCAATACAAGTGATCACCACCGGCGGCATTGGCAATTTATGGGCGGAAACATAATGGCGCAGAACAAAATAAATATAGGTGGGGATCATCCCCGGGGCTAAGAGTTTCAAAAACAAATCCGCTTCCGCCGCCAATAACGGGTCTTGCCCCAACACCAAGAGCAATGTCTCGCCATACCACATGGGAATGATGGTCAAGCCGCCATAGGCAATCGCCACCCATATGCCTTGCCGCATGACGCGCCGGGCTTGGCGGCGACTTCCTGCCCCTAACGCTTGGGAGGTGAGGGGGCTGACCGCTAATGTCAGGCCAATAGCAATGAAATACATCGGTTGATAAAGACGATTGGCCAAAGTCCCCGCCGCCAGCGCGTCGGCATCAATCCAGCCCATCATGATAATATCGGCTGTCCAAATGCCGATCATCGCCACTTGCCCGACGATCAGGGGCATGGAAAGCCGGATGGTCGGCCACGCGTGGCTTATCCAAGAATAGAGAAAATTGACAAGGCCATGCCGTTGCATTGCGGCTCCGAAATTGCTGGAAGATGCCGCCATGGCAAATTCATCTTAACATTCACGGGGTTATAGTCGCATTGAACGCCATGGATGGAAAGCAGAAAACCTTTCCCTCAACAATTGAATGATATTTGCTTAACCCTACCTTTATGGTAAGACAAAGACAGATGCTTCAAAGTTTTTATTGTTCATAACAAGTCGTGATTATCCTCGCGTCTTGGTGTTGTTTTTTAACGATACAACAGTCGCATCCTAGAATTGGAAGACAGAATGAAATTTCCCGCAATGAAATCAGTGTTATCAGGGCTGTCCCGTCTTGTGGCGGCTCTCGTTATTCTTGGTCTTGGCATTGGTGGCTTCATGTATTTGGTGTCCAGCAAGCCTGAAGTGCCGTCACGCCCGCGATCAGAAGAAATGCGGAAAGTGGCGGTCACCATCGCTGATCGTGTCAGCGCCGCCCCTGTGCAACAAGCTTTTGGCACGGTCACCGCCGCCAGAAGCGCGGATTTACGCTTTGCTATTGGCGGTGAAGTGGCCTCAGTTGAAGCGGTGATGCGGAACGGGGCTTTGGTGCGCAAAGGTGAGGTTTTGGCCACGCTGGATACCGAATTGCTGACGTTATCGGTCAATGACATCGCCGTGCAATTGGCCGCCGAAGACGCCAATAAGATCGAATTGCAAACACAATTAACCCTGCGCCAGCGCCAATTTGATCGCGTTAATCAAATGAAGGCCGCTTCCGTTGCCTCTGAAAAGCGGCTAGATGATGCGCAATTGGCTTTATCCATTGCCAAAAACAGCCTGTTGCAATCAAATTCGCGCATTGAACAGCTGAAAATCGCCAAGAAAAGAGCGGAGCGCAATTTAAAAGACGCGGTGCTGAGAGCGCCGTTTGATGGCGCGCTGGCTGATGTTGTGATTGGTTCTGGCCAAGTCCTTTCCAGCAACACAACGCTGGGGAAAATCACTGACCTCAACAGTCTTGAAGTCTCCTTTATTGTTCCGGCTGAAATCTATGCCATCAGCAACCGGTTGATTGGTCAGGATGTTGAAATGACATGGACAGCCGGCGGGCGTGATGTTGTCACCGTCACCGGAACGATTGACCGCACCGAGGGCAATGTTAACGCCAATGAAGGCGGCGGGCGTATCTATGCCAATCTGCCGCAATCAAAAGCAGGTCAAATGCCGCCCATCCCCGCCGGTGCCTTTGTTGAAATCAATTACCCCACATTGATGCTGGAAGATGTCGTGATCTTGCCTGAGGCCGCCATCTTTGACCGTGATCATATCTTCATCGTGGTTGAGGGCAGGGCGGATCGCCGCCAAGTTGAAATTTTGAGCAAATCTGAAGGTCAGGTTTATGTTCGAGGTGATCTGCAAAACGGTGATCAAGTGGTTTCCACCCGCATCCCGGGCTTGGCGCAAGGCACATTGGTTGAAGTTGTCGGTGCTCAAGAGAATTAATCATGACAGCATCTCCCTTTCTTGATTTTTTTATTCGGCATAAAACCGCCGCCAACCTGTTGATGATCTTGATGCTGGTGTTGGGCGTGGTTTCGCTTGATCGCCTGAACCGTCAGTTCTTCCCCAGTTTTGATGTTGAAGTTGTCGCCGTATCTGTGACTTGGACAGGGGCAACAGCGGAAGATGTCGATGCCAATATCGTTCAGCCGCTTGAACCTGAATTGCGGACAATTTCCAATGTCAAAAAAGTATCGGCGAATTCCTATGAAGGCAGCGCTTCGATTGAAGTTGAATTTGAATTTGGCACGGATATGAAGCAAGGGCTGGCCGATGTCGAAGCCGCCGTTGGCCAGATTGATTTCCCTGAAGAAGCCGAATTGCCGAAAGTCATCAAAGGTGAGTTTTTTGACCCGATTTCAAAAATGGTGCTGTCAGGCCCCTATAGCGTTGATGATTTAAGGCGGTTTGGCAAAAATGTCGAAGAAGATTTGCAACGCCTTGGTGTTGATAAAGTCATTATCAATGGCCTGCCGAATGAAACCATCCGAATTGAAGTGAGCGAAACAGAACTGGCACGGCTGGGGCTTTCGCTGAATGATATTGCCCGTTCTGTGGGGCAAACCTCACTTGATGTGCCGGCGGGTCGGCTGGCAGATGGCGCGCTTAGGGTGCGCTCGCTTGGTCTTCTTAAGACCGCCGCTGAATATGAAAATATAGAAATTATCATCCGCCCTGATGGCAGTCGGGTGCTGCTGGGTGATATTGCGCGGATTACCGATGCCACGATAAACGCCACCTATGTTTCCATCTCGCGCATGGGTGAAAACGCCATTGAATTGGAATTCCGCCGCGGCAAGACCAATGACTCGCTTGAAATTAATCAGGTGATCCAAGATTGGCTGGCGGATTATCGCCTGACCGCGCCCCAGAACCTGACCATTGAGCAATATGATGTTCGCGCCAATCTGATCCAAGAACGGATTTCGCTATTGGTGAAAAACGGTGCTGGCGGTTTGGTGCTGGTGATTATCGTCTTGTTCATCTTCTTATCGGCGCGGGTGGCCTTCTGGGTCGCCATGGGGATTCCCGTTGCCTTTTTAGCGACTTTTGGCGTCATGCTGGCCATGGGGCAAACCATCAATATGATCTCATTATTCGGCTTGATCATGGCCTTGGGGATTGTGGTGGATGACGCGATTGTGATTGGTGAGCATACCGAATATCTGAAGGAAAAACGCGGGCTGCCGATTGATAAAGCCGCGGGCATTGCCGCCACACGAATGGGGCCGCCGGTGGTCAGCGCGATGTTGACAACCGTGGCGGCGTTCCTGCCGCTCTTTACCGTCAAAGGCATTATCGGTGAGATTATTTCAGCCATCCCCTTGGTGGTGGTGGCGGTGCTGATCGCCAGCCTGATCGAAGTGTTCTTTATCCTGCCCGCGCATTTGGCGCATTTTGGGCGCTCCGCTAAACCCAAGACCAAAGGGTTCAGGGTTTGGTTTGACGCCAAGTTTAACGCTTTCCGTGATGGGCCGTTTAAACGGTTGGTGGCCTTCGCGGTGAAATGGCGACTGGCAACCATGTCGCTGGCCATGGCGCTGTTGATCGCCTCCGTGGGGATGATGGCAGGGGGACGTGTTAATTTTGTCTTCTTCTCCTCCCCTGAGGCGGATATTGCCTATGGGAATATTATTATGGCGCCGGGCACGTCTCGCCAGCAGACCAATGAAATGCTGGTGGAATTGGAACGCGCGTTGGATGTCGCCGAAGATAAACTCACCAATGGTGAAGGTGGGCTTGTGCAGATGGCGGTTGCTAATCTGGGGACGACCAAACGCGGCGGCAATGGTGGCGGCGCAAGAGGGGTTTCTGATAACCGCGCGGGGATTGTTGTTGAACTCCTTACCGCTGATACACGTGATGTTCGCATGCGTGACTTTGTGACCGCTTGGCAAAAAGAAGTCCGGCCAATGCCCGGTCTTGACACGATG
>CALFYS010000029.1 GCA_937952245.1 uncultured Alphaproteobacteria bacterium | reverse complement strand
CGTATTCGGTTTCAGGACCGCAATTTACCATCACCGAGCATCTGTCGAAATCCTAGTAAAAATGACGCCTGAATTTTTCACTATATCTTCTGGGCGATTGCAGCTGAAAACAACCACTATTGGCGCGTCCGCGGCGGCGTTATTTTACGCCCCCCATGAATTTTCCCTAATCAAAGAATTACACCCGCAATCATACCCCAGCCATCATCAACATTTTGGCGCGATTGCAGGCCCTATCGCCAACCGTATCGCGGGCGGGCGGTTTACCCTTGATGGCAAGGATATTGTCCTTGAACAAAACGAAGGGGAAACATCGATTCATAGCGGGCAGAACGGATTGGGGCGGCAATTATGGCAGGTGGCTTTGCATGAGGATGACCGTATTATTTTTCAAATCCATCAAGCCGATGGCGCGCTTGGCTTGCCGGGGAACAGGCAATTTCAATGCCAATATCGGCTCAGCCATGCTGATGGTGAAGACAAACTAAGCGTGGAGTTGACCATGACCAGTGATCAAGATACGGTCTGTAATATGGCGTTTCATCCTTATTTCTGCCTTGATGATCACGGCTCTGTTCTTTCCCATTATCTCTATTTAAACGCTGATGGGTATTTGGAAAAAGATAGGCTCAACCTGCCGACAGGAACAATCATTAAGCCCGCATCGGATGAATTCTGTTTCAACCCATCAAAACAACTGGCGTTTTTGGCGGCACAAAACCAAGACGTCTTGGATCATCATTTCTGCCTGAACCCAACACGAGACCAACACCAAGATGCGGCGGTTCTTTACAGTCCCATTTCTTCCATCAAAATGACGGTTGCAACCAACCAGCCCGGCCTTCAACTCTACTGCCCAAAAGCATTAGACGCTGATTTAAAAGACCCTGATGGCAAGGGTTTTAATCCTTTTCCCGCCCTATGTATTGAGCCGCATAAATGGCCGGATGCCCCGCGGCATCAACATTTTCCATCCATCCTGACGAAAGCCAATCAGACCTATCGGAACCACAGTGTCTTTACATTTAGCGAGGCGGCGCAACTTTAGCCGTGCGTTTGATAGGCGTGGATATAGGCCGCAATTTTTTTCACCGCATCCGGTGATAAGACCAACCCCAATTTTGTCCGCCGCCAGATAAAATCTTCAACGGTCATCACCCATTCATGATCCATGACCCAGTTCAATTCAGCGGCGAAAACCCCATGGCCAAAATCTTCCCCCAGATCAGCAACGTCAGCTTTTCCATCCAAAATTGTAAATGTATCCGTGCCATAGGCACGCGCCATACGGCGGGCTAAACCCTCTGGCAAATAAGGATGTTGCTGGTGAATTTGATCAATCAAATCATCAACCCCATCATGGGGAAAATCACCCCCAGGGAGCGGGGCTTCTGCTGTCCATGACTTGTCTAAACTTTCATAAAAAGGCGATAATTTTTGCAGTGCTGATTCAGCAAGTTTCCGGTAGGTCGTGATCTTACCGCCAAAGACATTGAGCAATGGTGCGCCATTTTCCTGATCAAGTTTCAACACATAATCACGGGTCGCCGCGCTGGCTTGGCCCGTGCCATCATTATAGAGAGGCCGAAGCCCTGAAAACGTAGCGACAATATCAGTTTGGCGGATGGGTGTTTTGAAATACTGGGAGGCAAAATCGCATAAATAGGTTTGTTCTTCTTCCGAACAAACAGGCTTTTCGCCAGCATTAGGGTGATCGACATCAGTTGTGCCAATCAAGGTGAAATCCTGTTCATAGGGAATGGCGAAAATAATTCGGCCATCATTGCCCTGCAAAAAATACGCATGGTCATGGTCAAATAATTTCTTGGTAATGATATGACTGCCTCGCACCAATCTTAATTGGCCTTTTGGGGAGGGTTTTGTGCTTTGGCTGATGATATTTTCAACCCATGGTCCAGCGGCGTTCACCATCGCCTTGGCATAAAAATAAAGCGGTTTCTTGCCGTCACCAACCTTGGCTTCGATCTGCCAGAGACCATGTTGTCGTTTCGCTGATATAACTTTGGTTCGCGTCATAATATCAGCCCCGCGCAAATGAGCGTCACGGGCATTTAAAACAACCAACCGCGAATCTTCCACCCAGCAATCAGAATATTCAAAGGCATGATGGAAATGATCATTAAGGGGTGTGCCGGTTTGATCTTGATTTAAATTCACAACCCTTGTTGCGGGCAGAATTTTACGCCCCCCGAGGTGGTCATATAAAAATAGCCCCAACCTGATCAGCCATGATGGACGGCGGCCTTTTAACCACGGAAGCAAAGCCCCCAACAGCCGCGATAATGGCGTTGTGGATTCAAACCGCATCTCGCTATGATACGGTAGAACAAACCGCATCGGCCAACTGATATGCGGCATATTTCGGAGCAAAACTTCACGTTCAATCAGTGCCTCGCGCACCAATCGGAACTCAAAATATTCAAGATAACGCAACCCGCCATGGAATAATTTTGTTGAGGATGAAGAGGCCGCCGACGCCAAATCATTCATTTCAGCAAG
>CALFYS010000028.1 GCA_937952245.1 uncultured Alphaproteobacteria bacterium | reverse complement strand
CCTACAAATCAATGTGTTAGCACATGATGTGATGGGGAAAATGGAGCGGGTAACGGGAATCGAACCCGTGCGTTCAGCTTGGGAAGCTGACAGGCTACCATTACATCATACCCGCAGTGTGGCGATACCGCCGTGAAAACAAGTGATGTTTTCTGAAAGAGCCGCGCGGCAAGGCGCGACCGCTGACATTACGATTTATATATCACCCACCCACGGAAATGAAAAGGACTTCATTTCAAGGCCGCGGCATCGGTCTTGCCGCCTGCCCCCCAAACATCTTGCCACCAGATCGACATGATTTGACCATAATGATGGATGAAGGTGATGGTATTGATCGCTTAAACCCAGACCCGTTAAGCAAGATCACTTGAACCAAGACCCTTTGAAGACAGACGAAAGCAAGACGAGCCATGAGGAATAACTTGAGCAATACCCCAACCAATACCCTAACCAACACCACGCCCAATCCCGCAACAAATCCCACGCCTATCACAGTGGCCCTCGCCGCGCTGGCGGGACTGTTGATGAGCATCAGCATCGGCATCAGCCCCAGCCGCGCCATGGATGAGCCGCCGAGCTTTATCTATTCCGGCGGGTGTTTTTGGTGCACCGAAGCGGATTCCGAAAAACTGGATGGCGTTGTTGAGGTGATCAGCGGCTTTACCGGCGGCACCACCCCCAACCCGCAATATTATTCGGGCAAATGGGGCGACCACCGCGAGGCGGCGAAAGTGATTTATGACCCTGAGGTGATCAGTTTTGAAGACCTGGTGAAGCACGTTTACCGGACGGTGGATTATGAAGATGATGGCGGGCAGTTTTGTGACCGCGGCCATTCGTATTCGCCGGCGATTTATGTGAAGACCGCGGATGAAGCGGCGCTTGCCAAAGCGCTTGCCCCCACCACATCTGTGGTGCCGATTGAACAGGAAAGCGCGTTTTACCCGGTGCGTGAAGAGCATCAGGATTTTTATAAAAAGCGGTCGGTGAAATATAAATTCTATCGCTTTAACTGTGGCCGCGACCGCCGGCTTTCTCGCCTGAACTCGTGAGGGGTGGTTTAAGCTATCACCCTATTAATCATATCATCATTAATCAGGGTTTTAATGGCGTTTATATCCTGAATACCCAATTCTTGCATGGCCTGTCTTGTGCCAATCATGCGTGTTAATTTCTTCAGGTTAGCGTTGGTATAAAGTTCTTTATGGTCAGGATTATTCACAAATTCCGTTAGGCAACTGATAATGGCGGAGCGGATTTTCGTATCACCAAGAACAGAGTTAATCATCAATAAAATTTTGGCGGGGTTTGCCTTGATAAACAGCAATCGCTTC
>CALFYS010000027.1 GCA_937952245.1 uncultured Alphaproteobacteria bacterium | reverse complement strand
CAAGCGCAATTCCGCCATAAAAGCCAATTCCCGCATACGGTTTTGAATTTCAGATTGATGGAAACCAGGCAAAGCCGGGATCAGAATCAACACCTGCGCCAGAATCACAAAGCCCAGAATCATTAACAGCAACCGCCGGGACAACCGGTAAATCGGCTCAGAATAAAATCGAATCACACGTTCAAACATAACCAACAACGCAAAACACTTAATTTCGGTGACCTATCCAAAAGTATAGGGTGAAAAAGTTAATTTTTCGTTAATAAATTCCAGAAAAATGATGTTTCCGGATGAATTTCATCAATAACCGCCAAAGAAATGGTCTTTTCAGGGATCAAATGATAAATTCCAACCGCATTTGCGGCCTTTGCGATTGACTAGCCCCCTTCATTTGCTTATAAAGCGCCATTCGCAGAAACATCTGCATCAACAATTTTTCAGGAGTCCCCGTCATGAAACGGACATTCCAACCCAGCAATTTGGTACGCAAGCGTCGTCACGGCTTCCGTGCGCGTATGGCTACCGTTGGCGGTCGTCGTGTTCTTCAGGCACGTCGGGCTAAGGGCCGCAAGCGCTTGAGCGCATAACCCTGATGGGATCATGATGTCATGATCCCGTTGCCTTGATGACCGTCCCCATAAGGAAACCCATTTCGGGCAACCTCTAATAGGACTAAGGTGATGCCACAAGCAGAACCCCATATCCAACGGACGTCAATCCCAGAGATTCTTACCAAACGTCACGATTTTGTTGCCGCATCAAAACGCGGTGATAAAGGCGTGGCGTATTCTGTTATTGTCCAGCGGCGGAATCGCGGCGATGACAAGCCCGCCCGCTATGGCATCACCGCCAGCAAGAAAATAGGTAACGCCGTCATCCGCAATCGCGCCAAACGCCGTTTGCGTGAAATTGTGCGGCACGTGCTGACCCCTCAAGCTGAACAAGGGTGTGATTATGTGCTGATCGCCCGCCATAACACGCCTTCGGTGGAATGGGCGCAATTGATCAAAGATTTCAACAAAGCCTTAAAGCGCAGCTCGCCCGATGATCAGGGGGCATCATGACCCATCCTTTGCCCCAAAGAAATCACCTCCAACGGCTCGTGATTTGGTTTTTTTTACTGCCCTTTCAGGCCTATCGCGTGTTAATTTCACCGCTCTTGGGGGTGAATTGCAGATTCGCCCCCAGTTGTTCAGCCTATGCGATTGAGGCAATTCAATTGCATGGGATCGCAAAAGGTGGTTATTTAACGCTACAAAGGTTGGGAAAATGTCATCCTTGGGGTGGATCAGGCGTTGATCCTGTGCCAAAAAAGGTGACATCAAAGGACGAGCAATAAACGCTCTCTTGAATGACGTTTGAAGATAATATGTTAAGGCTCAAAGGAGAGCATTGAAATGAATGGTGACAACCGCAACCTGATCATGGCGATCGCTTTGTCGATGCTGATTTTGATCGTTTATCAGATTTATTTCATCCCTGATGAGCCTATCCAGCAAACCCAAACCGAAGAAGGTTATGCTGGCCAGACTGTTGAAGGCCTTCCCGCCACCCCAAGCGCGGAAGCCCTAGAAGCGCAAATCGCGGCGGCACCATTGGCGGCGACCGCTGAGCGTATCCAGATCAAAGCCGATAAAATCGAAGGCAGTATTTCTTTGGCCAGCGGCCGGATTGATGACATCAAATTGCTCGATTACGGCGAAGAAACGCTGGATGATGAAAATCGCGTCGCGCTTTTAAGAAAATCAGGGGATGAGGACAGCTATTTCACCGAGATTGGCTTCCTTGATGGCAACAGCCAACCGTTGATTGATAAAAATGCGATTTGGCAGGCCAGCGGCAATGTCCTGACCCCTGAAACGCCTGTCACCCTCAGCCATGAAGAAAACGGCATTCGGTACAGCCTGACCTATACAATGGACAATGGCTATTTGATCACCGTTGATGCCAAAGCAGAAAACATCAGCGGCGAGGCGAAGACCATCCGCCATTTTGCGCGGATGCTACGCAACAAGCCGTCGGTGAGTGATTTCTTTATTTCCTATGAAGGCCCGATTGGTGTCTTTGTTGAAGATGTCAAAGAACAGATTGGCTATGACGATATTCACGATGATGGCTATCGCACCGAACGGTTTGAAAGTGAAGATATTAAAGGGTGGATCGGGATTACCGATAAATTCTGGCTGGCGGCGATTATCCCCCATGACCAGAGCGATACCCTGTTTAGTTTCAATCGCGTTAAAGGCCGCACCAGCAATCACCAGCCTACCCAAGTTGACGTCATCACCGGCGGCGCAACCATCGCCGATGGCGCCAACCTTTCGCGTCAATTTAGCATTTTCGCAGGGCCAAAAGATGTGGATGTGCTGAACGGTTATAATGACAGCGACGGCATTGAACGTCTTGACCATGCCATTGATTGGGGATGGTTCCCGTTCCTGACCAAGCCGTTCTTCCACGCGTTAAATTGGCTGAACAAACAATTGGGCAATTTCGGTCTGGCGATTATCGCCCTGACAGTTGTTGTGAAATTGGCCTTCTTCCCCTTGGCGAATAAATCTTACAAATCCATGGCGAAAATGCGCGAACTGGCACCAAAAGTGCAGGAATTGCGCGAACGCTTTGGTGATGATCGCCAACGCCAGCAACAGGAAATGATGCAGCTTTACCGCAATGAAAAGGTCAATCCAGCGGCGGGGTGTTTGCCGGTGTTGTTGCAGATCCCTGTGTTCTTTGCGCTTTATAAAGTGCTGTTCATTGATATTGCCATGCGCCACGCGCCATTCTATGGCTGGATCACTGACCTTGGTCAGGCTGACCCGACCTCCATCTTAAACCTCTTTGGGTTATTGCCGTATTCCACCGCCATCTTCCCTGATTTCTTGAACCTTGGGATTTGGCCGATTTTGATGGGCGTGACCATGTTTGTGCAAATGTCATTGAACCCGCCGCCACCTGATCCTATTCAGGCGAAAGTGTTTAAGTTCATGCCATTGTTCTTCACCTTCCTATTGGCAACCTTCCCCGCGGGTTTGGTGATTTACTGGACATGGAACAACATCCTGTCGATTGGCCAGCAGTGGTTTATCATGCAGTCTGTCAAAAAGGCCTCTCAGAAAAAGGCCTGAACATGACCGATCATGACCATGATTTGACCCCCAATGATCCATCACCGGATGATGCCATCCGGTTGGAAAAGGGGCGCAAATTATTTGCCCGCAATTGTGACTTTATCGCCGCGTCCACATCCATCCCCGCGTTGCCGCCGATGGATGGACCGGAGGTTGCTTTTGCTGGCCGGTCTAATGTTGGCAAATCTTCGCTGATCAATGCCCTGACCGGGCGCAAGACTTTGGCGCGAACATCACAAACCCCGGGGCGCACCAAGCAATTGATCTTTTTTGATCTGGCGGGGCGGATGCGGCTGGTGGATTTGCCCGGCTATGGTTATGCCAAAGCGTCAAAATCTGACATCAAAGCATGGACCAGCCTGACGCTGGCTTTCTTGAAAGGCCGACAAACATTAATGCGGGTGATGTTGTTGATCGACAGCCGCAGAGGCATTTTGGATGTTGATCGTGAGATTATGAAAATCTTTGATGATTCGGCGGTATCTTGGGCTTTGGTGCTGACAAAATTGGATAAGTTAAAAGCCAAAGAACAAAACGCCGTGATCGCGGCGGCGGAAAAAGAAGCCGCCAGCCATGTTGCCGCTTGGCCGGGGGTTTTCGCCACTTCATCGGAAAAAGGTCTCGGCATCGCTGAATTGCGCGCCCATATCACCGATTTGGCACGCCCTGAATAATCCCCCATCAC